>DAOVDI010000107.1 GCA_030669585.1 Acidobacteriota bacterium
GAAAGGGAAAAAATGCCGGTAATAAAAATAGTATTAAAGGATTCAAGGATTCAAGGGGTTGAGGATTCGAGTGAAAAGAATTGACTCCTATAGACCTCAAAAGACTTCTACAGACTTTTCTCGCCAACGAGAGTAACGAGATAAACGGGTACTGGATTATATATAAGAAATTATGTTAGGTTATCGGCAGTTTTTATGAATAAAGCAGGCTTAAAGGAGGATATCCTGTGAAGCATAAAAAGTATTACATGTTTATTATCTGTCTTGTTTTATTGTTCAACTTTGGAGGAGTAAGCGCCCAGTCTGATTTTTCTCAATCCTGGGGGAAGTTTACGGACCCGATCGAGTTCGAAGCTTTTCTGGACGGTATTATGACCACACACATGAGGGTAAATCACATTGCAGGCGCGACCGTGTCTGTAGTCAAAAATGGCGAACTTTTTTTGTCCAAAGGGTACGGTTATGCGGATGTGTTAAAAAAGAAACCGGTCAGTGCGGAAAAATCCATGTTCCGCCCCGGGTCTATTTCTAAACTTTTTACATGGACCGCAGTTATGCAGTTGTTTGAACAGGGGAAGCTGGACCTGGATACAGACATCAATAAGTACCTGAAGGATTTTAAGATCCCGGAAACCTACCCTGAGGCCATCACTCTTAAAGATCTGATGTCCCATTCGCCGGGATTTGAAGAGGTGATTACTGGGATGTCTGTTAGAAAAGCCGAAGACCTTGAGCCCTTGGGTAAATTTCTTGCTGATCACATCCCGGAGAGGGTCATGCCGCCGGGCAGATTTACTGCCTACTCCAATTACGGAACAGCTCTTGCGGGATATATCGTTGAGACTGTTTCTGGTCTTCCATTTGAAGAATATGTCGAAGAACATATCTTTAAACCTCTCGGTATGAACCAAAGCACCTTCCGGCAGCCTGTGCCAACAAATCTGGCTGAAGATATGTCTGTCGGATACAAGTATGAAAAAGGCCGGTTTGTATCCCAGGAATTTGAATTGATCAACGGAATGGCTCCTGCCGGGTCTTTAAGCGCCTCGGCCGATGATATGGCCAAATTTATGATCGCTCACCTCTATTTAGGGCAGGGCGTAAACAACCGGATCTTGCAGGAAGAAACTGCTAGAGAGATGCATACACGATTTTTTGCTCATGATCCAAGGATAGACGGCAATGCCCATGGATTCTGGGAGTACAGTATTAATGGACTTTCGACCATCGGGCACGGAGGAGACACACTGCTTTTTCACAGCCTGCTTGTGCTGATTCCTGAAGAGGATTTTGGTTTTTTTGTTTCTTACAACAGTGTGGGTGGAGGAGGTAGTTCCCGTTTTCAGTGTTTTAATGCCATAATGGACCGCTATTTTCCTGCAGAGAGTGTGCCTGCCCTGGAGCCTTCAAAAGATGCCAGGAAAAAAATGAGGCGGCTGCTTGGCACGTACAGCATTAACAGAATTGTGCATAGCTCCTACGAAAAGATAGCTGTGCTGATGATGACCATGAACGTTAAGGCGGATAAAGACGGGTCTTTATTGACTTCTATGGAGGGAGAGACAAGACGGTGGATTGAAAAAGGAGATCTAATCTATCAAGAATATGATGGACAGGATCAGCTTTTATTTAGTGCTGACAAGGATGGAACGATCACTAATGTTTTTATCGGTAGAGCCCCGTATTTTGCATTTGACAGGATGAGATGGCACGAAACACCTGGGTTTCATTTTTTTATATTAGGTTTGACCGGATTTTTCTTTTTGTCTGTTTTATGCTGGCCTGTTGGAGCTCTCAGGAGAAAAATCTGTGGATTGAACTTCGAGTTCGACAAAGGTTCCAAAGCTGCACGATGGTCAGCCGGCACCATGAGCGGCCTGAATATCCTTTTTTTGCTGGGCTTTGTGAGCATTATGAGTGATCCATACAGTATCATGTATGGAGTTCCGACTGCCATGAAGGTTGTATTGATATTCCCCTTACTGGCGGCGGTGCTGGGAATAACGAGTTTTGCATTTATGGTTTTAGCCTGGATTAAAGGTTATTGGAACAGATGTTCCCGTATTCATTTTACACTGATCTTTCTGGCAGAAGTTCTGTTTTTGTGGTTTTTGTATTATTGGAAGCTGTTAGGCTACCACTTCTAGCCTGAACAATTTACAAGCCGATCTTATCCCATCTGCTGCGATGCCGTCCGTTCGCAGTATATAAATACGGCTTCACGAACAGCCTCTTGCAGATGCATCAACCTCGACTCGTAAATAGTCCAGGCACTTACATCAACAAGACACAATAAAAACACTATAAAAATCCATTATTAAATTGTTAGAAAAAAATACTCGAACCCTTGACCCCTTGAATCCTTGAACCCTTTCTTTCTGTCTTTTTCTCCTTCGGGCAGGCTGATCTGCTTTGTTGCGGCGCATTCGCAGTATATTAATACGGCTTCATGCGCCACGCCGTGCATATCGACCCGTGAATAACCCAAGCGAGCCTGAACAATTTATGAGCCGATCTTATCCCATCTGCTGCGATGCCGTCCGTTCGCAGTAGGAAAAAATCGTTCATCTCGTTTGTCTGGTTATCCCGTTTGTCTCGTACTCTCGTTTATCTCGTTTGTCTCGTACTCTCGTTTGTCTCGTCATTCCCGTGTAAACGGGAATCCAGTTCTTTGAGTTCATTGAGGTAAATTTTATTAAAATAACCCAAAGAACACAACGAACCCAATAAACTCTTATAGACTTCTATGGACTTCTACGACTTCAATAGACTTCTATGGACCTCAATAGACTGTTTTTCCTTGGGCTTTCCTCGACCCGTGAATAATCCAAGTTAGGTGGAGTGGATGTAATAGAATAATTTTAATTTTTCGATTTTTTCGTTGTCAATAACAAATTCTGTTTCTTCTGAAGATTTGAGATCTTCGGAAATTCTATTTGCTTCGTTCAGGTATTCTCTCCTCGTTTCAAGCAGCATTGACATATCTGCGGATTTTGTATCAAACCTGTTGTCCAGTGAAAAAACTATATCTTCTTCCTCAAATCCCAGATATTTCCATTCTGCCGTCTTTATATTGAAAATGTATTTTTGAAGAAATAAATGTCCCTTTTGCGCAATAAACGATATTGCCTTCAAGAGGAAAACGATATCCTCTCTGGTAAAGGTGTAATGAATATTGATCCGGACCCATCCCGGTTTTGTCCCGTTGTAACCTTCAACTATTAAATCTCTGTATTGGCTGGAAGTGTTTTCATCTATCCCTAGAAGAAAATGGCCATATGGGCCCGCACAACTGCATCCGGCCCTGGACTGAATGCCAAACAGATCATTCAGTAATTTTGTTACAAACTTGGGATGAAGGATCCTGTCTTTATGTCCGATATTAAAGGAGAAGATCGGAGTTTGGATGTTATCGTCATAGGTTCCGATGATCTGAATATTCGGGATTGTCTTTAACCCTTTCAGAAAATAAGAAAAATTGGTTCTTTCCTTTTCTTTAATAAGCTGAATGCCTATTTTCTCCTTGAGTTCCATGGCAAAAGCCGCCTTTATGGTCTGAAGGATGGGTGGCGTTCCGGCTTTTTCACGGGCTTCGATATCATCGGCAAAATCATGATACCGGGAACCCACGTAAATAACTGTTCCTCCTCCGGCAGTGGTTGGGGGGAGGTCTTTCCTGTAAAGTTTGTCATGGATGATAAGAATTCCGCTGCTTCCCGGTCCTCCCAGAAACTTGTGTGGCGAAAAAAAGATCGCATCAAAATAAGAATCAGGATCTCTGTTCATATCGATCTTTACATAGGGAGCAATAGCTGCATAATCAAAAAAAATAAAAACATTATATCGATGGCAGATACAGGCAATATCATAGACTTTGGTTCTGATTCCTGTGATATTTGATCCTGCGGAAAAGGAAGCAAATTTAGTTCTGCCCTGATACTTGAGAGAGGATAATTTGTTTTCCAGATCTTCCAGATCGATCATACCTGAATCATCCAATGAAACGACCACTACATCTGCAAAAGCCTCTCGCCACATCAATTCATTGGTATGGTGCTCATAAGGTCCGATAAAGACTACAGGTCTTTTTACTTCAATTGATCTTAATGGAGAAGCGATTTTTTGATCACGATCATTGTGCAGTCTGCTGATCCGCTCTTTTGTTACCGGGGGAATATATACACCGATGATCTCCTGTAATTTTTTTAGAGCTCCGGTTGAACCTGAGCCAACTGCGAAAATCTTTCCGTTCTTACCCGCATTCACCATTTTTTTTATGTGTTCTTCAGCGCCATGAATGAGGCGGGTCATGTATTTTCCTGAGTAATCATCCTCTGTATGTGTATTGGCATAAGATTTCTGAATACTCAGAATTTTTTCTTCGATAAAGGAAAGCGTGCGGCCTGAAGCCGTATAATCCGCATAAAACATATTTCGATATCCGAAAGGAGTCTTGAATAGAAGGTCTTTCCCTATGATCTGGCTTCGGATATAGTCCATGCTGTACATTTCCATTTTTGTCTCCAGAATAAGAGTGAATCCTCATTATAGTAAAAATCACAAGAATTTTCCCTTATTTTGACTTTTTGATTTTCTGCTGGAACTATTCAAAAAAAAACCTACTTTTGTTCTGTATGTGTTGACATCTAAATCAGACAGATTTATCCTGATTTTTAAGGACAGCTTGTGAAAAAAATACTCAAAAAATTGCTGACAGAGGATACGGTTTTTCCGGACATGACAGCAAATACAAAGGAAGGTATTATCGTAGAGCTCATTGAGCGTCTTGCTGCCAATAGGAAATTAAAAAACAAAAGGGCCGCATTAAAGGCAGTCATGGCCAGAGAAAACAAAATGTCCACTGGAATGGAAAATGGCATTGCCATCCCTCACGGCAAATCAGATGAAATAACTGAATTGGTTGCTGCCATCGGACGCACTTCACACGGAGTGGATTTTAATTCTATGGATAAAAAACCATCAAGAATTTTTATTATGACGCTCTCTCCCCAGAGCCATTCCGGTCCACATCTCCAGTTCCTGGCTGAAGTGTCCAAACTGCTGAAGGATACAGAAACAAGAGAAAAACTGCTGAACGCTAATTCAAGCAGAGATATTTTAGACATCTTATTATAAAGGGTGATTATGATCTTAAGGCGTTTTTTTATACTGTTTGGACTGTTTCTATTCTCGTTTTCCTGTGTATTTGCTTCTGACCATACATCAGGCAACGATATAGGCCATCTTATGACAACACTGGTCCTCCAGCTTGCCATCATCGTAATAGCGGCCAGAATTTTCGGCCTCATTTTTTCACGGTATTTAAAACAACCGCGTGTACTAGGGGAATTAGTGGCTGGCATGGTCATCGGCCCATATGCATTGGGTGCGTTTTCAATACCTATTTTAAACCAGCCTCTGTTTCCGAAAATAGATGCAGTTCTTCCTATTTCCCCTGAACTTTATGGTTTGGCTGTGGTTGCTTCTATAGTATTGCTCTTTTTAGCAGGACTGGAAACTGATCTGCCTACTTTTCTCAAATTTTCCGGTATAGGCAGTCTTGTGGGGCTTGGGGGCGTTGTTCTGTCATTTTTCCTGGGGGATATGGTTGCTGTTCTTCTGCTTCCAGGTGTTGATTCATTTATGTCACCCACTGCTCTTTTTCTCGGAACACTGTCAACTGCAACATCTGTGGGGATCACAGCGCGCATATTAAGCGAAAAACGAAAACTGTCCTCTCCGGAAGGCGTAACAATCCTTGCAGGGGCAGTTCTGGACGATGTGATCGGCATCATAATTCTGGCTATTGTTGTAGGGATCACAAAGATCAGCCACAGCGGAGGACAAGTTGAATGGGGAAAAATAGCATTTATCGCAATCAAAGCATTTGGTTTTTGGTTAATACTAACAATTCTGGGAATTTTGTTTGCAAAGAAAATATCAAAGGGATTGAAGTGGCTCCGTTCCAACGATGCCATGGCTGGTGTTGCACTGGGTATTGCCTTATTCCTATCAGGACTGGCAGAAATGGCAGGATTGGCCATGATCATCGGCGCTTATGTTGTTGGGCTTTCCCTGTCTCAAACAGATATGGCAGATGAGCTGCGGGAGAGACTCTATGGTGTTTATCAATTTTTGGTGCCCGTTTTTTTCTGTGTTATGGGAATGATGGTGGATTTTTCCCTCCTGGGAAGTATTTTCATTTTTGGACTAATATATACGGCATGTGCGATCGTTGGGAAAATTGTTGGATGCGGGATTCCTGCTTTTTTAGCGGGTTTTAATATAAAGGGGGCTTTACGTATAGGTGCAGGCATGCTGCCCAGGGGCGAAGTAACTCTTATTGTGGCAAGCATAGGACTTTCATCAGGAGCCATTGGTCAGGACATGTTTGGAGTTGCGATCATGACTCTTCTGATAGCCAGTATTATTGCTCCTCCCCTACTTATAAAAAGTTTTGATGGTGGAAACGGACTGAGAAACCAAAAACTGGCAAGGGAGGATGAGATTGGATGCCGCATTCAGTTGAATTTCCCATCTGTTCATATTTCTGATTTTATACGCATGCGTATATTACAGGCGTTTAATAATGAAGATTTTTTTGTTCACAGGCTAAATCTGAACAGTCAGATCTATCACATCAAAAAAGAAGATGTTTTTGTAACTCTCATTCAAAAAAACCGGGGAATCGAGCTGACAACAGATATCGACAATAAACCTCTGATTAAGTTGATCGTGGCCGAGGAGATACTGGAATTGAAAGATTTACTCGAGGGGGTCAAGGATTTGGACAGTCCTGACGGTATGTGCGAAGATCTTGTGTACGGAATTTTTAGCGAAGACAAGAAATAAGGATTTTTTCCACAAAAATTGTTGAAAAGACTGTGGAAAAATCATGCAGATGAGGGCCTAAGAAAAGCGGATAATGAACAACTTACAACAGAATGCACAATTTTTTGTCATAGTAAAGATGATACTCCTCACCACTTGTCGACAAGGTCTTTTTCTTTAGTATTTTGAAAAAACCCATATCCGGACAAACGGTCGACTTCAATGA
>DAOVDI010000074.1 GCA_030669585.1 Acidobacteriota bacterium
TTTAACTCAACAAACTCAATGAGCTCAAAGAACTCAAAAAACTGGATTCCCGTTTACACGGGAATGACGAAGAGGACAAAGACGGCTATCGGCAGTTTTTATGAATAAAGCAGGCTAATCAGACACAACAACCTTGGAATAATCCGCAATCTGATAAAATAGTTTTGATATTTCCTGAAGTAGGGCCAGCCTGTTCCTCTGTAATGTCTTATCCTCACACATAACCAGAATGTGATCAAAAAACCCATCGATCATAGGTCTCATCCGAAAGATCATTTTTTGCGCCCTGGAAAATTCTCCCTTCATTATTAGAGGCGATACATTTTCTTTAATGATCAAAAATGAGGTATGAAGCTCCCGTTCTCTTTTTTCAATAAGAAGTTCTGACCTGACTTTATACCCAGGTTGACCTCGGAGAATATTGTTCACTCTTTTCGCGATAAGGATCATAGGTTCGAACTGCGGACTTTCTTTCAAGCTGTCCAGGGCTTTGACCCGTAAATAGGAAAAATAAATATTATCGATGCCTGGAGATAACGCGGCCTCTATGAGGTCATACCGATATCCCTTAGTCAAAAATAAAAAATCGAGGCGATTCATGAAATATTCCAGGCAATAAGATTTGATCTTTTCTTTGGGCAGTTTCAGACTATCGCCAAAAACCCTTATAACATTATCGACCAGGCGCGGAAAAGACATATTCAACTTCTTCTCAATAATGATTCTACATACGCCTTGAGCATTCCTGCGAATTCCAAAGGGATCTTTGGATCCTGTAACCTGGATACCGCTTCCTACGGTTCCGATAATAGCATCCATTTTATCCGCAATGGACAGGATCTGGCCGTTCAAACTGGCAGGGACAGCATCATTCAAACCAACAGGCATATAATGTTCATATACCGCTTTCCAGATCGAGGCCGGATATTTCTCCTCCTTTGCATAGAGCCCTCCTGCAACCCCTTGTAGAGAAGGAAACTCCCGGATCATTTCAGTCATGAGATCGGCCTTGCATAAATTCGCTGCCTCGGCCAGGTGGTTCCTTTCTTCCATAACATCAAGCTTAACTGCCATGTACTGCACGATCTTGCGCAACCGATAAATCTTATCCGAATAGCTCCCCAATTGTTCCTGGTCAACTACTTTTTTCAGGCCTCCTGCTCTTTTTTTAAGAGGTGTCTTTAGATCCTGTTCCCAGAAATATCTGGCATCCTCCAGCCTTGCTTTTAGAACACGTTCATTTCCTTTCCGTATTAGTCCCCTGGCATCATTGCAAGCATCCGCCACCCCTATAAAATATGGAAGCTGCTTTCTACCATCAACGACGGAAAAAAGATTCTGCCCCTTCTTCATAGCTGTACTCAAAATCTCGATCGGCAGCTTTAGATAGGCCTCAGGGAAAGCGCCCAAAACAACAAGCGGCCATTCCAGATCGTATACAAGCTTCTCAAAAAGTTTATCATCTTGAAAAAGCTTCGCATTCTTTCCTGCTAATTTTTCTTCAACTTGATTGAGAATTTTTTCTCTTCGCTTCTCTGGAAAAATGATGACTTTGTTATCCCGTAGATCTTTCACATAAGACGAAAAGGACGTAACTCTGATCTTTTTAGGAGAAAGCAGGGCGTGGCCATATGTCGTATCTGATGAAGAAACTCCGGCTATAGAAAACTTCAATTTTTTTTTGTCGAGAAGACAGCAGATATTCTTGATGGGCCTTGAAAATTGGAAGGGATTGTCTCCCCATCTCATCATCTTTTGAAAAGAGATGGAGGAAATCACTTTAGGAAAAATTGAAGCTAAAATATCTCCTGCTCCCCGTCCTTTAACAATCGTCTTTACTCCGATATATTCCCCTTTTTTAGTCCTAACGATGACCAGATCCTTGACACTGACTCCTTTGGATCCGGCAAATCCTACAGCCGCCTGTGTCGGTTTTCCGTCAGGAGAAAAAGCTGCGGCCTTAGGAGGACCGATGATCTCCTCTTCACGGTCAGGCTGCTGATCCCTGACCTCTGCCTGCACTATTAAACGCCGGCATGTCCCACAAACCCGGAAACTCCCGGATTTTCCTTTTTTATCAACCAACCCCTGTGTAAAGAGCTCAACCGGAAGGGTTTTTTCCAGATGCCGGACCGCCGCATTCACATGGGACGGAGGCATTTCCTCTGTTATTAACTCAAGGAAAAAATCCATCATTTCCCCTTTCCGTTCTCCACATATTTCCGTGCGATCTGAATGACAAGACTGCGGATCTGCGAGATCATCTTGACGCGTTCAGTCACACTGATAACGCCACGGGAATCCAGAAGATTAAAGATGTGGGAGCATTTCAAGGAAATATCATAGGCAGGAAGCATCAGATCATTATCGATAAGGTTTTGCGCTTCTTTTTCCCTCCAAATAAAGGATTGCCGTAAAAGCTGGACATCAGCCTGATTAAAATTATATTCGGAAAACTCCTTTTCTTCCCGGAACCTCAAAGTTCTGTATGTCACATCATCAGACCAGTCCAGATCATAGATGTTTTCCTTCTCTTCCAGAAACATCTCTAATCTTTCCAGCCCGTACGTGATCTCCACCGGGACAGGGAAAAGATCGATCCCTCCCGCCTGTTGAAAGTATGTGAACTGCGTGATCTCAAGCCCATCCAGGAGAACCTGCCATCCCACTCCCCAGGCGCCAATAGTAGGAGATTCCCAATTGTCTTCATCAAACCTCAGATCATGTTCGCTGATATCGATACCGAGGTTGACAAGGCTTTTAATGTACATCTTCTGGATATTTTCAGGCGAGGGTTTGATAATCACCTGGTATTGCAGATGTTTTTGAACTCTGTGTGGATTTTCTCCATACCGCCCGTCTGTTGGCCGTCTTGAAGGCTGGACATAAGCGACCTTCCAGGGCCTGTCGTCCAACACTCTGAAAAAAGTGTCTGGAGTCATGGTCCCGGCTCCAACCTCGATATCATAGGGTTGAGCAAGATAACACCCTTGATCAGCCCAATATTTTTGAAGGTTCATGATCAAATTTTGAATACTCATTCTTTTCCCTTACTCTCCGGAGTCCATTTGAGTATGGGATTGCGTGCAGCAGTCGTCTCATTCAGGCGTCTTACATAGGTCAGATGTGGAGCTGATTTCAACAATTCAGGATTTTTTTCTGCCTCGATAGCTATTTTTTTCATGGCATCAATAAACAGATCAAGATCTCTTTTGCTTTCTGTTTCTGTTGGTTCGACCATCAAAGCCCCATGTACTATAAGCGGGAAGGACATTGTTGGTGGATGAACATTGTAATCAATCAGTCTTTTGGCTACATCCAGATTCGATACGCCAAAATCCTTCAAGAACAGATCTGAAAACACACATTCATGCAAAGTGGGAGAATTATATTTCAAATGGTAGATATCTTCAAGGCTCTTCCGGATATAGTTCGCATTCAGGACCGCAATTTCGGAAATCTCTTTGAGTCCTTCTGGCCCCAAAGACAAAATATAAGATAAAGCGCGCACAACAACCAGGAAGTTGCCGTAAAAACTTTTCACCTGCCCGATACTTTGGGGCCGGTCATAATCGAAATAATATCTCTCTCCCCTTTTCTCGATATGGGGCTTGGGAAGAAATGGCGCCAGCACCTCTTTTACCCCTACAGGTCCGGATCCCGGCCCTCCACCCCCATGGGGCGTTGAAAAGGTTTTATGAAGATTCAGATGAATGACATCAACATCCATATCCCCGGGACGGCTTGTTCCGATCAAAGCATTCATATTCGCCCCGTCCATATAGACAAATCCTCCTTCTGAGTGGACTATCCGGGTAATCTCTTTGATGTCCGATTCAAAAACACCTAGAGTGTTAGGGTTTGTAACCATAAAAGCCGCCACATCTTCACTCATTCCAGCGGCCAGATCTTGCAGATCTACAGTTCCCCTGGAATTGGATTTGATCTCCCGAACTTTATAACCGCAAAGATGAGCACTCGACGGATTGGTCCCGTGGGCAGAATCCGGAATGAGAACGACCTTTCTCTGCTCCCCCCTGGACTCAAGACAGGCCCGGATCATCATCATGCCCACAAGCTCCCCCTGAGCCCCGGCTGAAGGCTGTAAAGAGAACTTATCCATTCCCGTTATCTCACAGAGAAGATCCTCGGTCAATTTAAGGACCTCCAGATTTCCCTGGTTCATCTCTTCAGGCGCTAAAGGATGAGCCACGAGAAAACCCTCAAAACCGGCCACCTTCTCATTGATCTTGGGATTATATTTCATAGTGCAGGAACCGAGAGGGTAAAATCCCTCGTCCACACAATAATTTGTCGTCGAAAGCCGTGTAAAGTGCCTCACGACTTCTACTTCCGAGACCTGAGGGAACCCCTTGATATTCTTTCGCACAGTGATGCCTTGTGTCACACTTTTCTTTTCATCCACATCCAGTACAGGCAGAAGACATGCCCTTTTTCCTTTTTCGCTGAGCACAAATATCAGGGGTTCTCGTATCATTGTTTTCCCCCTTGTTGTGTTCCGAGAGCTTCTTTTAAAGCAGTCGTCAATCTATCAATATCCTCTTTTGTGTGCATCTCCGTAACATTAAAAAGGACACAATTTTTAAGTTCAGGAAAGTCCTTTTTCAGAGGAAATCCACCGCAGATCTTTTTCTCACGAAGCATTAAATCTATCTCAAGCCATGGTCTTTCAAACCCGAGTACAAATTCATTAAAGATCCTGCCGCTGAATCTCGGCTTCACACCCTGCAGACTGCTTAACTGTTCAAAAGCATAAGCTGCCTTCTGCATGTTTTGCCGGGCCATGTCCATGAAGCCTTCCTCCCCCATCAATTCCAGGAAGATTGTCGCCCTCAGCGCACAGAGGGCTTGATTTGTGCATATATTGGAAGTGGCCTTTTCCCTGCGGATATGCTGCTCTCGCGTTGACAGGGTCAACACATATCCCGTATTCCCATCCAGATCCTGTGTCTGACCAACTATCCTGCCCGGAAACTGCCGGATGAACTCTTTAGAGCATGCCATAAAGCCAAGATAAGGGCCTCCAAAACTCAGAGGCATTCCGAATGATTGTGTCTCTCCGGTAACGATGTCGGCTCCAAGTTTTCCTGGAGCTTCCAGGATACCCATTGAAACCGCCTCAGCAACCAGAAAAATAGACAATGTCTTGTTTTTCCGGGATCGCTCCGCAATTTCTTCAAAAGGTTCTATAATACCGAAAAAGTTCGGGGACTGGATGATCACAGCAAAGGTTTGATCATCCAGCAAATCCTTTAGCCCATCCAGATCGACCTGCCCCGTATCCATATAGCCTATCTCTTCTATATGAATATCCAGATTCTGTGTATATGTCTCGATCACGTTCCTGTACTGCGGATGAATGGATTTTGCAACCAGCACCTTATTCTTTCGCATCAGGCGATTGGCCATTAAAACAGCTTCTGCTGCCCCGGAAGCACCGTCATAAAGAGACGCATTGCCGACATCCATCCCGGTAAGCTGACAGATCATTGTCTGGAACTCGAAGATCGATTGAAGCGTTCCTTGGCTGACCTCAGGTTGGTAAGGCGTATAGGGGCTGACGAATTCTCCCCGTATACTCAGGTAGTCCACTGCAGCAGGAATAAAGTGTTTATAAGCACCTGCTCCCAAAAAGGACAAATATCCGTTGTATGTGTTCTTTTCCGACAACAACAGGAAGCGTTTGATCAATTCCAATTCTGTATGTGCATTCGGAACTTTCAGGTTCCGGTCGAGTCTTATATTCTCAGGAATACATTGGAATAATTCATCAATAGATAGAACACCGATCTTTGCCAGCATATCCTTTTGATCTTTATCACTAAGGGAAATATAACTCATTCATCCAATCCCGAAAGGAATTTTTCATAATCTGAATAGGACATCATTTTTTCAACTTCACTGCTTTTTTTAATTTTGATCTTTATTATCCACCCTTTTCCATGCGGATCTTCATTTACAAGTTCGGGAGATTTATTCAAATCTTCATTAACCTCAACAACCTCACCGGCTGTAGGTGAATATATATCTGACACAGCCTTAACCGATTCAATGACACCAATTGTCTGATGGTGTCCCAGTTCAGTACCAATATCAGGCATTTCAACATATACAACATCTCCCATCTGTTTTTGAGCAAAATCCGTGATACCGATCGTTCCTAAATCTCCCTCAACCTTTATCCATTCATGATCTTTTGAATATCTGTATTCTTCTGGATACATTTTTTCCTCCTATAAAATTAATTTTATTCATAAAAACTATTGTCTCGTTACTCTCGTTTGTCCCGTTACTCTCGTTTATCTCGTTTGTCTCGTCATTCCCACGAAAGTGGGAATCCAGTTTATTTTCTTTATTTTCATATCTTATCCTGGATTCCCGTTTCCATGGGAACGACGTCTGGCTTTCACCTCGCTCTTCTCCAATTTCTTACTTTGGCCTTTGGCCTCTTTTCTTATTTCGACTTCAATAGACTTCTATGGACTTCGATAGACTCTTCTATCTTTGGGCTTTGGGCCGCCTTTGCAGTCTAGTCCTCATGGCGTTTATAAAAAGGCATGGGAACCACAACGGCATTTACTTTCTTTCCTCGTATTTCGATCGCGATCTCAGTCCCTTCTTCCGCATATTCGACTGGCAAATAGGTCAAACCGATACTCTTTTTCAAAAAGGGCGAATAAGTACCGGATTTTACTTCGGAAATCTTTTCCCCTTTGATATATACCGGATAATGGGGACGGGCAATACCCCGCTCGACTATCTCAAATCCCACGATCTTTTTATTGATCCCCTCTTCTTTCTGTTTTAAAAGCTTATCCCGTCCAAGAAAATCGCCTTTCTTAAACTTTATGAGCCAGCGAAGTCCGGCCTCCAGGACGGTCGTTGTCTCATCGATATCATTTCCGTAAAGCATAAGACAGGCTTCCAGTCTGAGTGTGTCCCTGGCCCCCAGGCCAATTGGAAGACAGCCGTAATGTTTTCCGCTCTCCAGCACGGCATCCCATATCTTATGTGGGGTCTCACTCATAGTATATATCTCAAATCCATCTTCTCCCGTATATCCTGTACGGGAAACAAGAGCTTCTTCTCCTGCAACTTGCCCCATCTTATATTGAAAGACCTTTAACTCCTCAATGGCCACATCCGTCAAACCCCGCAGTATCTTTTCCGCCGCCGGTCCCTGCAAAGCCATCTGGCTGTACTCAACGCTTTTATTTTCCACTGTCACATCAAAGTGCTCAGCATGCCCAAAAATCCAGGCATAATCCTTTTCCACGTTCGACGCATTGACGACCAATAAGTATTCCTGATCATTAAGGAAATATACCAACAAATCATCTACAAAAGTCCCGTTAGGGGTTGTCAGCACTGAATACTGTGCTTTTCCCGGGCCCAGTTTCGCGGCATTATTAGGGGTTAGATACTGAACAAGATCCAGAGCTTGATCGCCTTTTACAAATATCTCTCCCATATGGCTTACATCAAAAAGGCCGGCCTTCTGCCGCACGGCCATATGTTCTTCCATAATGCCCGAATATTCAACAGGCAGGTGCCAACCAAAAAATTCGATCATTTTAGCATCGAGTTTCTCATGACACGAGTGCAGACGTGTTTTTTTCATGGTTATCCTCAAGAAAAATGGTGTCTTTGTTTAAAATACTTTACTATCATATAGCGTCTTTAAATTCAAGATAAATCCTTATCTGTCAAATTTCTCTAAAAACTTGCCCATAAATTTATATTTGCTATAATTGAATGCTATTATGATCAAAGAAAAAGCATATCTCAAAAAACAGATTTATGGTCTATTAAAAGACAAATATCCTGTCGATCCTTCTACTATAGACATCGGATATACTCCGCAGATCAAGTTCGGGGATCTGGCTCTGGCCTTTCCTTTTCAACTGGCTAAAAAAGTAAAAAGGCCGCCAAGGGAACTGGCTCAAGAGATCATTCCCCTGCTTTCCGGCCTCAAGGGAGTGGATAAAGTAGAAGCTGCTGTGACAGGTTTTATAAATCTTTACCTTGACAGGAAAGAATTCTTCCTTGCTCAAGTTCACGTTTTAGACACACCATCCCTAAACCCTGAAGAAAATAAGATCATCATTGAACACACAAATATTAATCCTAATAAAGCAGCTCACATAGGCCATCTCAGAAATGCTGTTCTTGGCGATACTCTGGCACGCTGCTTGAAATACAAAGGCGAAGACGTCGAGGTCCAAAATTATGTAGATGATACAGGCGTCCAGGTCGCTGATGTTGTATTCGGCTTTATGGAGATTGAAAATAAAACCCTGGAAGAGGTTAAAAAAATCATAGGCAAATTCGACTTTTACTGCTGGGATCTTTATACAAACGTGGCATCCTTCCTGGAAGAACATCCCGAAATCCAGGAGAAAAAATCCGAGATATTGAAGAATATAGAAGAGGGTACAGGCCCTGAATCAGAAATGGCCTTCCACGTCTCCCGGCGTGTGCTTTACGCTCATCTCAGTACCATGAAACGTCTTAATATCTTCTATGATATCTGTCCATGTGAAAGCAGTATTATTCATCTGAAATTCTGGGAAAAAGCTTTTAAACTGCTCAAGGAAAAAAAAGCCATTCATTACTCAGACAAGGGTGAAAACAAAGGCTGCTGGGTCATGCCCCTGGAGGATGAGCCCGAACAAGAAAAGATCATTGTCCGTTCAAACGGCACAGTTACCTATGTCGGAAAAGATATCGCCTACCAGCTCTGGAAATTCGGCCTTCTTGAGAAGGATTTTTATTATGAACCTTATCTTGAAGAAAACGGCAAAACTCTCTGGATCACCTCATCCGAGCCAAGAGAATCCTCCACCAGCTTCGGAAAGGGCAGCAAAGTCTATAATGTGATCGACACACGGCAGTCCTATCTTCAGAAGATCGTAGTCCAGGGACTCAAGGCTTTAGGACACCTTTCTCAAGCGGCAAGCTCCGTGCACTTTTCCTATGAAATGGTGGCGCTTTCCCAAAAAAGTCTTAAAGAGCTCGATTATGATATCGACGAAAAAAATATAGACAAAAAATTCCACGAGGTCTCAGGAAGAAAGGGACTTGGTGTCAAAGCGGATGACCTTCTGGACAGACTCGAAGAGAAAGCTTTTACCGAAGTTTCCAGTAGAAATCCCAATTTCTCGCCAGAGTTAAAAACCGACATCGCACATAAGATTGCTGTCGGAGCCCTTCGTTATTTTATGCTGAAGTATGCCCGCAATTCTCTCATCATTTTTGATTTTGAGGATGCCTTGAGTTTTGAGGGGGAAACAGGTCCCTACCTGCAGTATACATTCGTACGGATCAACAGCATTTTTAGAAAATTGAAGGAACGGCAGGGTTTTGATGAGTGTGAGCTAAAAACACTGGCTGAATCTGATCAGATCCCTCTTGAAGCTCTGAGTGACAGGGAAAAAGATGATTTCTGGGAGATCGTTATCTATGCTTCTAAATTTGAAGAAGAGATAGGCCATTCTATTGAATCTCTGGAATTTTCCCATCTGGCAAAATTCTCCTTCAACCTCTGTCAAAAAATCAATACCTATTATCATAAATATACGATTCTATCCGAGGAAAATCCGGATCTAAAAAATGTCCGGATATACACGATCTTTTATGTCCGGGAAGTTCTGGACAAAACACTTCATTTGATGGGAATTCCTAAGCCGGAACGGATGTAATGACATTAAAGGAGGAAGTATGATAGAAGTTCAACATTTGACAAAAAAATACGGCGATCTTCTTGCTGTTAATGACCTGAATTTTAAGGTCGAAGAAGGAAAAATATGGGGACTTTTGGGCCCAAATGCGGCCGGAAAGACTACAACTTTAAGGATTTTGACAGGATATCTTTCTGCTACAGACGGAAAAGCTGTGGTCGCCGGCTTTGATATCTTCGAGTTTCCCAATGATGTGAAACGGATCATTGGGTATTTACCTGAAAATGTTCCCCTATATCCGGAGATGACAGTTTGGTCCTATCTGGATTTTGTCGCTGACATAAAACAGATCCCATCCGCTCATAAAAAAGGAGCTGTTCAGAAAGCCATCCAGACCAGCGGCTTAGAGTCCGTGCAGAAAAGACTGATCAAAAATATATCCCGGGGGTTCAAGCAGCGTGTCGGCCTTGCACAGGCGCTCATTCATGACCCTAAAATCCTGATCCTGGACGAGCCCACAATCGCATTGGATCCAGCACAAAGAATTGAAATTCTGGAACTTATCAAATCTCTCAAAGGTGAAAAAACAATTATATTATCTACTCATCTTCTAACCGATGTTAAGCAGATCTGTGATGGAATGATGATTATCGACAAGGGTAACCTTAAGGGAAACGGAACTCTTTCCGAGCTGACAGAAAAGTTCAAAAAGATAGAAGGCATTTCTCTTAAGGTAAAAGCCCCTGCTAAAGAGGCCGCTCCTCTGCTAAAAACACTGGCCGGAGAGGGCAATGTTCACCGGCAGGATGATGGTTTTATCATTGCTTGGAGCAAAGGCCAGGATCTTCGGGACGACATCACCAGGCTTATCGTAGAAAAAGATCTCGGACTCATAGAGATGAAAACAGAAGAACTAAGCATTGAAGAACTTTACGCCAAAATCATCTCAGGAGGTATCTGATAATGAAAAATATCTGGGTCCTATGTAAAAAAGAGATCAAAACATATTTCATGTCTCCCATCGCCTATGTGGTGATCGCAGTTTTCTTGGTTCTGGTTGGATTCTTTTTTCACAGCCTGATCACATGGTTTAACTCTCAAGCCATACAGCTGGCAAGAAATCCCAATTACTATCAACAGCTCAATATCAACCAGATGGTCTACACGCCTCTTTTCCATAATATCAGCATCATCCTTCTCCTGGTTATTCCCCTCCTTACTATGCGGCTGCTGGCTGAAGAAAAAAAGATCAAAACAGACGAACTCCTTTATACATCACCGATCTCCATCAATCAAATCATACTAGGGAAGTATTTCGCTTCCCTGTTTGTACTGGCGGTTATGCTTCTTCTAACAGGAATCTACTCCCTGTTCACTTTCTCTTACGGAAATCCGGAACTCATTCCTCTCCTGTGTGGCTATCTGGGTCTGTTCCTGATGGGGATGGCTTTTATGGCTATCGGTTTATTCTATTCGTCCATTACGGAAAACCAGATCGTAGCCGCAGTATTGACATTCGGCACACTGCTGCTCTTCTGGATCCTCAACTGGGCGGCATTCTCTGCAAGCGGTCTCTGGAAGGACGTACTGAACTATCTTTCATTTTTCCAGCATTTTAATGATATGACACGGGGAATCCTGGACACAACCGATATGGTTTATTATCTGAGTTTCTCCTTTTTCGGTCTGTTCCTGTCTCACTCGGTCATTCAATCCCGGCGGTGGAGGTAAGTTATGGATATTATTAAAAAATATCTCAACTATATTGGGATAGGGCTGATCTTTTTTTCTCTTATCGGGTTGAAAATCTGGCCTTACAAGAAAATCATTCCTTTAGTTCTGGCGATATTAGGTATTGCCTCCCTCATCATTTATATTATCTCCAATCTGTCCATGCTTAAACAAAGCATCAAAAGAAAGTCCTTTCTTTACTCGTCAAACCTGCTGTTGATGATCGTCATCGTTCTGGGCATTCTTGTTCTCGTTAATTATTTTTTCTCAAGGAATCACCACCGCTTTGACTTTACCGAGGCCAAGCTTCACAGCCTCTCTGATCAATCTGTCACAGTGCTCAAAGGCCTTAAGGAAGATATTCAGATCAAATGTTTTTTCCGCGAAGGAAACTTCAACCGGGGCAAAATGGAAAACCTATTGCAGATTTACGCGTATCATTCAAATAAGATCAAATACGAGTTCATCGATCCGGATAAGAATCCGGGCATGGTTAAAAGA
>DAOVDI010000045.1 GCA_030669585.1 Acidobacteriota bacterium
TATTCCAAGGTTGTTGTGTCTGATTAGCCTGCTTTATTCATAAAAACTGCCGATAGCCGTCTTTGTCCTCTTCGTCATTCCCGTGTAAACGGGAATCCAGTTTTTTGAGTTCTTTGAGCTCATTGAGTTTGTTGAGTTAAATTTTATTGAAATAACCCAAAGAACACAACGAACCCAAAAAACCCAATAAACTCTTATCGACTTCTATGGACTTTTAAGGACTTCTATGGACTGTTTTTCCTTGGCCTCGACTCGACCCGTGAATAATCCAGGTTAGAAGGTTATTCAGGTTCCTTTGCTTTAGGGGGAGCAAATTTTTCCTCTAAAGCAATGATTTTAGCAAGAATATCCGGATAATTCTGTTCCGGATTCTCATCACCAAAAGGATTAAATTGAACACCGATCTGGCCTGAGTAATTCATACCGCTATACATACCGATCCGCTGGACTATTCCTTTGAGGGATAAAGGAACAGGTTCCCCTGGAATAGTAATTTTCAACTCGATGTAGGAATCGAGTTTTGGGATGATTTTACTGAGAAAACAAATACCACCTCTGCTTATTTCGGAAATAGGGCAAAATTCTTCCAAATATAAGTCTTGTAAGGATGGGTCGTTTTTTAGTTTATAACTGAGTGTTGCTCTCGGTAATTCAAAACGAATACATTTCCTCCGTTCTCTCTCTGGCATTCATGCCTCCTCTATTGCTGTGATCATGACAATGAACCAAATAAATTATAACAAACAAAAAAGCTTTGTCAATCCGTGAATTGCTTACCTGGATTATTCACGGGTCGATATGCACGGCGTGGCGCATGAAGCCGTATTCATATACTGCGAATGTGCTGTAACAAAGCAGATCGGCTTGCTCGGAGGGGAAAATACGACGACATAGAATTAAAACAAGACCATTGTAAATGACTTTGATCCTGATGTTTGGAAATATCAATGTTAGGAGCAAAAATCAGTAGAGGTATATTTGGGTGTCGTCGAATTTTATGAATAATCCAGAACCAGATTCAGCGGAGAGTTCCCTCATAGCATGCGGTCAGCTGGCGTTTCAGGACATCCTCGGGAGTATAAGAGGGCAATAGAATAGGGGAGATGCTGTCGGTCTTGATTCTGGCCGCTTTGAGCTGATTTTCATAATCCTGGATGTGTTGCAGAGTCAGTTTTCCCAGTTTTGCAGATTTGGCATAATGAGCGGCCTCTTTGCCTGCACGGCGGCCAAAAACATTGTAGTCAAGAACAGAATTGCCCATCAAACGATTGCGCCCGTGAACCCCGCCCGAAGCCTCTCCGGCGACATAGAGTCCCGGAAGATTGGTCTCGGTTTTTTCATTGATCTCGATCCCGCCGTTCTGGTAGTGCAGGGATGGATAAACAAGCATGGGTTCTTTTGTGATATCGATTCCGTACCTGATGAACTGGTGGTGCATGGCCGGGAACTGTTTGTTGACATATCCTTCCCCCTGAATGATTTCAATCAAGGGAGAATCAAGCCAAACACCGCATCGGCCGCTGGGGGTTATAATCCCCTTTTTGTGCTCAAGACATTCCCGCATAAGGGCGGAGGCCTCTACATCCCTCGGTTCCCGGGGGAAGACAAAAAGTTCGCCGTCAATATTCAAAGGCTGTCCACCCGCTCCCCGGATTTTTTCCGTGATCAAATAACCAGCTATCTGCTCAGGGAAGGCCGCGCCCGTAGGATGGTATTGGACCGAATCCATATAGAGCAGCTTGGCCCCGGCACGGTAGGCCATCACAAGACCGTCTGCGGTTGCGCCGTAGTGATTGGTGGTATCAAATCCCCGGATGTGAAGGCGTCCGTATCCTCCGGTTGTGATAATAGTGGCTTTGGCCTTGACCGTAAAATACTCCTCTGTTTCCATGTTGTAGATAACACCTCCGGCACAACGGCCCTTTTCATCCATAATAAGTTCGATAATGGGCATAAATTCCAGGATTATGACTTTCTCCGGATTGTTTTTCACTTCATCCATCAGGGTCCGTAATATAATGGCGCCCGTGTAGTCCCGGGCCGAGTGCATCCTTTTTCTGGATGTTCCACCGCCGTGGAGAAGGTACATGGAGCCATCTTCCATTTTATCCCAGACAACACCCAGTTCCTCCAGCCATTTGACGATTCCCGGCCCGGCTTCCGTTAAAGCGCGGACAAGCTCAGGTTTATTGTCAAAATGGCCTCCGCCTACGATATCTAGATAATGGCGGGGAGGAGAATCGGTTTCTGAAACCGCGGCCTGCATCCCTCCCTGGGACATCATGGAATTAGCATCCCCAAGCCTGAGTTTTGTGGATATGATGGATTTGACGCCATTATTCATAGCTTCGATAGCCGCAGCGCACCCGGCTCCTCCACCGCCGATAATGAGGACATCCGTCTCATAATCCGGATTGGAAAGATCAAAAAGATCGGGTTTGATCCGGGAATGCGCTTCCAGTAAATCTGAAATTTCCGTGGTGAGGATTTCGCCTTTGTTGGGCCCTATACGCACTTTTTTTTTGGAATCGGTTTCATAATCCGGATGAAAGCGGTTAAGAACCTCCTCTCTTTGATCGGCTGTCATGGGGGGGAAGACCGGTTTGCCGGATTTGGCCATCTCGTATCTTTTGTTCCGGGTTTGAGCTACTTTTTCCAGGGAAGGGGTCATATATTCTGGATACATTTTTATCTCCTTATAGTGGTGATATGATCACACTGCCGATAATGATCATTCCGAATCCCGAGCATAATATTCCTTTTTAAGCTGATCTTTTTTCATCTCCATCAGCCTCTTGAATTCCTTGTCGAATTTATGTTCTTTAATCTCGTTGATCCTATTTTTCAGCTGCTTGGTTTCCTTGGAAAGATATTTTCCATAGAGCCTTCTTCCCAACAGGCCCACATTCATTTGTGTGATCTCAGCCGGACACCGGATAGCGCAGAGCCCACAGCTCACACAGTCGAAAGAAAGGTCCATGAGCATTTCAATATCGCCGCGTTTGGCGGCCTGGATATAATCCATGACCTCGAGGTCCTGGGGACAGGCTTTAGTGCAGGTATTACAGGCAACACAACGGAAAACCTCGGGATAAAGAACCTGGATGGTTTCAACATTGGGTTCCAGTTTGTTGATATCATAAACGGCTTTCTGAGGAGGAATAGCAGGAAGTTGGGCGAGCCACATGCCTTCTTCTACCAGCGTGGCACAGGCAAGGCCGGTGTATATCTTATAATCCCCAGGAAGGCGGTATACTGTGGCGCATGCTCCGCAGAACCCCTCCCGGCAGCCAGCGCCTCTTTTGATCTGGTACCCTGCATATTCTATAGCTCCCATGATGGTGGCTTCTGCCGGGACTTTATGGGCTTTTCCCATGATATAAACGGTTTTTGTCTCTTCATTTTTTTCTTGTGTTTTTTGGGCGGGTTTTCTTTTAACTTCGATCTTAGTTGCCATCATTTTTCTCCTTTTAATATTCCTGAGGGAGCTTTTTCAATTCGGCCCAGGAATAAATAGGGCCGTCCTTGCACACATAGTGCGGGCCGATATTACATCTGCCGCATATGCCGATGCCGCATTTCATCTTGTTTTCAACCGTCGTGTAGATCTGGTCATCCTTAAAACCGAGATCCTGCAGATTTTTAATGACGAATTTGATCATGATAGGAGGGCCGCATGTGATCGCGACAGCGTTCTCAGGAGAAGGATTTTTATCGAGAAGGTTATTGGGAACAAAACCAACGTATTCCTCCCATCTATCTTCTTCATTGTCCACGGATAAATGAACGGCCATTTCCTGTTTGATCCCTCTCAGCTCTTCTTTGAATACGAGGTCTTTGGACGTCCGCGAGCCGTAAATCAGAGTAAGATTGCCGTAATCGGATTTTTTCCCAAGGGCGGTCTGAAGGACGGACCAGATAGGGGCGAGACCTATTCCCCCTCCGATGAAAATGAGGTTTTTTCCAGTCCATTTGTCTATCGGGAAGCCGTTGCCGTAAGGCCCTCTGATCCCGATCATATCTCCCACTTTCATTTCGTGAAGGGCGGAGGTAACCCGGCCGGTTTTAAGCACACTGAACTGGAGATATTCGGCTTCAATAGGAGAGGAGGATATGGAGATCATGGATTCACCCTTGCCCAGAACGGAAAGCATGGCGGATTGTCCGCATGCATGAGTAAAACCATCATCACCCGCGAATTGAGTCCTGAATGTCTTGATGGCGCGGGCACCCTCGACTTCATTCTTGATGTTTATGATCCTGGCGACTTTGGGGATATAATGATTATTTTCCATAGTCCCTTACCTTTTCGAGAACTTCAATAATATCAATACCAACCGGGCATTTGTCTATGCAGCGCCCGCAGCCTGTGCACTGATAGGCCTTGTAATTTGTTACAAAATAATTGAATTTGTGCATGATTCTCTGGCGCAGCCTGGATGCCCGGTCAGGCCTTGGATTGTGGCCTGAAGAATGCATGGTGAAATCTGGAAACTGGCAGTTGTCCCATGTACGTACTCTTTTACCGGAGAGGGGAGAAGAGGAATCCTTCTCATCATTGATATCAAAACAGTGGCAGGTCGGGCAGAGGTAGGTGCAGATGCCGCATTGAATGCAGCTTAAAGACTCTTCCTCCCACAGGGGAGAATCGAACATGTCTTTCAATTTCGGAGGAACTGTTTCCAGGTCCTTGATATGCCGCTTGAGTTTTTTTTCTGAATCGGAATGAGCTTTTTCTTTGTCCTTTTTATCATTTTCCTTGGGGGTGGAGAAAATATCGCCGGCTAGGCTGATCAACGTATCACCTTTTTTCGAAAAAGATTCTACATAATAAGAGTCTTCCAATTCCGTCATCAGGATATCAAAGCCTGCTGTGGAATGGGGGGAACCCCCGACCGAAAGGCAGAAACAATGGGGGGAAGGAGGTGTGTTGCATGCCAGCCCGACAAGTATTGTCTGGTTTCGTCTTTTCCAGTAGTAGAGATCTTTGAAATGCCCGTCAAATACCTTATCCTGGTGCGTCACTCCTGCGGCGTCACAAGGCCTGACGCCAAAGATCACTGTGGCAGAAGATTCGGATGCGGGCTCCTTCATTACCAGGGTGTTTCCTTCGGCATTGTGAAATTCAAAAAAGACTTCCCTCTGGGGGAAAATGATCATTTTAGGAGATTGGATGGTGTTGAGGTGGTCAAGTCTGATGGATTCCGGTTTGTCCAAGGCCTCGTAACTCCAATGATTCTCTTTTTTCACAGGAGCATAAATCTGATAGGCGTTCAGCTTTATCAGCCATTGGGGAAGTGCTTTTTTTGTCAGAATTTTTTCCATGGCATCACCTGATAAAATCTTCCGGGTCTTCATCTCTAAAACTGGATATGAGAGACGGGATTTCGGTATCATAGCCGACATCATAATCAAAAAGCTTTTTGGATTCTTTTTCTAATTTTTTATTCAGGAAACGCAGGGGAATATCCATCGGGCAGGCTCTCTCGCATTCCGCGCAGTCCACACAGCGCCCAGCAAGGTGAATCGCCCTGACCATATGATAGATAAAGTTTTCCGACGTGGTTGGAGATTTTTCCACCCACTTGATCTTCTGAGCCTTTTCTTCAGCGGGCGTATCGGGATAGACAGCAAAATTGATGGTGTCCACAACACATTCATCACAGTAACACATGGGACATATGGAGCGGCAGGCATAACAGCGGATGCATTTAGTGAGCTGTTCCTGCCAGAAATCCCATTTTTGTCCCTGGCTTTTGCTCTCCATCTCCTCCAGAGATCCGAAGGGATTTTCAGGAGTCCGCACACTATCGCCTCCGAGAAGAACATCATGGATAACAGGGGAAGCGGTTATGCATTCCGTGCATCTGACAGCAAAGATGTCCGCCGCAGGAACTTCAACTTTTCCTTCTGTTGTTGTAACCGTGAACGACTCGTTTTCGTTAAAATCGATCTGTGAGATGATCTTGCCCTTAAAATATTTACGGACCTTTTTGAGATCGACCATACCTGTTTTCCCGCAGGATACCCCAAGGATATAGACATTTTCTCTGTCGATATAATTTTCCTGAAGCAGAACATTGACTGCTCTGCTGTCACAGCCTTTGACCACAATTCCAACGGGCCGTTCGTCGGGCTCTTTTTGCCCGAGTTTTTTCTTTTTTTCATCCTTGAGAAAGAGGACCAGGTTGTGAACACAGGTGGGATCCCAGACAAGAGCGTCGAGGTCTTCGGGCTTATGGAAAAACGCGGGAACGGCCATAAAGCCGACCGCTGGCTTTTTGTATCCGATGATGTATTTTACTGTACCGCCTTCGAGAACATTTTTGGCTTCTTGTTTCAAATCTTCAAGAGCGACCATTATCCATTTCTCCTAAGCTTGGTTTGTGCACCGAGCGGTTTAAGCTCATCAACAAACTCTTTGATAACCTCGGTGTACTTGGTCCCTTCCGCAGCGGAAACCCAGGACATCTTAAAGCGCTCCGGCTCAAGGCCGATAAAATTCAGGAGTTCTTTCAACAGGGCGATTCTTCGTCTTGAATAATAATTTCCCTTGATGTAATGGCAGTCTCCAGGATGACAGCCGGATACGAGAACACCGTCTGCCCCTTTATTGAATGCCGAAAGGATATAGAGAGGGGACACGCTTCCGGAGCACAAGACCTGAATGGGGATTACATTGGATGGATATTCCATCCGGGAAACACCCGCAAGGTCGCTTCCTGCCGATGAACACCATTTGCACAGAAATGCCACGATTTTGGGTTCAAATTCTTCTGTCATCATCAGCCTCCGAGAGATGCATTTATCATTTCGTGGACCTGGTAAGGAGTTGAGTTTTTTACGCTTATCGCTGCCCTCAGGCAGGTCGCCGAACAGGTGCCGCATCCCTCACAAAGGACTTCATTGACCTCCGCAATTCCGTCTTTGATTGAAATGGCGTCATAAGCGCAGACGTCCACACACATTCTGCATCCTGTGCACAGGTGTTTATTGACCTTTGCCACCATGGGGGAGTGATAAAGACGTTCCTGAGAGAGGATGCCGATGGCTTTGGCTGCGGCCCCGCTGGCCTGAGCGACCGCCTCCGGGATGTCTTTGGGCGCCTGAGCGGCACCGGCGATAAACATGCCTGCGGACACGCTTTCTACCGGTTTGAGTTTTGGGTGGGCTTCAGAGAAAAACCCGTCCTTGTCCAGGCTCATTTTCAGGATTTTTGCAAGCTTTTCCGTTCCTTCTGATGGGCGCATGGCCATTGCCAGAACCACAAGGTCGGCATCGATCTCGATATCTTTTCCTGCCAGGGTGTCCACTCCCCAGACTTTGACCTTATCTCCGTCCTGGAAGACCTTGGAAACCTTTCCTCTCAGATACAGGACCCCGTCGTTTTCAACCGTTCTTTGAACAAACTCTTCATACCCTTTTCCGCCCGACCGGATGTCAATATAAAAAACATAGGCCTGGCCGTCATGAACATGATGTTTGTACAGCATGGCATGTTTGGATGTGTACATGCAGCAGATCTTGGAACAATAAGCGCAGTGCAGTTCGGGGTCGCGTGATCCCGCGCACTGGATAAAAACCAATTCTTTGGGTTCTTTAAGGTCCGAGGGCCTGATAATTTTTCCATTGGTGGGTCCTGATGCTGAGCACAGACGTTCGAACTGAAGTCCGTCCATCACATCAGGGATCTTTCCGTATCCGTATTCTCCCATATTGGTTTTATCGTAAAGATCGTAACCCGTCGCAACAACAATGACTCCGATCTCTTCTTCCACGATCTCCGGTTTCTGATCAAAATCGATCGCTCCGGGATCGCACACATCAGCGCATTTGCCGCAAGCGATGGGCAATAGACCGGGACACCCTGTGTCATCCAGAATATATGTTGCCGGAATAGCCTGGGGAAAGGGGATATAAATAGCCCTCCGGCCGGTCAGGCCCAGCTCAAACTCGCTCTCCACGACAACCGGGCAGACTTTGGTGCATTCATCACACAAGGTGCAGAGGTCAGGATCGACATAGGTCGGTTTTTTAAGTATTTTGGCTTTAAAATTGCCCACATATCCTGAAACCTCCTGGACTTCGCTGTAGGTCAAAAGCTTGATCTTTTCATGTTTGGAAACTTCCACCATTTTTGGTGTCAGAATACACTGGGAGCAATCCAGAGTGGGAAATGTTTCAGAAAGCTGTATCATATGCCCGCCTATGGAAGGCGATTTCTCAACAAGAATTACTTCATGTCCACTGTTGGCAATATCCAGAGCAGCTTGAATTCCGCTGATTCCTCCACCTATAACCAGGGCTCTCCTGGTGACAGGAACGCTGATGGGCTCCAGTTCCTCATTATGCTTGACCTTCTCCACCACTGTTTTAGTGATTTTGATAGCCTTGTCTGTTCCTTCCTCCATATTTGGGTGAACCCAACTGCACTGTTCCCTGATATTGGCGATTTCGCATTGGAATGCATTCTTGTCTGCTTCCTTGACTGCGTTCCGGAAAGTGCTTTCATGAAGATTGGGGGAACAGCAGGAGACCACCACTTTGTCCAGGTCGTTCTCCTTGATGGCTTCCACGATCCGTTTTTGTCCCGGATCAGAACACATATACACATAATCTTCGGAATGGACTACGCCGTCATGCTTGGAGAGGGCTTCGGCAACTTTTTTGACATCCACGGTTCCTGCGATATTGGTGCCGCAGTGGCATATAAAAACTCCGATGCGCTTTTTTTTCATTTATGTCCCTTTTCTTTCATTGGAGATTTTTTCTGGTTTGTATTTCTTTATGGTTTTTTATTACTTTCTTTTTTAAGGAATTTCAGCCCGTACTCAAAACCCTTATCAAATGCCTTGATATTAAGATTGAGAAATCTGTCAGGAACCAGACCGGGAAGAGCCTTTTTAATAGAATCCTGGGAAGCTATCTTTGTGATAGAGGCGAAAAATCCAATCATGACAAGGTTAGCAATGATCCGGTTCCCCAGTTCTTCAGCGAATCGTGTTGCCGGGACTGAATAGATTTTAATCTTTCTTTTTAATGGTTTTAACTTGACCAGATCATTGTCAGTGATCATAATGCTGTTGTCCTTAAGTTCCGGTTCATACTTGTCGTATGCTTCCTGGGACATGGAAACCAGAATTTCCGGTGTAATGATGTAGGGATAAAGAACCCTGTCTTCAGAAACGACGAGTTGTGAACTGCAGGCGCTTCCTCTGGCTTCGGGACCAAAGCTTTGAGTCATTGTTGCGTATTTATTATCATACAAGGAAAGAGCTTTTCCGATGATAAGGCCCATGCGGATGACTCCCTGTCCGCCGTATCCTGAGAATCTGATATCAGTCATCGTTTAATCTCCCATATAATTGATAATCATCTCCAATCACTTCGTTGAGATGAGTATCCATGGCATCCAGAAATGTAGGCTTTTCTTTGTCAATAAATTTTCCAACGATAAGTTTTCCCTGATAATCAATATCCAAAGTTTTGGTGTCCGCACCGTGCTGAATCTCAGAGTTATCATAGTAATATTTTAAAAGATTTAGCCCGTCTCCGAGGCGGTTTCTTCGGGCGTACAGCGTAACGCAGGGAGTGATCACTTCGATGAAAGAAAAACCACGGTGATTGAGTGCTTCCTGAATGGATTTGGTCACTCTCCTGAGGTGAAGGCATGTCCACCGTGCCACATAGGTTGCCCCTGCAGCATCAACCAGATAAGGAAGGCTGAAGGCGTTTTCAAAGTTGCCGTAGGGTGCCGTGGAAGCATTGGCTCCCTTAGGAGTGGTTGCTGCGACTTGACCTCCGGTCATGGCATAATTAAAATTGTTGACACATATCACAAGAATATCCATGTTTCGCCTAGCTGCATGGATGAGATGGTTCCCGCCAATACCAGCTAGATCTCCATCCCCGCTGAAGACAACGACTTTTATATCAGGGTTGGCCAGTTTTAATCCAGTAGCAAAAGGAATGGCTCTTCCATGTGTTGTGTGAAAGGAATCAAGCTTTACATATCCAGCCACTCTTCCTGTACAGCCTATGCCAGAAACGACTGTGAGCTTATTAAGGTCTTCATTATTTTTCTTTACGGCTTCGGCAAACGAGGTAACGACTGTCCCGATTCCACAGCCTGGACACCAGATATGGGGCATTCGGTCCATGCGAAGGAGACCTTCAATAGGATTTCTAGCGTCATTCTGTTCTTCTTTTTTCATTTTGCTGCCTCCTTGATGACTTTAAAAATATCATCCGGGTTATGGACCCCTCCTCCGCAGTGATGAACAGGAAATACCTTTGTCTGTCCTGCAGAACTTCTTTCGACTTCTCTTACCATTTGTCCATAATTGATTTCGGGGAATACGAATGCTTTGACTTTTTTTGCCAGTTTGTTAATTAGTTTTTCCGGAAACGGCCATACGGTTATCAGTCTTATTGTTCCCACTTTAATTCCCGCCTTCCTTGCCGTTTGAACCGCCCGGAAAGCGACTCTGGACGTAATGCCGTAGGAAATCACAACAATGTCAGCTCCGTCGATATCTTCTTCTTCAAGTATTATGATCTTATCCGCATTGTCATTGATCTTATCTACTATATGACGGACCTTGATGTCTTGTGCTTTTGAATTGAGCAGGGGATATCCCCGTTCATCATGGGTCAAGCCTGTTATGTGGAATCGATATCCATCTCCGGCTTTAACCATAAACGGGATTCCGTCTTTATCCAGTTTGAAGGGCAGATATTTATCTTTTGGACCGGTGTACCATTTTCTTTCCACGACTTCGATCTCTTCAGCAGGGGGGATAACGACCTTCTCATGCATATGTCCGATGCATTCGTCTGTCATGATAAAGACAGGAACGCGGTAAATTTCAGAGAGATTAAATGCCTTGATGGTCAGGTCGAAACACTCCTGTGGTGAATCTGGAGAAAGAGCGATAATATTGTAATCTCCGTGTGATCCCCATCTGGCCTGCATCATATCCTGCTGGCCGGGCAGTGTAGGAAGTCCTGTTGAGGGGCCACCCCTTTGAACATTAGCAATAACAAGTGGTGTTTCTGTTATAGCTGCCAGGCCGATATTTTCCATCATGAGGGAAAATCCAGGTCCTGAAGTCACGGTCATTGCTTTTTTGCCGCCCCACACAGCTCCGATCATAGAGATGATAGAAGCAAGTTCATCTTCCATCTGGATGAAAACTCCACCTACCATGGGGATCCGTTCTGAAAATCGCTCCGCAGTTTCGGTAGAGGGAGTGATAGGGTAACCCCCAAAGAACCGGCATCCTGCTGCGAGTCCGCCTTCGGCAAGCGCAAAGTCGCCGTCCATATAGTGGGAACCTGTTAAAACACCCTTAGGGTCTGCTTTCACTTTTTTCAACTTCTTCCTCCTCTTTCTTGAGTGTTACAAATATGGCAAACTCAGGGCATATTGTCTCACATAGTTGACAATAACAACATTCATCCTCATTCTTGACAAAGGGAGGATGATATCCCTTAGCATTAAATTCTTCAGATAACTCCAATACATCTTTCGGACAGTATTCCACACAGAACCCACATCCTTTGCACTGATTCTTATCTATGTGAATCTTGCCGATCATAGGTTTTAAATCGCCGTAATAACTCATGGTTACCTCAGATCAAATCCTTTTCTTTAAGAATGGGTTTGGGATCGATATAATGAAGATCGAACCTGAGACTGTCTTCAGGACAACCCAGGGCGATCGCCAGAAGTTGAGTAAAGTAAAGGATGGGAATGTGCTTGAATTCAGGATATTTTGTGACTGTGGCTTTCTGGCGCTGGTCCAGATTAAAAGCGCATAGAGGACAGCTGACCGCAACTACATCAGCACCCATAGACTGAGCTGATGAGAGGATCTGATGGGTTCTTTCTACAACAGTATCCGGCTTTTTCACTGTTAGGTAAGCGCCGCAGCATTCGGTCTTGTAGGGGAAATCCACAGGAGTAGCACCCAGTACAGAGGTTAGATCCTCCATGATAGTAGGATTCTCAGGGTCGTCAAATCCGATCTCCTGAGGTCGTATAAGATAACAGCCGTAATAATTAGCAACCTTCAGGTCTTTCAGAGCCTTGGTCACATTTTGAGCAATGTTTTCAAACTTGAGTTCGTCCCTTAGGATTTCGAGCATATGGAGAATCTTGACATCACCCTGGTATTTAACCTCTTCTTTGTACATGAGGTCATTGACGATATCCAGGCTTTCTTGGTCATTCTTCATCCGCTCGTTGGATCTTTTCAACGTGTTGTAACACATCGCGCAAAGAACCATGAGGATGTCTGAATTAAGTTCTTTGGCCCGGATGAGGTTACGGATGGGAGCCAGATGATGGATCAGATCGTCGGTTGCTAGAGAGAAAACAGTTCCACAACAGTTCCAGCGATGAAGTTCTTCGACTTCCACACCCAGCTTGGCCAGGGAACAGAGGGCAGAATCCTCAAAGTTCTTAGCGTGGTTTTTTAAGGTACATCCTGGAAAATAGCTTAATTTCATTATGATGATTCCTTGTTGATGTGATGATTCGAAAAATTGATGCCATCTTGGAATTTAGGATGTGAATTTTCGAAAACAACTGATGAGAGCAATGGGAGGAACATCCTCTTTTTCTGCCGTAGTAAGTTCTTTAATTTCAACATGATCTTTTCTTTTCCTGAGAAGAAGCTGTCGAAGGGCTTCGATCACCTCTGCAATGTTGATGCCTTTGGGGCAGCGGACATTGCACGTCATACAAGATGCGCAGACCCAGATGGCCCTGGACTCGAGAAGCTCGTCTTTCAGGCCAAGCTGAGCGTAGCGGATGATCTGGTTGGGAAGAATATCCATGTCGTCGACAGCAGGGCATCCTGCCGAGCATTTTCCGCATTGATAACAGGCAAGAAGATTCTGACCGCTTAGCTCTTCGACCTTTTGAACGAAAGGATCTCTAATCGTTTTGCGGGAGATGTTGATTCTCATTTGAACCAACCTTTCACATAAAATTTCTTCATAAGAATTATGTTGTGTTATTAAAACAGAACAGTAAATCACAATTGGTATTGGGTGTCAAGAAAATAAGGGAAAATTTCCAAAATCGTGATTAAGGCTGATAACTGAGGAGGTGTTATGGAGCGAGCCCCATTCCATCCTCGCCGAAGACCCTCCCACCCACCACTATGCGGCTCTGACGGAAAGGGCCTCGCTTCAACCCCTCCTATCCCCTTGTATTTTTCGCCTCTCCGTCATTCCCGCGCAAGCGTGAAACCAGTATAAGATATGAAAATAAAGAAAAATAGACTGGATTCCCGTTTACACGGGAATGACGTCTGGCATTCACCATTTCTCGCGTTTCTCGCAGGGGATAGCTGCCTTTTGCCTCTTCTCTTATTTCGACTTCTATAGACTTCGATAGACTCCTATAGACTTCAATAGACTCCTATAGACTTCAATAGACTTCGATAGACTCCTATGGACTTCAATAGACTCCTATGGACTTCTATAGACTTCAATGGTTACATGTGGATTTTTTTCCAACCAAAAATGAGATAGAGGAAGCAGAAGGAATTTATCAGCAGTAAATACTTAAGAATGATCATCAGTCCGAAAAGCGGGATCATGATGGCGGTAGTCAAAAGCGCCCCTGAAAAAGAGCCTAAAAGGTCGATCGCGTATCCAAGGCCGTAATTTTTGTGATCCTGAAGATAAAGTCTGTTTGAAACAATAAAAAGATGGCCTCCAAGATAACCAAGGCCGAGAAGAAGAAGAACAAATATCCAATCCGGAGGGGATGTTCCTAATAGATAGGATGTCAGGAGGATAAACAATACAAATCCCGATTGAATAACCGGCATGTTATAAAAACTGATTTGTTTCCTGAGTTTTCCATGGAATGCGCCTATAGATAAACCGGCCATGAATCCTGTTAAAAGGATTGCCACAGACCTGAAAAGACAGCCATAACTGACCTGAAATGCAAAGATCAGAATGAGTTCCAGTACAATGGTGGTCATTCCCAGAACTCCAAGAGGGATCATAAAGATCGCTTCTTTATTTCTTTTAACAGAAACAAAGAGCAGTCCCAGGATAAAGAGGATCAAGGGGATATCCATTAACAGGAATCGGCCGAGGTTCGCGATGGTTATAAATAGATCACTGCCGGTATTTTTAAATTGGCTGTTCCACAGGATGGTATTGAAAAAATAGCTTATAGGACGGTAATCCCGGTTTAAAATAGTATTGCCTGTTTGGACCGACTGTCTTAATTGCTCTACTTTTAAAGGATTGAGTCGATCGAAAAGCATTGCCGGGCTGACAAAAGTATTGTTGAGTTTTAGTTCACTGATACGGCTGGTCAGTGTATTTATGTCCAATGTGAGAGGAGAATCAGATGCTAAAAATATATTGGCTGCGCCAGGGACAATCTTGATATCGGGAAATACCGTGTTCAGAGAAAAATACAGAGAGGAGAGAAAATTCTGCCGTTCTCTACTGATATAGTTTTCACTTGAAGGAACCTTAAACGACAACAGCCCCCCGTCTTTTAACTTACTTCGGGCTGATTGGAAAAATTCCTGAGTATAAAAACGGTTGATCTGGGCTGTAGCGGGCTCGGGGAGATTAAGGATGATCATGTCGTACTTTTGTTGTGTTCGATTTAAAAATGTCCTCCCGTCTTCAAAGATAATTTTGATCCTGTTCTGGTCAAAAAGAGCTTGTTCCTGCTCTGGGAGATAGCGGCGGGAAACCCGAATGAGTGTGGGGTCAAGCTCTACATATTGGGCCCGTGCATGCGGGTATTTCATGAGCTGTTTAAGGCCTCCTCCTATGGCTCCGCCGATCAGAAGCACATCCTCTGCCTCAGGATTCTGCAGCAGTGCAAAATGAATGCTTTCCTCTGCACCTGCAAGATTTGGATAGGAATAGACCATTTGACTGTTGGAATAGAGGCTTATCTGGTCTGCTGTTTTTATAACCTGGATTCTTCCATATGAACTGTCGCAGCTTTCAATCAGATGAAAGGGTTTCCAGTAGGCCTTTTGCGAAGGTCCGTCTATCAAGCTAAAAAGCAAAAGAAACAGGATAATTCCTGCCGATGTAAGGCGGTATTTATTTGAGTTGTAAACGAACAAGGACCCAAGGCAGACAAAAGCAATAATAATTGAGACTCCCTGCCAGTCGGACAGGACAGGAATAAGCCAAAAATAGAGCAAAACACCTGCTGTGGCTGAACCCAGGGATTCCACCAGGTAGACTTTTGATAGATCTCCCGATTGAAAATGAACATTAAATACAAAGAGGATTCCCAGTGGAAAACCGACCAGAAGACAAAGCAAAAAGATAAATAAAAACATGGGGACAATTCCTGATGTTTCGGCAGGAAGTGTTCCAAATAAAAATCTGGAATACCGGATCAGGGCCATGACAACAGGAAGAAGAATGAACGAAATACAAAAAAGGCCGGTTTGTCTGGATAGCTTGAATCTGATTTTTGAAGCGGATAAGCTGCCTATTCCTCCCCAGAACAGCCAGGAAGCCAGGAGAAGTCCATAGGTGATCTCATTTCCATGAAACTGCGCGTTAAACTCCCTCATGAGATATATCTGGCTTGAGAATGCCAAAAAGCCGAGAAGAAATGGGGATATGGTTTTTCTCATATGAATAATCCAGGTTAATTCCTCGATGATCGATCGATCGAATCTATGTCCAAACTCCGGGTATTTTATTGCCGCAGAACCGACATTTGCCTTTATTTATGTTAACTTTTTGGATCTTATATCCGGTACGCTTGATAATAATGTTTTTACAGCGGGGACAGATGGTGCTTTCTGCCTTATGGCCGGGAACGTTTCCGACGTAGACATAATGAAGTCCCTCTTCAAGAGAAATATCCCTGAGTTTTTCCAGGGTGGAGACAGGAGTGGGAGGGAGATTCTTGAGCAGGTACATTGGCTGAAACCGTGAGTAGTGGAGTGGGACATCCGGACCGACTGATGAACGGATCCATCGGCTCATTTCCCGGATTTTTTCAGGATGATCATTCAGTGTAGGGATAACAAGATAGACTATTTCCAGCCAAACCGGACTTTTAGCAATGATCTCGATGGCTTTTTTGACAGGAGCGAGTTCTCCTCGTACATATTCTGTGTAGAATTCCTGATGAAAGGCTTTTAAGTCCACTTTTATGGCATCAACAACAGGGAGTAATTCAAGGAGAGGATCTTCATTAATGTGACCTCCCGTGACCACCACGCTTTTTATGCCTTTTTTTCGAGCTTCCTTAGCCGTATCATACATGTATTCGTAAAAAACTATAGGCTCGGAATATGTGTATGCGATAATAGGGCAGTCATATTTAAGAGCGGATTCTGCGACCAGGGATGGCGGGAAATCCACATGGTTGATTTGCTCGGGTCTTACCTGTGAGATCTCCCAGTTCTGGCAGAATTTACAATTGACATTGCAGCCTGCAGAGGCGATGGACAATGTCCGGCTCTGTGGGAGAAAATGGAAAAACGGTTTTTTCTCGATGGGATCGACATGAATAGAACAAGCTTTGCCGTAGACCAGTGTGTAATAGGTCCCGTTCTGATTTTCTCTAACACCGCAATAACCTCTTTCTCTGTCTCCCAGGCGACAGAGACGCGGACAAAGAATGCATTCGACTTCCCGGTCGGGATGTTTTTTATAAAATTTGGCTTCAACCCTGGACAGATTGGCGCTGTTACCAAAAGCATACAGGTCTGTAAAAAGGCCTGAAAGACCGGACCCGGCAGCAAGTCCGGCTCCTCCGGCTGTTTGGATGAATCGACGACGATTCATTCTTCTTCCTCGATTACCTGAATGTTTACCCGAGTTGCTTGACCAAGCCCCATTTTTTCGGCTGTTTTCAGATAACCCGGCTCGCGCTTTTCTTCTTTTAATGAAGGTAATCCTTTTTTTGCCCTCAGGTTTTCGATGACCTGCCATCCTGTGTAGTCAGCGGCGACCGGGTCCAGGCTGAAGATCAAAGCTCCGTACCTCTCGGCCCATTTCATATGATAGGCAGGGCCGCGGTGATATTGAACGGTCAGGCAGTCTAGAATGGTGAGCCTGTGTTTTTTTCCTATGGAAGAACATTCAAACAACTCGGGAATAAAAGGATTACAGTTGAAATCGTGATATTTATTAGGATTGTGGATGGCGCCAAAATAGTTTTTCATCCCTGCCGTTACTCCGGCCAGGCCGTGGTCTTTCAGAATGGCCAGACTGATGGATGATGAGATCTTTTCAGACTGGATGTTGGACAAGCGGCTACCAATGTTGTGGTTGGAGATCAAATCGGGATTATAACCTACACCTTGAGTGTCGGTGCCATAGATCTGAGGGCCTTTTCTTCGAAGGTTAAGTCGAAACCCGGCTTCTCGCAGCTCTCTATTGGAGCGGTCCCAGATAGTAATAGTGCGGGGAGAATAATTTCTCTCAATATAGTTGGCCGTTATCAATGCAAGTTCAGGCCGCGTGGAAATTTTTTTCCCTCCGAGTGTGTTGATCTTGATTCCTACAGAGGAAAAAGAGTCGAACAGTTGCTGTCCGGTTGAATCCTGGAGAAGAGCGAACCCCCGGGAAAACAAATGTGTCAATCTTTTTTCATCAATATTCCCGCTGGAGGAGATAACATGTGCTGACCGGACAATAAAAACTTTTGACCTAGACATTTATAATAAGTTACTCCTCAATAAAGGGGATGTCAATAAATCGGTAGTTGATGCAAAGGATTCAAGGGGTCAAGGATTCGAGGGTTCGAGTGAAAGAATAAGAGGCCAAGGGCCAAAGGCCAATGCAAAAGAGGCCCAAAGCCCAAAGCAGATTAGCCCAAAGTCCTTTAATTTAAATAGCGTTTCCTGCGTTAACCGTTTCTCGCGTTTCTCGCTGGCGAAGCTGAACCCAATAAACTATTATAGACTTCAATGACTTCTATAGACCTCTATGGACTTCGATAGACTCCAATAGACCTCAAAAGACTCCTATAGACTTCTATGGACTCCTTATGATCCTATAGATATAACCTGGATTATTCACGGGTCGAGATTGGTGCAGATGCAAGGCATGGCGGGTGAAGCTGTGGTTATCCACCGCAAACCCGTCATAACGCAGCAGATGTGCCGATATTCAGCCCGCCTGAAAGGGAAAAAATGCCGGTAATAAAATTGAGATATTACAGATATGTCACAGAAT
>DAOVDI010000085.1 GCA_030669585.1 Acidobacteriota bacterium
CCGGATTACTGTAGGAATGGGAAACCGCCGGGGGAGATGTATCATTTTCGATAGTTCCATCCCCGAAATCCCAGCGTATCAGAGTGTTGGAGAAAAAATTATTGGCAACAAACGAGACAGTCTCTCCAGGGCGCGGGTCACCAGGGGAGAACGTGATCGTCGCCAGAGGGTAGATCCGGATCGTCAAGGACGCAGTTAAAACCGTCCCGCCCCCATCATAGGCGCGGACCCTGACTGTTCCCTGGCGGTTAAAAGTATGGGTGATAACCGGCGGAGAGTTATCATTCTGGACTATCCCATCTCCAAAATCCCATCTGATCAGCGTTTTGGAAAAAAAGTTGACGGCCGTAAATGTGACCTGCTCTCCTACTCTGGGTTGAGCCGGTTGGAATGTGATACTGGCCGCATCTGTGACAGTCAGGGTGGTTGTGATGGCAACAACCGAGGCTCCGCCGAGATCCCTGACCCTGACCGTATAGACACCCGTATTCGTGTAAGTGTGTGTCTGAATGATTGCTCCCGCTGTGTGAAAGCCTCCGGTGATAACAGTCCCATCTCCGAAATCCCACTGCACCTGATTGGACAGGAAATTCACCGCTTTGAATGTTATGGGTTTATTGATCCGGGGGTTGGAGGGAGAGTATTCAATTCTCCTGTTCTCCTTGATGGTTATCGTTGTGGTATCCATGATGATTCCTACTTCCCCGTAAGTGGCGCGAACCGTATAGGTTCCCTGACTTGAATACTTATGATTCACAACAAGTCCTCCCCCTGCCGTAGCTCCGTCTCCAAAATCCCAGTTGACGACGCTGGGAGTTCCACTGGGAGACAGCGTAAAGGTCACCTGCTGTTCCACATTGGGGGAAGAGGGGGTATAAGAAATGCTGCCGGCATAGGCAAGATGAGCCGCTCCCATCACCAGAACCAATAAAAAGATAACCCATATCCTTGTCATAATCATTTTCTTTCCAAAAAATGTTTGAAGTACTTTCATTTCATCTTTCTCCTAGAATGAAAAATCTGTTTGCAGCATGAGAGTGAAAATTTCATTGGTTATGGTTGCCATCTGCATTCTGTTGTAATTTCCCCTCAGTGATAGAGTGATATTTCCAACCTTGATGATCTTCTGAAGATTGAGGTTGAGATTGCCCATGATATTAAACGTGTTGCTGTTTGCCATGGGTCCTCCTTCTGATTTTGTGTATGACCCGTTAAAAGAAAGTGACAGGACCTGCTGGATGAAATACAGCTCCGCATTAAAAAAAGTATTATAAGTCCGTGTGATCTCATCCGTGAATTTATTGGTCATTTCCGAATATGAAAAAGAAGGCAAGATCGACAGAAATTCTCCAGCCCGGAGTGAACCGCCCATATTCACCGTCAGGTTCAGATTGTCCATCTGAGGGTTGTTCTTGCTGCTCATACCCGAGTTTGTCACGGATAGAGAAATATTCGCAGCCCTGGTGAGCATCATGCTGAATGAACCCATGAACTGGTCGGTCAGGCTGTCCTGGCTGAATGGGATTAATCCCTGCAGGACCGAAGTATTCTGTTTATTCCGGCTGTAACCGAAATTGAACGAAACCTTATCCGAGATCATCCACATGAGACTGCTGTTTAAATTATTGTTGTTTGTTGTTGCTTCGGCCGGATCACTCTTCACATTATCCCTTGTGAACGCATATGTACCGTTGAGTGTAAGCCTGCCGAGAGTCAATCCCAAATTTGTATCATATCCTTTTTTGTCGTTTGTGAAGTACTGATAGCCGATTGGATTAAAGTCTTTGCCGATATGGCGGTAATTCCCGCCAAAAGAAAGTATTCCTGCCGCAACATTCCCTCCTAAACGCCAGGCATTGTCTGCAAGAGCATCCTGTCCGTCATTTAGGTCACCATCATATTCGCTTCGCGCCAACTCACCACTCAGGACCAACTTATTCTGAAAAAGCATGATTTCTTCCACAACAGCGATCACATTGCCTTTTCTTGCTTGGGTAAATGAATCGAATCCGACGTTCCCTCCAAGTCCGGGGTCGTCCTTTCCCGTTAAATAAACAGCTTTCAGAGAAATGGCATTGTTGAAAAATTTATAACCGACAGCCCCGCCAAAAATTCTGATCTGGTTTTTGGGAAAACCAAACCCTTGGAAACCTACGGGCTGTTGTGTATTGACGTTGAATACATGGAAATATGCTTTTTGATTATTGAAAGAATATTCCATCCCCCTCCGGCCGAGACCGGATACTGTGTACTCAGACTCATTGATATTGATGTCTCCGGCTGTAAGAGTGTGACTTCCCTTGGTTATGGAAAGAACCATGTTGGATAGGTCCATGTTTTTTGACCCCTCATAAGGGGTATTTGTATAGCTGAAATTGGAATCAAAATTTACACCCAGATCATTTTTATTATAGGTGGTAAACACACGGATGTTTCCATTGGCCCTGGTCTTTGTATCATCCGGATTGGCTTGTGGATCATGGAGCCTTGTTTCAATGCTTCCCGTAATACTGACAGGAAATCTGAATCTTGACTTGGCTGCCTCCTCTTCAACAGCAGGAAATTCCTCCGGAATATCAGGCAGTGGTTCTACGCTTTCCCCAATAACCCGAAAAACATCTGCCGGAGCGTTTTCAGGAAGACAAATGACCCGGTCTTCCTTCTGAGCTTCCAGGTAATATTCGAACTCGAGACCTGGGAGCTGAGACGTGTCAAAGAGAAAAAGAAAGCTTTGTCCTTCTTCCCTTTCGAAACTCCTCACCTGAAATTCAGTGATTCCCTCATAACGGAAATAGAGACGTAATCTATCTATATCCGTGGCAGACCCTGCTCTGAATTCGATTACCCGGCCATGCTCAAAATCAGCGATCGGGGAATGAAGAATTGGTTCAGATACGGCTTCTTGAGCCCGCATTAAGGATAGTGAAAATAAAACAATGAAGGAAATCAAAAAAAATAATTTGTAAGAAACACCTTTTTTCCCTTCAAACAATCGAGCCTCCTTCAAATTTGATCATTAAGGATCGTATGTATGAGTCTTGGTGTTTTGTGACCCCTCAACAAAAAAGAGTTTATAATATTTTTTTTTAAACTCCAAACAAAATTTCACTCTCGAAAAAAAACAGCGGCTTGAGATATGTTGTTGTTTACAATCATCCCAACAACATGGAATTCAGGCGGAATTTGCCTGCCTCTCAGTTAAGTGTGATGGCAAAGTGAACGACTCCTGAGATCGTTACTCCGTTTTTCTTGATACAAACGTTATATGTGCCCGGCGGCAGATTGGGAATGGTACATTGAATGGTTGAGTGGTTCCAGGATTGGACTTGAGCTTCTGTGCTTCCGAACATCAGTTTTTTCTGTCCCTGGGAAGAGCCCATCATCATCCCGCCCACATGTAAAGACGCTCCGGGCGGTCCATCAAAGGGGATGAATTCCCCCTGGAAAATGATCATTTTCAGGAAGAAGTCAAACTGATTGCTTACAATGTTGCTTCCCTGCATTATATAAACAGGATAATGCTCACCGTGCGGAACCCAGCCTGGATAGCTGCACCAGATCTTGTCGGTGTGCCATTCTCCTCCCGGAAGAACGGACAGAGTGTATGACCCCATTTTAAGGACCCTGCTTCCCTGGAATAATCCAAATCCGTTTCCTGAGATTTTAATCTCCCGCAGTGGCGCGATCATAAAACTGAAGGATTGGGTGACATCGGTAATGTGCGGCGCGATCAGAATAATCCCCCAGTCGATGTTGTTGTGCTCCAGCATTTCTCTGACTGAGTTAGTGGAATCTACATAAATACCGATGTAGTAATTTCCAGGAGGTGTATCCGCAGGGACCTTATTAAGCCCATGCATGGTCACCCAGGTGGTTGCTCCCGGCGCCAAATATCGGATTTGCTCCCGCCCGCCCTGCAGAAGGACATAGGGCTTAAACCTTCGGGAAAAAGCGATAGGCTGTTTTGGATCCGACTTATCCTTTGCGAGAAAAATATCCACTGCAAAATTTTTTGCCCCGGCGGTTCCGATATTGGATATCTTGACTTTGATGGATTTTCTCAGCTCTTGTCCAGGATAGGCTTTACCGGGGCATTTAACAGATACGGTCAGATCGGGCAGTTTTAATTCCATCGGTTTTCTGACCGTCTGTGTCTTTATCTGTCCTGCGGCAGTGGTAAAAAGCGACAGGCCAATAAAAAGACACAATAATGCCAATAAATAACGATTTGTGTGATGTTTCATAATCTCCTCCTAATAGAAGAATTAAACCCAGATCCGAATATTTTTGCATTTCCCTTTTATATTCAAACGGGCCCTTTTATCTCCTCTATTACCAATACTATAGGGAACAAACATATCCTGTCAATAAGAAATCCTCTAGCCTGAATTATTCATAAATTATGCCGACACCATTAACTACCTTCCTTGATATGGGCAAGATACAGTGGATTTGCTGAAGTAGAATGTTGCACACATTTTCCAGCTGATTCCGCTTTTTATGACCTTTATTTTGCCATCAGGTTTACGGCCAGGTCTACCGCAGTCGAGGCATCAGGGGCATAACCGTCGGCTTTTATATTGTCTGCAAATGCCTGGGTGACAGGCGCCCCTCCGATCATAACCCGGACTTTCTCTTTTTTGCCCGCTTTTACCAGGCCTTCAATGACCGGGCCCATGTTTACCATGGTTGTCGTGAGGAGAGCAGACATCCCCACAATATCCGCATTTTCTTTTTCTGCCTGTTCGACAAATTTTTCTATCCGGACATCAGCCCCGAGATCGATCACTTCAAAACCGGCTCCTTCCAGGAGCATAGCTACGATATTTTTACCGATATCATGAAGATCCCCCTGAATGGTGCCGATAACCACTTTTCCCCTGGGTTCGATATTGGCCTTGGCCAGCAGAGGCCGGATGATCGCCATTCCGGCTTTCATGGCCTTGGCAGAAATCAGGACTTCGGGAATGAATATTTCATTGTTCTTGAATTTTTCACTGACTATGTTCATCCCGGCGACCAGCCCTTGGTTCAAGATCTCTTCGGCCGGGATATTCTGGCTAACAGCCTGTTCTGTCAGCTCTGCGACTCCCTCAGCATCTCCTGTGTCGATTTTATGTGTTATCTGTTCTATAATTTGCATATTGTCCTCATTTCCAACCGTTTGTCTCGTTACTCTCGTTTATCTCGTTAGCGAGAAAAGTCTATCGAAGTCCATAGAAGTCTATCGAAGTCAAGAAGAGTTCGTTGGGTTATTTTAATTGGATTTAACTCAATAAACTCAATAAGCTCAACAAACTCTTATCTCTTTTCTTTTCACTCGAACCCTCGACCCCTCGAATCCTTGAATCCTATTTTTATTATCACAACTTTTTACCCTTCGGGCGAGCCGATCTTACCGCAGTGGCTTCGTCGTGTTCCGTTCGCAGTATATAAATACAGCTTCACAAACCACTCCTCGCAGCTACGGCAACCTCGACTCGTGAATAAAGCAGTCTCTGAATTATTCATAAATACTATTTATAGATTTTAGGGAAAAAGAGCAATATTTTTTTAAGATAATTTGCAAAACAAACATTCCTGAGATATTCTTTCTGCTGCAGAAAAAGAAGGTTTTTCTGCAATCCAGAAACCACTGGGAGGATTCATGCGATCAGGCAATATTCCTGTCTTGAATATTTGTGGGGACACAATTCCTGCCGCCTATGAGAGGGCTATCCGGGAAGTGTGGGAAAATGGGGCCGGTATCAAGACAGAGTATGATCGACCTGAGGACCCGCCCAGCCGGGATGCGACTGCCGTCATATGCGTTAACCAGCCTTTTGGCCAGCCGAGGTTCCACCGTTCTTTTGCGGATGGACTGGGAGGACTTGCCGAGTATGTGATGGAAGTGGTTCACGGAGCCCATGATTATTGGGTTAAACCTTTGGAGGAAATTTTAAAAGGGAAGGGAAGCGAGGATACACGCTGGACCTATACCTATCACGAAAGGCTGTTCGAATACAGGATCGAGGACGAGGTTATAAATCAAATCGACTATATAGTCGATAAGCTTTCGAGGACCGGATATACCCGCCGGGCTCAGGCTATTACATGGAATCCAAAGCTTGACCCACCGACCGACGACCCTCCCTGCCTGCAGCGGATCTGGGGGAGGCTCTCTGAAGACGGGGAAGGCGGATTTGTCTTCAATATGAATACGCATTGGCGGAGCCGGGACCTGTTCAAGGCATGGTTTGAAAATGTTATTGCCCTCACAACTTTAATGAGAAAGATAACAGAGTCCATAGCGGAAAAATCAGGTAAAAAGGTCAGAGTTGGGCGTTATGTGGATATAAGTGATTCTCTTCATATCTACGGCTCCTATTTCCGGGAGATCGAGGGTGATCCGGAAAAAGGGATCAAAAGCTTTTTCGAGAGGCTGGACAGCCGTACCTTTGAAGAACGCACATGGGATTCGGAATTCGTCAAACCATATTTTATTAATGATGGGATAGGCAAGGGTCTGGGGCCGATGCTGGATAGGGAAAAAGACATGCCGAAGAATGTGAGAGCAGCGATCCATCAGGAATTGGAGAGCATGAAAAAGGACGATTATATAGTCTGATTTTTTTAATGGGCGATTTCCAATAGCCTCAGATGCTTATCAAGGTTTGTCCCTAAATCTCATGAAATGTCGTTTGTTGCCGGATAATGCCGTATTACACCATGTTGGGTTTACAGTTACTAAATTGATTGTGTTTTCTTTCATTTTGATTTAGGATTTTAAGGTTTGAAGGATTCTATTGATGAGATATCCGATTCACCAAGAAGATAATCGATTGGACGGCTGGAAAGAAATTTCAAGTTATCTGAAACGTGATGTTAGAACATGCCAGCGCTGGGAGAAGGAAAACAGTTTACCCATATATAGAATAAATGATGAATCAGAAAGATCTAAAATATATAGTTACAAGTCTGAGCTTGATATCTGGTTTAAGTCAAAAAATACTGTCAATATTGAAAAAAAGAGGGCATTATCAAGAAAGATTTTAAGGGGAAGCATTGCTGTTATCTCCATTTGTATTTTAGCGGGGATCATCTTTTTCTTTTTTTCCCAAAAGGGTCAGTCATTGATCCAGCAGATATTTAATTCTGCTAATCCGGTCAGCATGAAGGTAAGGGGAACAAACCTTGCGTTTTTTGACGTGGAAGATAATTTTCTCTGGAGTTTAGAAATTAACAATCCTGCATACCTTGAAGACTATTACTTCGATATAATAAAAGACTGGCCAAAATATTCTGAATTACATGAATATCGAAGAAGCCGGTATGATTTTTCTGATATCAACAAAGATGGAAAAAATGAGGTCGTCTGTGTTTTGATGCATGAAAATGCTGCGGAACGATGCATCGCTTTTTATAACAACATGGGTAAAATGCAATGGTACAGTCCACATAGATCCGATCAGAAGTATGAAGAAGGAGAATTAGGAAATAATTATAGGGTTATGCAGTTAAACTTTAATGATATAGATGACGACGGGATTGATGAAATATTGGTTCTTTGGGGCCATATTAAACGGTTTCCAAGTGTCTTTTTGATATATGATGCGGAAGGAAATGAGATTCTGAAGTATCTGCATACTGGTATTCTTCAATTTTTTAAAGTAGCTAAAATCGATAAAGATCAGAAATTTATTTTTTTGGGAGGGACAAATAATATTTTAGATGGTGATGCTGTATTGTCTGTTCTGGATTGCAGCCATCTCAAAAGCGGTCTGGCTCCTCCATATAAGATTCCAGAGGAATTGTCCCACTTAGAAAAACTAAGAAAATATATTCCAGTTGATCCTGATCCTGCACATCAAATTTGTTATATGCGTTTTAGGCGAAATATTATATGTAAACTTAAAAGTATTTTTTGGCTTAGTATGGTCGATGTTGTAGCAGGAGAAAACGGAATATTTCTAACAATAAATTATGCGCTTGATAAACTCAGCCCTATTCACTATCTATTTGATCAGGATTTTAGACTAAGGGATATACGAGCTGGGGGCGAGTTTATAAGAGATTATGATGATCTGTTAAAAAGAGGGGAAATTACCATTCCGTTAGAGCAGTTTTTAAAGAGCTGCGGAAAAGATATTTTCCAATGGAGCAGCCAAGGATGGACCGCGATAAGTTATTGATTAATCTTGCACTTGGTTTTTTTTTAAAATATAATGAATGACTTATCAGATGTTTCAACATAAAATCCTTCTCAAAAATAACTCCAGATCCAGCATTTTCCATACATACATAATGTGTTGATATAATAAAAAAAATCAGGGAGGACGAGCATGCATTTCAAACTCTTGAACTACAAGGATCTCAAGGCCATAGATGCTTTGTTGGATTCTTATGGCGGGTCACAGGAAATTTCGAAGAAGATCGAGTCCATGAGGGACTATGCGACCAGGAAAAAAATAGCCGGGGAAAAAGGATACGGTGAGACTCTTGAAAAGGCCGAAGAGTACGCAAAGAGCTTTGCCAAAGTAGAAGATTTTATAGAGAAGAACAACCTCTCGCTCGATAAGGATGGGATATGCACGGCTCAGGTTTCCGGTTTTCAGGGCTCACCCGTCACACTGGAGTGTATGAGGAAGGTTGCTGAGAACGGAGATGTTCTTTTTGCCACTGAAATGATATCTGTTGTCGCCTTGACAGAGCAGTACGTCCACAGCGGGGATCTTCTCTCCACATTGGCCATGGCGGAAAATATCTTGGGAGCCAGCAAGTTCTGTTCAACAAACCTCATCGCAACACCTCTTCCCGAAAAACGTTTCGAAAGGATCGAAAAAGTGACGGGCGAAAAATTCGAGCGAAAGGATATTGGCAGTGGTTTAAGCCAGATCATCATGAAGAACATGGGAACTGCATTTGGAAACTTTGGCGGGGTGGAAGTCGGAAACAATAATCACCTTGTTTACCTTGATGGGGTGATCAGGGCTGCTCTTGAGACCGGAGGCAGTTTTTTTCTCAACCCGAGCTGGTCAACCATTGTAGCTGCCTGCTATTTTGCCAGAGAGATCCCGAACCTGACTTTCAAGATCTCCATGCTCCTCTCTACACAGAATACAATTCAACTCAGAATGCTGATGAACATCATGAAGGAATATCTCCGGGATGACGGGACAACAGCTATTTATGAGATCAATATTGGCAATGCTGCCACGGCCGAGACCTTTATCCAGTGCTCAAAGGAAATGGAAGCTTCTGGTCTGGATGTCTCACTCGCTGCCCATATCAGGATCAACCCCGACCTGGGGATGGAAAATTTTAACTGGACCGAAAGCGCTTTTAAGGTTTTTGAGGCGGGTCGAAACCTGACGATCAAATACGAAAGTGACGGCGAATCACGGCCTTATGATACCATGGAGGCCTACTTCCTCCCGGATGATGAGCGGAATGAAAAGTCGAAGTTGATCGGGGATGTGATCTATCACAAATGTATCCGGTGTGATAAGGACGCCAAGGAGATCATGAGACGCGGTCACAAGGTCAGATTCGCAGAGATCTCGTATAGATGATGTCTGGTCGAGCGCTCCTTTTTGGGAAAATCCCATCATGGACTTAAACATCAAAAACAAAGTAGCTCTGGTTGCAGCTTCAAGCCAGGGACTGGGAAAAGCGATCGCC
>DAOVDI010000083.1 GCA_030669585.1 Acidobacteriota bacterium
TTTCGACCTCAGCCAGATAGATAGAGTTACCCTTTTTTATTTTTCTTATGAAGCTCATGGTGTATATAATATACACTACAATATGAAATGTCAAGCTTTTTATTTCCCAGAACTTCCTTATTCTGTTATAGTTTCTGTATGCTTTAAGTGTAGTGTACATTTTTCAAGAAAAAGGCAGGTAATTTATATTACTATTACTAAACCTTGAAGTATTGATGTCAACAATTTCAGATAAAATGTCTTTTCTTTTCCTTTATTGTCCTTTTATTTCTTTTTGAATTAAGCATATTTTTTATTCCTAACGTTTTACACTAAATAAACATAAATTCGCCTTTTATCATCAAAATGATGGTTACTTCAGAGGATTGATTATGGAAACTAAAAAGTATGGGTTCTCACTGGGCTGTGCGATGTAAGTATTTCAACACGGCTTCTGTCTGTGTTTTCATCTCTCCTTATGGCATGTGTTAATTTTCAAACTATTTTAACCCATAATTCTCACATTAGATTACCTGATTTATCACATTCACATAACTGAATCAGATGATTTCAGTGGAGGCAACTCGGACATGTTAAGGCAGATACCACACTGCATTTTTCTCTTGCAGCGGCGATAAGAGCGCCTCTAGCGAGGTTGTTGGCACGTCTGAGCAATCCTCCTGAGCCCTGGTGAATAGCCAGGCTGGCATCATTGGCAAAGAGCTGGTTTTTGATTCCGGCAATCTGTAAATATCAAGTACTTTTCCCACTGGTTCGGTAAGGACATTAGTTTACACGGGAATGACGAAGGGAAAGGAATGCCGAGACAAACGAGATAAACGGGAGTAACGAGACAAACCTCTTATAATATGGAGGCAACTGCTTGTTTGATGAAGACAAGCACATTCCCGGGAAAAATACCAAGTTGAAGAACTCCGTACAAACACAGGAATAAAACAAAGAAAAGAGCGGGATTTTCAGTGTGAATAGTAATATCTCGAGAGGGTTCTTTCATGTACATATAGATAATGATCCTCAAGTAATAATAAACTGAGACGAGGCTGGCAAGGACAGCGATGACGACCAGTGTGATAAGGCCTTCCCGAACAGCAGTAGAAAACACATAGAATTTTGCCAGGAAGCCGCCTGTGGGAGGAAAACCAGCCAGGGAAATCAGGAAAATAGAGAATGTTGCCCCGATCCAGGGATATTTGAATCCGATCCCAGCATAATCATCAAGTTCAAGGTATTCTTTATTTTTTTTGCTTAAAGCGATGACTGCGGAAAAAGCTCCGACATTCATAAAGAGATAAACCATCAGATAAAAAAGGAGGCCGGCATTATCACGTGACAGGATAGCGACCAGAAGATATCCAGCATGAGCGATACTTGAATAAGCCAGGATTCTTTTTACATTTGTCTGACGGAGAGCAATGAGGTTTCCGATAACCATGGTCAGCACTGCAATAATCCAAAGCGCTGCGAATACAGCTTCTGTATTTACGGCTGCCCGCCAGTAGGGCTGAAATATGCGTATCAAGACAGCAAAACCCACGACTTTAGGCCCAACAGAAAAGAAGGCCGTAACAGGAGTAGGAGAACCTTGATAAACATCCGGTGTCCACATGTGAAAGGGGATAACAGCGATCTTGAATCCAAGTCCTATAATGATAAGGCCGATCCCGGCTACTGCCAGAAGACTGAGATTTGGATCTGCAAAGCTCTGAACAAAAACTGTTATATCGGTGCTCTGAGTAACGCCGTAAAGAAGAGCAAGCCCAAATATGATAAAAGCAGACGCAAAACATCCCAAAAGAAAATACTTAGCCGCGGCTTCGGAAGATAGAGGGTCTTCTCGTTTCAGTCCTGCAAGAGCATAGCTGGAAACTGACAAGACCTCAAGCCCAAGAAAAATGATTAAAAAATCCGTAGAGGAAACCATGATCATCATTCCGGACAGGGCTAAGAGAAGCAGTGCATAGTATTCCCCGTGATTTGTATTTTGAAGAAAAATATACTTTATGGATATCAGGGTCACGAGGATAGTTGCGATGGCTAAAATAAAGATGAAAAAAAGGGCAAAATTGTCCAGCAGGAGTTTTCCGTTGAAATAGGAGGGATTTTGATTCCAGAATCTTAAGCCTGCATAGACGCTGCCCAGAAGAAATACGATGGATATATAAGCAAGATAATCTTTCTTCTCTTTTTTTAAAAAAACTTCAAGGATCAGAACAAGAAGTGCGCCGGCGACAATGATCAACAGGGGAGTTAGAGATGAAAAGGTATTCATTGGAGTTCTTCTTCTCCTTCATCGTATATAACGGGCTTGTTCTGATTCTTTGCCTGAGCAAATATTACCTCTCTTTTTTTTATCTGATTCAGAAGATGTGTCACAGAAGCATCTATTTTGTGTAAAAAGGTATTTGGGAAGATACCCATCCAGAACATCATAACAATGATGGGAATAAACTGAATGATCTCTCTTCTATTAAGATCTTTAAAAGACAATATGTTTTTGTTTGTGATCGGGCCCTGCATTACCCTTTGGAACATCCAGAGAAGATATGCAGCTGACAGGATGATTGTCGATACCGCAAGGATAGCTAAAAGGTGATTGGATTTAAATATGCCGAAGATGCAGAGGATCTCTCCGATAAATCCGTTCAAACCGGGAAGCCCCACAGAGGAAAGCATAACGATCATGAAAAATGCTGAAAAAACAGGCATTTGTTTGCTAACACCTCCAAAATCTTTAATAAGACGTGTATGGCTCCTTTCATATAAGATGCCGACACACATAAACAATGCTCCAGTGCTGAGACCATGATTCAGCATCTGATAGATCGCACCTTCCATGGCTTCTATATTTAATGCGAATACCGCAAGCATGATAAGACCCATATGGCTGACACTGGAATAAGCGACAAGGGCTTTGACATCTTTTTGGATCAATGCCATCAGCCCCCCGTAAATAATGCCGATCAAGCATAAAACAGCGAGGTAGGGGAGCGCTTTATGGAGAGCATCCGGGAACATGGGCATGGCAAAACGAAGAAAACCGTAGGTTCCCATTTTGATCAGAACAGCAGCCAGGATAAAAGAGCCTCCTGTGGGAGCTTCGACGTGAGCATCAGGCAGCCATGTGTGGAAAGGGAACATGGGAACTTTAATGGCAAAAGCAATCCCGAAAGCAAGGAAAAGCCACATTTGAATGTTGGGATTGAGGATCATATTCTGGAAATCAAATATATTAAAGGAATAGGTGCCTGTTGCTTTATAAAATATGGAATAAAGAAAAAAGATCGCCACCAGCATCAGAAGACTGCCGAACATGGTGAAAAGCACGAATTTAACAGTGGCATAGATCCTGCGCTTGCCTCCCCATACACCGATCAGGAAATACATGGGGATGAGCATGGCTTCCCAGAATACATAAAAAAGGAAAAGATTGAAGGATACAAAAACCCCGATCATGCCTGTTTGCAAAATGAGCATAAAGATCAAATATTCTTTAACTCTGTTCTTAATATACGACCATGAAGATAGAAGCACGATGGGCATGAGAAAGGTCGTCAGCAGAACCATAAAAAGACTTATCCCGTCGATCCCGACATGGTAATTTATGCCGTAACCGATCCATGAGGCTTTTTCAACGAATTGCGGATCTGCAGTCGAAGAATCGAAATTGAAATAGAGAGTCAGCGATATAACAAAGGTGAGCAGGGTGATGATAAACGCGATTGTCCGCAGTGTATTTTCTTTGTCTTTAGGAATAAAGATAAGAAGGAGTGCACATGCTAACGGTAAGAAAGTTATGATGCTTATAATTGGAATGTTCATTTTTTAAAACAATAAAAAGCCAATAACAAGAATTGCGCCCAAAAGAAATATCAGAGCATAGTCTTTTAAAAAACCTGTCTGGAACCGGCTCAGGAGTTTTCCTGACCAAGCCGCTGTTTTTGCAGAGCCGTTTACAGCTCCATCAATAATCTTCAGATCGAAGTCGTCATAGATAATTTCGGACCCCCTGATCATAGGATTGACAAAAACAGCATTATAAGCTTCGTCCACATAATATTTGTTGTAAAGCAGTTTATAGATAAAGGGGAATTTCTTGACAAGCGTGGATGGAATCTGAGTTTTTCGGATATAAAAGATGTAAGCAATAAATATCCCTGCAATAGACACAGCCACTGAGATCAGTATTAAAAACCACTCTGTTCCCATGCTGATATGAGCCTCATGACTGGAAAGGATTACAGGATCCAGGAAATGTCCGAACCAGTTATATTTTTTGCCTACGACGGCTGGAAGCCCGATATATCCTGCAATAATGGAAAAGAATGCCAGAATGGCAAGTGGTATGGTCATTATAGGTGGAGATTCATGGATATGTTTTTTGACATCAGGCTCAAGCCTTTCTTTTCCATGAAAAGTGAGGAAGATCAGACGAAACATGTAAAATGCAGTCATAACAGCGCCTAAAATTCCCATAGCCCATACAATATACTGCCCCTGGGCAAACGCATGGGTCAGGATGGCATCCTTGGAGAAAAATCCCGAAAAGAAAGGAATTCCGGCAATGGCAATAGCGCCAATAAGAAAAGGATAATAGGTGCGTGGAAGGTATTTTCTTAACCCCCCCATTTTTTGTACATTTAATTCGCCGGACAAGGCATGTATTACGCTGCCGGCTGCCAGAAAGAGCAGGCTTTTAAAAAAAGCATGCGTGTATAGATGAAAAATTCCAGCCGCATAAGCTCCTACGCCGCATCCAATAAACATATATCCCAACTGGGAAATTGTGGAGTAGGCAAGAATTCTCTTAATGTCGTTCTGGGTGAGAGCCATAGTAGCGGCAAAAAGTGCAGTCAGTCCTCCCACAACGGCAATAATATTGCTTGCTGTAAGAGACATGGAATAGAGCAGATTCATTCTAGCAACCATATAAACTCCGGCTGTGACCATTGTTGCGGCGTGAATGAGAGCGCTGACAGGTGTTGGACCTTCCATTGCATCCGGAAGCCAGATATAAAGGGGAAGCTGTGCGGATTTGCCGGTAGCTCCTATAAACAGCAAGATCCCGATCAATGTCGCCAGAGCAGGAGTTAAAACGCCGCCAAGTACCGCCTCATTAATAGCACTGAATTCAGTGCTTCCCACATGAACGAAAATAAACAGGAGGCCGATGAGAAAACCTGCGTCTCCGATCCTGTTTACTATAAAAGCTTTTTTTCCCGCATTGGCGGCAGAGTGTTTTTCAAACCAGAATCCGATCAGAAGATAGGAACAGAGCCCTACTCCCTCCCATCCGACAAACATCAAAACAAGATTGGAAGCCATAACAAGAACGAGCATGGAAAACACGAAAAGATTGAGGTAAGTGAAGTAGCGTGTATAGCTTTTATCTTCTGACATATAGCCTATAGAGTAGACATGGATCAAGAATGCCACTAATGAGACTACCAGGACCATGACAGCTGTAAGAGAGTCGAACTGAAAGGAGAGGTTTACTTTAAAACTTCCGGCATCGATCCATGAAAAGAGGTTTTTTTCAAGAAGGGAATGGCTGGGCCCGGCGTTCAGCAGGCTGAAAAATGAAATGGCGGCCAGCATGAACGAAGCAAGAACTGCAAAACAGGCCTGAAAAGAGACATATTTCTTTGGGAATCTTCGTCCGAATATCACAAAAAGGATAGCGCTTACTAGAGGGAAAAATGGTATGAGCCAAAAAAAGTCTGTCATATTATCCCTTCATTAAGTTGATATCTTCTGTCTTGATGGTTTTTCTGTGTCTGAAGATCAGAAGAATGATAGCAAGGCCGATGGCTGCTTCGGCCCCGGCGACAGTTATGACAAAAAAAACGATCACCTGGCCGTCGAGGGCATTGGCGGATTTGGCAAAGGCTATAAAAGCAAGGTTGGCTGCATTGAGCATGATCTCAACGGCCATGAATTGGGTGAGCAGGTCCTTTTTAACAAAAAAGGCAACAATACCCAGAAAAAAAAGAATAAAACTTAAAACAATAAAATAGCTAATTGGAATCATTGTTTTCTTTTTTCTTGACCAGTACGATCGATCCAACCAGAGCAGCAATGATCAGGATGGAAGTAATCTCAAAAGGATATAGATATTCTGTAAAAAGAAGGCGTCCAAGACTGGTCGGATCAGAGGACTGTTCTATCCCGGATGTACTGAGCGGAGCGAGAGTGCCTTTCAAAGCAAAAAATAATTCGGCTAAAAATACAACGGCAACAAAGATGGAAAAATAGATCGTCCATTTTTTTCTTTCGGGCGGGATGCCATCCCGGATGTTGATCATCATGATAACAAACACAAAAAGGATCATAATTGCCCCGGCATAGATGATGATCTGTATTGTAGCGATAAAAGAAGCCCCGATAAGTGCGAACAATCCTCCTGTACAGGTAAAAGCAAGAATTAACAGAAGAGCATTATATGCCTGATTTTTAGTTAAGATCATTGCCAGAATGGAGGCGATGCTGACTATGGCGAGCAGGAAGAATAAAAAATAAGACATTTTTTATAGCCAATTCTATTTTTTTATCCAAGTCTATGTCAAGAAATAAATAAATTATTCGACATGAAAAGATAGAATAAATATTGAAACAGTAAAATGGTCTTGATAAACGAAAATAGATGTATTTATTTTGACAAATAAAAAGTTTTTGTTATAATACATGCGAGTACTGCGGGGTAGAGCAGTCTGGTAGCTCGTCGGGCTCATAACCCGGAGGTCGTTGGTTCAAATCCAACCCCCGCTACCATCTTATCTCCATTATTTTCTCCTGTAAATATTATGTTTTCGTTTACCATAAAGGAGGCAAGTTTATGAAACATGTACATTACACTGAAGTGGAATTGGAAGAACCCACTGAACAGGGAATAAAGGATGTAAAAGTAAGGTGGCTTATCTCAAAAAAAGATGGAGCTGAAAATTTTGCTATGCGTCTTTTTGAAATAAAGCCCGGAGGGAATACGCCTCTGCATCAACATGACTGGGAACATGAGGTGTTTATACTTGAAGGAAATGGAGTCACCAGAAACAAAACAGATGAAGAAGCGTTCAAACCGGGAGATGTCTATTTTATCGAATCCATGGAATGGCACCAGTTTGTAAACACCGGCAAGGATACTATTAAAATGCTATGTTTAATCCCTATTATTAACTAAAAGGCTTTAATCTGCTATGTATCCTGCACGGTGTAAAACTTTATATTTCTTTCCCTTGATTTTGACCTTGATGTTCTTGAATTTGCTGTCTGATTTATAATCTTTGGGAGAATAGTAAAGAAGGTAGTAATTCTCGGATGCGCTGACTGCACGTTTGAACGAAGCCGCAGCATTGGCTGAGCTATATGTAAAACCGCCCGTGGCATCCGACATTTCCTTGAATGCGGAAAATACATCACCTGATTGTTCCATCCAGCTTGTCGGCGATGGCGGCTTTCCGTCATCCGCAAACGCAACAAGCGGCATTTTTGTTAGATAAAGAAAATTGATGGATATGGATGAATCGGCGAAGATTCTTTTGACTTTTTCAATATCAAACGTAACAGCTCTTTTGTACAGCAGCAGGTCTTGAAGGTGAAACTGGAACGAGATATCGTCCATGTTAATACTCATAAGCTGCATTAGGGTCTTATTATCAAGCTGAGGAAGGATTTCCTTCTGGTAAAACAGGAAAACGTTTTTCTGGCCCGGTTTTTCTTTCAAGAAATCGGCGAACCGCTGGAATTTATTCTCATTGATGGATCTAATCGTTTCGAGCCTGCTCAGGAGCATGGAATACTCCAAACGGTTTGTGAGGTTTGCTTTAAGTTTCTTTAGCAAGGAGATATATTCTGCATTGCCCATTCTAGTGTCTTTTTTCAACTTTGATTTGAGCTGAGAGGCGATCTCCTTTTCAGGAAGTTTTTCAAGGGCCTCTTTCTTGAAATTGTAGGTTTTCATCGGAGTCATGACTGTCAAAGTATCTCCGGGGGTGATAACGCTCGAAAAGAATTCATCGATGGCCTCTCCCAGTTTAGGGAGATAGTCCTGGACTTCGAACAGAAGGACAAAGTGTCTGGAAACTTTGGGAGTAAATATCTTTTTAGATTCTCTAGCCGCTGTACTTTTCTCCTCCTTAATAATATCCGTTTTTTTGATCAGGTACACGGCTTCGACCTTCTGAAGAACGCCGTCTTCGTAGATCTCAAAGTCATTCATTGTCAGATTGTCAATAAAAGTATCTCCTTTGAATACCCGTACTGGGACCTCGATATTTACAGCTACTGCTTCATGCTGGATCTCTTGGGGAATAGATGTAATACAAACAGCAAGGAAGCATAAAACAAAAATTAGCTTCTTCATTATTTAATTAAAAAAAGGGATAAAATATTTTTTCTTTCCCAGCGGTGACCACAGCCCGTATCCTTCCTCATGAATTCGGCATTTGCCCTCAGAGGTCCACTTGAATCCGTAATTGTAGCCAAACCAAAGGTATTTATCCCCTCCGCCGTTTTCAGTAGTTATGATATACCGGGCGTACACGTTTCCTATGCCCATGGCCTTATCGCCGGGCGAAGCTCCATCTCCCCTGTCTCCTTTGTTCGCGTCAAATGGAACCCAGCCGTATGGTGGAAGATATACTTCTGTCCATCTATGAAACACATTGTCGATGCAAGCATCATCTCCGCGGCGGCTGACTGCGCCCACATAACGAATAGGAACTCCAAGGGCACGGCAAAGTGCGATCATACAGTAAGAATATTCAGAGCAGGATCCTGTGCCGCGTTTAAGGACGGTAGGAGCCGGATTCCAGCCTCCCAGAGGTTTAAGGTTGTAACTCAGGTGGCTGCCGAGAAAATCGTAAACATGCCGGGCGATCCAATACGGGTTTTTTTCTTCTCCGGCAATTTTTGAAGCAAGTCTTTGAATTAAGGGGTCGTTGATACGATATTTATCTCCATCCTGTGTGTATTTCTTCCTTATATCTTCAGGAATACTGCTAATATTTTCCACCTTATCCGGATAGATGAAATATTCTGTGGCGTAAATTTCGGCATTAACTTTCCAACCCGGCTTAACAATTGAGCCGTTTTTTAAGTCTTTGTAAGAAAAATGGGCTATTTTCTGGCCCCAACTGTCTTTGATGATCTTTTCAGGTGCCGGATCGAACTGCACAGGCCCCAAAAGAACCTGGTTGTCACGATTTTTTGGGATCGGGAGGAAAACATCTAAAGTATTTACTGTTCCCGGGCCGTAGTTCCGGAATTCTTTTATGAAATGAAGGGACATCTGACGTTTATCCCATCTTGAGAGAATATCTTTACAGAAGACTTTAATTTTATATATTTCGTCATTTTCATAATCCACATTCCATAGAACATCATTCCCCCAGGCCAGGCCATATGCGAAAGGCCCATATGCCCGGAATGAAGAGAGACAAAGTCCATCTTTAGGATCTACCAGGTAGATCCTGTCACTGCCCCGGTCTGTAACCCACAGGTATTTTCCATCAAAAGTAATTCCTGCGGGTTCCTTGGATGGAGAAGGAAAATATTGAACCATCATTCCGTCTTCTGGAGAAACCTTGAGAAGAAGGTCCTGCTTATGGTCAATTATCCATATATATTCACCATCCCATGCAAGGTCACGTGGATAAGAGGAATTGGATTCCAGAATTAATAGGGCTTTGCCGGTTTCCGGATCGAGTTTGTACAAAAGTTTT
>DAOVDI010000087.1 GCA_030669585.1 Acidobacteriota bacterium
TTTCGGTTTCAATTCTTCAAGTTCAACTAAATTGTACTCTTTCATAAAACACCTCTTTTGTTGTTGGAAATATCGATAATATATTTAATTTATTTGGGTTAAAGGAGGTTTCCGGGGATCTTCTTCCTCATACTGTTCTTATTTTTCATGATCTGTAACACGCTTTACAAGGGAGATCTTCAGGACTTCATACATGTTTTCCACAAAATGAATGGTCATATTTTCTTTAATGTTTTTTGGAATGTCCTTGAGATCAGGTTTATTCTCAGCAGGAAGAATTGCGCTCCGGAAGCCTTCCCTGTGAGCTGCCAGAAGCTTTTCTTTTATACCCCCGATAGGTAATACTTTGCCTTTTAACGTAATTTCACCGCTCATGGCAACCTTTCGATTGACCGGGATGCTTAAAAACAGGGAAAGAATAGAAGTTGCGATAGTTATACCGGCGGAGGGCCCCTCCTTGGGCGTTGCTCCTTCAGGGACGTGAATGTGAATATCGAAATTTTTGTACACATCTTCGCTTATATCAAGCTCACAAAGCTTGCTTTTAACATAACTGAAAGCGGCCTGTGCTGATTCCTGCATTATATCTCCAAGCTGGCCGGTCAAGGTAAAATTGCCTTTCCCATAATATTTAGTTACTTCAAAGGTCAAAAGTTCCCCTCCAAATTCCGTCCAGGCCATTCCTATAGCTGCACCGATCTCGTCTTCCTGGTTGATGGCAGCTCTGCGGAAACGGGGAATTCCGAGATGTTTTTCCAGTTTTTTGACTGTGATGGATTCTTTATAATCTTTGCTTTTTGCGACGACTTTTTTTACCATCTTACGGCAAATGGATGTGATCTCTCTCTCCAGATTCCGTACTCCAGCTTCGCGTGTATATTCGCGGATGATCTTTTTGATGGTATTGTCGGAAAGACGGAAATTTTCCATTTTCAGACCGTGCGCTTTCATCTGTTTGGGGACCAGGAACTTTTTTGCGATCTGCAGCTTTTCTTCCTCAGTATATCCCGGGAGATGAATGATCTCCATCCGGTCTATCAAAGGCCTTGGAACCGGTTCAAGAATATTGGCTGTTACAAGGAACATCACATTGGACAGGTCAAATTCCGTGTCCAGGTAATGATCAAGAAAAGTGCTGTTTTGTTCGGGGTCAAGAACTTCCATAAGGGCGGCAGTCGGATCGCCTCTGAAATCTACGCTCATCTTATCGACCTCATCCAGCAGAAAAACCGGGTTTTTAGTACCGGCTTTTTTGATCATCTGGATGATGCGTCCAGGATATGCGCCGATATAAGTTCGGCGATGTCCCCTGATCTCAGCCTCATCACGAACACCTCCAAGTGAAAGACGAACAAATTTTCTACCTGTTGCTCTGGCAATGGAACGTCCAAGGGAACTTTTCCCGACTCCCGGAGGTCCGACAAAACCCAAAACGACGCCTTTTGGATTCTTCACGAGCTGCCGGATGGAAAGATATTCCAGAATCCTTTCCTTTACCTTTTCTAAACCGTAATGGTCCTCATTCAGAATCTTATTTGCATCTTTGAGTTGGCGTTTTTCCCTGGATTTTTTACTCCATGGCATGGAGATCAACCAGTCCAAAAAGTTGCGGCATACCGTTGCCTCTGCAGACATGGGCGGCATAGTTTCCATACGCTCAATTTCTTTGATGGCTTTTTCTTCAGCATCCTGAGACATTTTGGCCTCAATCACTTTCTTACGGAGTTCCTCAAGCTCATCAGCCTGATTGCTTTTTTTAGTGCCCATAGTCGGCGGGAAAAGTTTGTCGGGATCTCTGAAAGGAGATTTTTGACGCCCCGGTTTCTTCCCGTCCTTTCTTAATTTCGTATGGATTTTTAAGATCTCGTTCTCAAGAATAAAATTCAGACGGCGCATACGTTCAACGCTGTTGAATGTCTCAAGAAGGTTCTGCTTTTCTTCCAGGGGAAGATAGATATGGGAGGAGATAATATCCGCGATTCTCTCAGGTTTATTGTCCCTTAAAGCAGGGATGATGGACTCAAAATTCACATTCTGGCTTAATTTCAAATAATCTTCAAAAAGATATATAATTCGTTTCATAAGATCATTGGCTTCTTCACCCTGATGTTCGCTTTCAGTAATTTCTTTGACGAGAACTTCATAGATCGGGGCAGAGCTGATAAATTCAATGATCCTGGCCCTGCATTTGCCTTCTACAATGACTTTGATATTCTTTTCATCCATTTGGATGGCCCGGATTATTTTAGCAATGACTCCCACTGAATAAATATCTTTTATTCCAGGGTTATCTAAAGACGGATCTATCTGTGCAGATAAAAATATATTTTTACCTTTGGCGGTGGCTTTTTCGATAGCCTCAATGGAAGATTTTCGACCAATAATGAATGGAACAAGCGTAGACGGAAAAACAACAAGATCCCTCAACGGGATCAAAGGGATATTTTTGATCATTTCGGATTTTCCTTTCTTTTCCATTATAAAACTCCGGCAGATTTTTTCAGATGTTCGATATTTATCTCGCTCTTCATAACCATATGTTTTGTGACTCTGATCTTTGAAGGCTTTGTTAACGCAGGAAGATGAAACATAAGGTCGAGCATAAGATCTTCGACGATGCTGCGCAAGCCCCGGGCTCCCAGATTTTTATCCATGGCTTTATTTGCAATTGAAATAAGGGCATCCCTTGTGAATTCCAGGTGTACCCCTTCAAGTTCAATCAATTTTTGATACTGTTTGATAAGTGCGTTTTTTGGCTTGGAGAGAATATCAGCCAGATCCTGAACCTCCAGTTCAGAGAAGGACGTTGTTACCGGGATCCTTCCTACAAGTTCGGTGATAAGACCGAATCGTATGAGATCCTGAGGGATCATTTGCTTGTAGATCTCATCAAGAGAGGCCGGATTTTTTCTGTTCAATTGGGGTTTGAATCCAACTGCTGATTTTCCCATTCGTTGTGTGATGATTTTATCCAGTCCGATAAAGGCACCACCGCAAATGAACAAAATATTTGTGGTATCGATCTTTATGTATTCCTGATAGGGATGCTTTCGTCCTCCCTTTGGAGGGATATTTGCAACCGTTCCTTCAATGATCTTTAAAAGAGCTTGTTGGACGCCTTCACCGGAAACATCCCTTGTTATAGAAGGGCTATCGGTTTTTCGACTGATCTTATCTATCTCGTCGATGTAAATGATGCCACTCTGAGCAAGTTCGACATTTCCATTTGCGTCTTGAATCAGCTTTAGAACAATATTCTCGACATCTTCACCGACGTATCCCGCCTCTGTCAAAGAAGTGGCATCAGCAATGGCAAAAGGGACCTCCAGTATTTTGGCCAGTGTCTGGGCCATCAATGTCTTTCCTGTGCCTGAAGGGCCGATCAAAAGGATATTGCTTTTAGTCAACTCTACATCGTCGATCTTGTTGTTATGACTGATTCGCTTGTAGTGATTATAAACGGCAACGGAAATTATTTTCTTCGCTGCTTCCTGTCCGATAATGTATTCATCCAAAGCACGTTTGATCTCAAAAGGAGTGGGAAATGCTTTTTTTGGGGTTGATTTCTCTTTTTCTTTCTCAATGTCGATCATAGAATGAGCCAGTTCAATGCATTTCCCGCATATGTAAACATCATCCGGACCTGCGACTAGCTTTTTTGTGTTCATCTGGCCGCGTCCGCAAAAACTGCATTTTGCAAGCGCTGCCGTTTGATTTTCTTCGTTCATGATCAAAATAACTCAATAATCATCTTTTTAGCATAGCAGATGATGAAAGGCCTGAATTAAGACTTGGACCTTCTTGAAATAATAGTATCTATGATACCATAATTTTTGGCTTCTTTGGTGGTCATAATAAAATCCCGTTCCACATCTGCGGCGATTTTTTTGACTGATTGTTGCGTATGTTTTGCCAATATCTTATTGATAGTTTCTCGCATTCTTAATATTTCTTTGGCTTGAATAGCAATATCTGTCGCCTGTCCTTGAAATCCTCCAAATGGCTGATGGAGGATGATGCGGGAATTCGGGAGAGAAAACCGTTTTTCTTTTGTGCCGGCGGCCAGGAGCACTGCTGCCATACTGGCTGCCTGACCAACACAAATAGTTGTAATATCAGCATTGATAAACTGCATTGTATCGTAAATAGCCAATCCGGATGTTATGCTTCCGCCTGGCGAATTGATATAGATCGAAATCTCCTTACCCGATTTGTCAGCTTCCAGAAATAAAAGCTGGGCAATAACAGTATTGGCTATGTCATCGTTGATCTCGGATCCTATAAAAATAATCCTATCTTTGAGAAGACGCGAGTATATATCATAAGCTCGTTCGCTCCTGCCTTCTTGTTCGACGATAAAGGGGATTGAAGTCATGGGGAATTTTCTATTCTATTATAGCCGCATTCATTAAAAAGTCAACCGTCTTACGCATAAGAAGATTGTCCGTTATATCTTTTTTAGTACCTTCTTTGTTAATATGGTCCAGAACCTGCTCATACGTAACACGGTTGGCCATGGCAATACTCTTCAGTTCCTCCTGAAATTCCTTTTCCAAAACTTCCAGTTTTTCCATTTTTGCCACCTCGGTCAGGATCAAGTGATTTTTTATATTCTGATGTGCTTTTATTTTGGCTTCCTCGTTCATTTTTTTCAGATCTTCTTCTTTCAGATCCTTCCTGGGTGCATCTGACATCTGGCGCCTGATAATGGATATGGCTTCCTGCTCTATCACGGTATCGGGCAGTGTTATCTTGACATCATCCGAAATCTTTTTAATTAGCTCATCCGCTAGATCCCGTTTCTGAGCTTCTTCCTTGTCTTTTTTAAGTTCTCCTTTGATTTTTTCTTTCAGGTCTTTAATATTCTCAAATTCCCCTAGGTCTTTGGCAAAATCATCATTGATCTCAGGAAGTTTTTTCTCTTTTATCGACAGGATTTTGACTTTGTAATCAACCGTCTTTCCGGCCAGTTTCTTATTAGTGTGATCCTTTTGATAATTAATACTGAAATGTGTTTCTTCGTTGATCCTGAGCCCTAAAAGATGTTCATTCAATTGTTTTTCGTTATCAGGATGATTGGCCAGAACAACAGATTTTTCTGTAGGAAGAAATCTTTTTGTTTTAACGTCCTGTCCCTTGATCTCAACCACAACATAATCTCCATCTATAACTCCCCTTTCTTCGGTGGGAATGTATTGAACTGATCTGGCCTGAATGTCGGTCAATGCATCTGTGACATCATTCTGTGTGACAGAAATCTTTTTTTTCTTGAGTTTAATCTTTTTGTAATCGGGCATTTTGAAGTCAGGCCAGATCTCTATCTCCGCTTTAACTTTGATCGGTCCTCCTTCATCATACTGAAGATCAGTAATGCGCGGTATACTGGCAACTTTAAAATTATAGGATTTGATTTCTTCATTCACTGCGTTTGGCACAAGAGCACTGATGACTGCTTCCCTGATCTCGGATTGATACATGCGCAGAATAATATCGTTAGGGACCTTCCCCTTGCGGAATCCCTTGATCTTCGCCCCGCTTGCGTATTGCTGAATAGCTTTCTGATGAGCGCTGCGGGCTTTTTCTGAAGAAATCTCCAGTTTAATCTCTTTTTTTGTCTCACTTATGTCTTTTAGCGGGGTTTTCATTTTATAACAAATTTGTCCTTTATTCGAGTTTGAAATGGGCAGAGCGGGATTCGAACCCGCACTCCTTCATCAGGAACTAGATCCTAAGTCTAGCGCGTATGCCAATTTCGCCACCTGCCCGTTATGCATGAATGTTTCAAGGTTATTTACAACTCCATTTGCATAGATTCTTGAAGTGATAGGTTTTGAAAGCAGGCCTAAAATGGAACTAAAAAATAGCAGATTAGATTGAGAATGTCAATACCGATATTTCTTGAATCGTTCGGCGACGCGTTCAACCGCTTTCAGGGATGACCGTATATCCTTTTCTGTATGAGCAAAGGAGATGCTGCCGTATCCATGAAAGATATTGTATCCTTCATTAAGCATGGCCAATCTGAAGATATTCTCGCGCATCTCGATATCGCATATATTAGAATTCCATACTTGCTCCGGTGATATGATCCTGTCCACACTCTCATTCAGAAAATGAACTCCGACCAGAGAACTCTGTTTAACGATCTCCTGATTAAGGCCACTGCATTTTACATGGAACCCACGAGCTTGAAATATCTTTTCTATCTCCTGCCTTGCTTTATTGCCCATATACCCGATCCGGGAATAGATTTTATCAGCGTTGTCCTGAAGATACTGCAAATAAAGAGTGCCTGCAAGCATAGAGGCTGGATGGGCGGAGAAAGTCCCTCCTTCAAATTTTACCCGGGACTCCAATGGAGTACCCGGACGGCAGAGAATCATTATTTCTTCACGCCCTGCCACAGCGCTGACCGGCATCCCTCCTCCGATAGTTTTTCCCAGCACTGACAGATCCGGTTTTATAGAATAAATGTTCTGCAGGGCGGATGGAGCAAAACGAAATCCGGATATTACTTCGTCGAATATAAGAACAGCTCCGTATCGGTCAGTCAGCTGCCTTGCTTTTTCAAGATAGTTCCTGTCGGCAAAAATAAACCCGCCTGCACCTATAAAAGGCTCTAAAATCAAGCAGGCGATTTTATCCCCGTGTTTCAGGAACTTGGCTTCCAGATCTTTCTCATCATTAAACTTGGTCATGATGATGGAAGAGTCGCTATTTTGTGGCAGTCCGGCTGATTCCAGATGTTTCAGGCCATCGCTGTAGATAGAAATCCCTTTAAGAGCATATGGCTGTGCTCCATGCCATCCACCGCCAACCTTCATGACCAGGTCGCGTTTTGTGAACGATTTTGAAAGCATAATGGAATACATGGATGCCAGGGTTCCACTTGTTGTAAATCTGATCTTTTCCGCATTAAGGCTTTCAAGAATAAGCTTGGCCAAATCCTCCTGGAGCTGGCCCGGGAACCCGGTGACAAGCCCCTGTCCGCTCCCGAAAAATTCTTTTAGCGCTTCTGTGATAAATAGAGGATTGTGACCAAGGATGTTGGCAAAATGGCCCTGCCAAAAATCGATATATTTATTTCCGTCCAGGTCTTTAACCAGAGCGCCTCTTGCATAGCTGTCGTAAAAGGGAAAGGGTTTTCCCAAACGCAAATTGTGGGAGCCTCCCTGAATGAGATATTGATCAGCTTTTTGATAGAATTTTTTTGATTTTTTCCGTTTTGGTAAAAAATCCTTGATCAGATCCTGAAATAACCGGTTTTTATCGATTTGATTCATGGTCTTCAAACCGTTATTTATCACTTAAAATATTTCAACAAACGTTGTGCCAGAGATGCATCGATCTTTTTAAGTTTCAAATATATATCCCGTGCACTGTAATCGTCCTTCAGATTGAGATAACAAATAGCCAGGTTGTAATAAGGAGTACCACTGTTTGGTTTCAGCTCAATGGTTTTTTGGAGAGAGGGAATAGCACTTGCCCATTTTTTCTGAAGCATATAAGCAATGGAGATATTCAGCCATCCATTGTCGTTGTCCGGGTTTACTTGGACCAGTTTTTCGTAGGCTGCAATAGATTGTTTATAATTCTTAAGCTGGTTGTAACAGTAACCGATCTGCAACAAGGCATATTCAAAATCCGGTCTGATAGTGACGGATTTTTCAAATGCCTCAATAGCCTCGGGATATTTTTTCAACTTCACCAACATGAATCCAAGATTGTACTGTGCATCCGCATCATCTGGTTTGAGGTCTGCAACCTTGGCTGCAGCCTTGCTGGCCTTTTCTGGCAAATTAGCCTGATCTAACATGATGACGACATTATTATAATATGTGCCTGCGTCCTCCGGGCTTAACTCGGCTAGATGATAATAGGTTTCAGCTGCTTTATCGTAATGCTTCCCATTTTGCAGTGATTTAGCCAATTTATAATAGATAGATATATTTTCGGGTGTTGATTTTAATGCTTCCTGAAAAGAAGCGGCCGCTTCAGTGAACTGTTCCTCTTCAAGGTAACATTCCCCAAGGCGGGCATATGTATCTTTAGTGTCTTGAGGTGACAAGTTGAGAAATTCTTCATAAGATTTAATTGCTTTGGGAATTTCATGAAGTTCCTTATAAGCACTGCCGATATTGTAATAGACAGTACTATTATCCGGATTTATTTGAATTGCTTTTTCAAGAGCTGTAATAGCTTCTTTCCAATCCCGCTTTTTAAAATAAACATTCCCTAGGAGAATCTGGATATCATCTCTTTCCGGCTGCATATTGAGGATGTTTTTGTATAAAGCAACAGCGGAAGAATAATTTCTCTGGGTTGTATAGACATTGGCAAGTAGTAGTTGAGCATCCATATCACCGGGTTTCTGTTTTATTATTAGTTTCAGATATTTTTCCGCTCGTCCAGTATCTTTCATTGCAGAAAAAACTTTACCAGCCAGGTTTATACCTTCGAATGTTTCAAGGTAATTCACTGGCGTCTGTTTTTTGAACTTGGTGACTGCACCACTTTTAGAGAGTAGATTAAGGTAGTCGGATGGAATAACAAAATGTTTTCTTGTGTCCAGAAAGACAATAATTCCGACCACATTGCCTTCTGAATCAAAAACGGGTCCGCCGCTGAAATTAGCAGGTATTTTCAGCGTTGTATCAATCACTTTTTTTGAATTCTCAAATTCAAGGATTTGCATGATCTCTCCTGAAAAGGATTTCAGTTCCCCGAATCTGTTTCCTCCAATAGCGATGATCTCTTGTCCATACTTCAATCCAGCAGAACTCCCTAAAGTTAAGGCGGGTTCCTTGCTCTTTACTTTAACTAAAACCAGGTCAAGATCTTTGTCTATAGAAATAATGCCTTCAAATTTAATTTTTTTCCCTTTGTAATTTATTCCTTCGGCTGAGTTCGCCTGTGAAACGAGGTGATAATTTGTCGCAAGAATGCCCTTGCCAATAAGAAATCCAGTTCCTTTTGCAATTTCAGATTTAACGATGCTGAAGGCTGTAAATGAGATCACACTTTGTTTATACCGTTCAAGTAAAGCATTAGCATCTTGATCCTGAGCAATATATCCAGACAGTGGAATACAAACAAGTATCATACTTAAGCCGATAAGGCTCCATGTTTTTAATCTCATCATTACCTCCTTTTTTATATAATAATGTCTTATAAGTAGGATTTAAATTTACACTTTGTACATTTCTGTGTCAAACAAAAAAGAACATATTGCAATATGTATATAAATTCATTATGTTTTTGTATCTGGATTATTTATGAAAATTGTCGATACGCTTAAACAGCAATACAACCATTTGAAGATTCTTTTTTATGTATCGCAACTTTTTACCCTACGGGCGAGCAGATGGGATAAGATCGGCTTGTAAATTGTTCAGGCAATATGATTATTCAGGCTATACATAATGAATAAA
>DAOVDI010000071.1 GCA_030669585.1 Acidobacteriota bacterium
GGACCTGGATATCATTTTTGCCGCAACTGCCAAGAAAAGGAAGAATTTTTCCTCTGTTTCTTTGGATGAAGCTGTAGACAAAATATTGAATTTTTTTCCGAAGACTCGAATCGGACTTCTGTTCGGCAACGAGCGTACTGGGCTTACATCGAATGAACTGCGGACCTCTAATTTTCGGTTCCACATTCCACAATTTTTTAACCAGCCTTCTTATAACCTGGCTTCGGCTGTCCTGATCACACTCTTTTCGATCTATCAGAGAATTTCGGCCCGGAAAGACCGTTTTGAGCGGGACATACCACTTTCCTTTAAGGAGCAGAAGGAGACTATCAGCCTAATCCTGGAAAAACTGGAGCAGAATAAATTTATCCACAATACAAATAAAGAACATGTGACAGATATGATTTTCAACCTGTTCGGCCGCCTGGCGATCACGGAAAAGGAAAAGAATCTGCTTCTGGCGATCTTTTCCAAAGGAATAGGCCCGTTCCAAGACGGTTGACAAGATTAACTGTTTGATTTCTGTGTGACTGTTGTGGTCTCAAAAACAGGTGCATTCTGAATGAGCTTTTTTACCGAGCAACTTTCAATAGCCCGGATGATCGCTCTTTTATATTTTTCGGGAAAGTCCGGCGGAAGCTGGACCTCGATCTTGATCTTTCCGATCCTTTTTATTTCCGGATCATACTCGCTTTTCTGGGTTAAAGTGATATCCCCCGTGGGGATATTCCGGCTTTGACAAAAGGCCATGGCATAATATCCGCAGCAAGTCGCGATCGAGACCATAAACAGGTCAAAGGGGGCTGGAAAGGAGTTGTCTCCGCCGTCGTACAGGGGCTGGTCTGTCGGGATGTGAAATCCCTTATAGAAAGCATCCACTCGTCTGTTGCCGGGTAGGGTAATCTTGATTTCTTTACTCATAATAAGACTCCAGTATTACCAGGGCATTTTGTCTGGAGATATAACCCTCAAAGCCTTCGGGATAATTTTCATCTCGATCTTGTCCTTGATCCCGAGAAGCTCTCCGTGATATTGAAGAGGAAGTTTGTCTCCCCGGATAATGACTTTTTTCGCTTTAAAATGTTTCTGGGTTTTCTGATAGAAGCCGGTATAGATGGCGGGAAAGAGTAACAGATATGTGAACCAGATATTTTGGAAAAGGGTGATGTCAATATAACCGTCATCGATCTTGGCATCAGGAGCAACCCTCCATCCGTAACCGAAATGTTTGGTTTTACCGATCACACAGTCAAAAATATTTAAGGTGAATCTTTTGTGTTTGAAATGTTTTCCTGATTTATCTACCCCATCAAAGAGTTCGATGTCCATCTCTCTTCGGGGCAGTCTTAAGACATTGATTGAGGCGAGAAGATGACCGAAAAGACCCGGGATCTTCCCCTCCAATTTTTTCATTACGATATGGGCGGTTGCCCCTATGCTGCCGAATGCAGCTGCTTTTCCCTCGATATTAACAAGATCGATCTCACGGCTTTTTCCTCTGGCGATCAGGCGGACGCTTCTTTTCAGGCTTTTGGAGATGCCGAAAGATTTGCGAAATGCGTTACCGCTTCCCATGGGGATGATTCCCAGGGTCATTATTTTCTCACAGCCACTGTTTTTAATGCCTTGGATAACATCAGCTATGGTCCCGTCCCCGCCTGCTGCAACGATGATATCATAGTCAGCACACAGTTCTGCAGCGGCATAAATGGTCTGGTTCTTGTCTTCCGAATTGTCGATGGTACGGACCGGGAAAATCCGTTTAAAGTATTTCCTGTAAAACCGTCTCCGCTTCCATTTTTTATTGGCGGCGTTGGGATTAATGATGCAGCATGTCTTTTTGGGAAAGATCCTCTCCTGTGTCATTTTTAAATTATATATTTAACACCTTTCATTTTCAATAAGGGCTTCAAGGGGAATTTCTTTTTTTCTTTTTTTTGATAAGACTTCTTAGAAACGGGATATTGACGGCTGCAATGAGGATCACAAAAATGATTACCAGCATGGAATCCGGGATCTTGATGGCCTGTCCGGCGAGCGAGAGAAGAAAGAATCGGGGTGTGCGCGACAAGAATACGGCAAGCAGGTATTTCCAGATGGGATAATGGGCCATTACAACAAGAAATCGGAAGGGGTAGAAGGGGATGGGTGTAAACCCTGCGATAAGGAGAGCAATAAATGGCATTCTGTTGAAAAGATCGATCAGCTTGGAAACCATTTTTTTCCGGCTAAGTCTTTTATAAAGAGTGGTATCCGTCAGGTATTTAAAAACAGAATAGTTCAGTGCTTCCGCTAGGAGTGTTCCGGCGGCTGAGATCAGAGCTACTGTCAAAGGTGCATAAAATTTCCCGAAAAAGAGGATTACCGGTTCGTGGGGGACGATAGCAATCAAAAACTCTGCTGGAAAACAGTACAGAAAGAGAACCCAGAGATTCTTGCTCGTATGGAGAAAATCCGAAATGAACCAGAACACCAGGAGAATTAAGATCAGAATGATTTCCAGTATAAAGATAAAAGCCTTAAGTTTGGGCAGGGTTTTACTATTCGGAGCTTCCATTCAAACTTTCAGGCGGAGATTAACTGCACAAGTATCATATAGATCTTAAACTATCCTTGATCAGGTATTTAACGGGTTTTTCCGTATTACCACGAATGCTTGTATAACAGTAGGTACAATCGTTCTTTTTAAGAAAGTCCTTTTGCATTTCTTTTTTTGACTTGTATTTTTTAATGATCAGACCGCAGGGTGAGAATGTCCCATCCGGATTGACGACGAAAAATTTTTCTCCGGCTTTGCAGCTGCCGATAGATTGTGTTTCGAAAAACTCGATCATTTTCTTAAAAACAAAATCCGATGTGTACACGGTTTTGAATTTTCGTTTGTGCAGCTTCAGCTGGTTGATTATTTCCTTAAGCTTAGGGATTTCTTCTTTTGTTAGCATATATTCATCTTTATTATCGGTCCTCAGCCATGTGTAGGTGCTGAAATTCATATGCACATTCCATTTGCGGGCGAATTCAGCCATATTGATTAATTCCCTGAAATTTTGTTTTTGAACGACACAGCTCAGGGTAACCCCCTTATCTTTAATCTCCTGAATCCCTTCGAGCAGATCTACGATTTTTTGAAAAAGGCCGGGAACACGCCGAAAGTTGTCATGGCGCTCGTCCGGATAATCCAGCGAGATGGAGAATTCATCCACGCCGGCCTTGCGGAGGCGGAGATATTTATCCTTGTTCAAAAGGGTGGCGTTTGTGGTCAAGATAATATAAGGGCCTTTATTAGGCACACGCAGCTTTTCGATGATTTCTTCAATATCCTTCCGCAGCAGAGGTTCTCCTCCGGAGACCTGTGCTGTGACCGGTTTGATCTTGCGGCAGATCTCGGCGTAACGATCTGCGCCGGCCCTTACTTCATTATTGACAGGGCCTCCTAGATGACAATGTTTGCAGTGTGCATTACAGCAGTAGGTTACCTCAAATGAAACACAAAAAGGCCCTTTTGTGAAAAAGTTGGATATGCCCTGTACGGCGAGTGAGAGTGTGCGCTGGGTTGAACTCATAAAATCCTCCTCCTATTCTGCACTTTTTATGAAATTTGTCGACACCTGAATTTATTTTCTATCAATTAAGTGTTTTTTATGCAAGAGACCAATGGAATATATCTTTACCGCATTCAGTCCCACGGCAAACAGTGCAGCTAGGATCCAGAGCTGGGGAAGGAAGATCAGCAGTAGAATCACTATGGTAGAATTGCAGAATTTGCCGGTAGGGCTGTAATTCATTTTGTAGATCGTTTTATCCACTTTATAAAAATAGTTGGGGGAAATAATGTCGTATTTGATAAATTGATAACTGAGGTAAAAATCAAAGAAGGCAAAATCCAGAATATATATGGTGACCGGCAGGTAAAGACCCGGGTGGAAATGGAGAAAGTTGAGAAAGAAAAACAGAATCTCCACCCTGTCCGCAATGATGTCGATCTCTGCTCCAAAGACTGTCTCCTGTTTGAAGGTCCGGGCAACAAATCCGTCGAGCATATCGCCAAACCAGTGAATGCCCAATCCTATAAAATTGTAAGTTTCATTCCCCTTCAAAAGGGCAAGAATAAAAAAGGACAGAGAGCCGATAAGCCTTATCAAGGTGATCACATTGGGCACGCTGTAGATACACTCAGGGTTTTTGGGGTTTAAAAATTTGTTTTCCATTTGAAAGCTTCTTCTCATTATATTGGATCAACACAGAAAAAACATTAAAACTTATACAAAGTATTGGCATAACTCGGAACTTTGCTATCTTGATTTGGAATATAAGCATGGGATAAAATCATTTCAAGAAAATCAGATACCTCTGACGGAGTTTTGTATGAAAGATCTGAATGAAATCCGCGAATGCCGGGGACAAAGATTTCTGTTTAAAATCGAGAATTCCCGCAATTACAAGGATTACCGGAAATATGAGCGTTTGCGGATGAAGATCTGGGGTGATCCGTCTGATAAACTGCCCAGCGAGAGAAATATGCTCAATGAGAACTATATTGACAAGGGCAGCGCTCTATTTATTGCCGTATATGTCCAGGAAGAGTCCGGATCGTTTCCGGATGATTGGGTCCACTTTGTGGGTTTCTCCTATGGATTTGTTGGAGTCTGGGACAAGGAAGAGGGATTCAGCCGTCAGGATAACCTGAGATTCTATTCTCAGTATACCGCAGTAAAAGAGGAATACCGGAAATACGGGTTGGGAATTGCCATCAAGGAATTTCAGAAAAAAGTCCTTTTAGATCTGTTCAGAGTCCACGAGGTGATCTGCACATTCGATCCCCTGACAGGAGTAAATGCCTACAGAAACATCCATTATTTTAGAATGAACATCCTTGAGCATGAAGAATCGCTTTACAGTGATTTTTTTGGTCATCTGAACAGAGAGGATGTTCCCTGTGACCGCTTTTTGGCCTCCTGGAATTTATTGGAAGATATTCAGAGGTCAAAGTTCGATCTGAATGAACTTCTGGAATCCGGCTGTTCGGTAATCGAATCCAGAGCTGTTAAAGTCCAGGGGAAAACCGGGCCTGTTTTAATGGATTCTGTTAAAAATCTGGACCTGGATAAAAAATGCGAACAGCTTTTAGTGGAGATACCCTATGATTTTTACCGGATGTTGGAAGAGACCAATGTTGAGGAACGGACTGTTAAAAGGATTCCCATTGAATGGCGTTTGTCCACTCGAAAGGCTTTTCAGGTCTTGTTCAAACGGGGCTACCGGGTCAAGGATTTTTGTACTTTGGTCCGGGCGGATGGGAAAAGAAGTTTTTATGTGCTTAGTCTCTGATGCCTTGGCCGAACTATTTTTTCAGATAGTCCAGAAGCTGTTTGGCAAGCGGGGCTTTTGCATGATCCGGAGCCAGTGCCAGAAAACGCTCAAAACTATGAATTGCGTCATTAACCCTGTTTTGCCCGACATATAATGTTCCCAACTGGTAAAGGGCGTCCGCGTAGTCATCTTTAAGTTCGACTGCTTTTTCAAATGCTTTCAGAGCTTCTTCCGACTTCCCCAGATTTATCAGGACTACGCCGTAATTATAATAAACATCCGGTTCCTCCGGGTTTTGATCGATTGCCTTTTTATAAAAGGCTTTTGCTTCCTCATGCTTTCCCATTTTGGCCAGAGCTTCGCCTGTTTCTACGTTGCAGCTAAAGCTTTCAAGATTCAATTCAATGGCTTTCTGAAAGGCTGCCAGGGCCTTTTCCAGGTTTTTTGTATTTTTGTACGATAGGCCGAGGTTGAAAAAATAACCCCAATTCTCTGAGTTTAGTTTGATCGCTTCCTCAAAAGCGCGCGCAGCTTCTTCATATTGCTGCTGTTTATAAAGCTTGTTGCCTTTGACAAACTGCTTGTCTGCATCGGATAAAGTCTGTTCGATGGCCTTTTCCACTTTCTGAAGGGTGAACTGAAGTGTGGTCGATTCATCGATCCTGACCCTTACCTCGGCTGTCAGAGGCTGAAATCCTTCTTTTTGGAGGTTGACCTGATAATATCCCGGCCAGATCCCGATCTGGGTGAATTTCCCTTTTTCATTTGTCGTGACTTTGAACTGTTGAGCAGAGGATTTCAGTGAGATAATGGTTACTTTCACCCTGGCTATGGGATTCTTATCGGCATCCAGAACCATACATTCCAGCTTGCCGCGCACGTCCGCGGTGAGTGAGCAGACTGTAAAAAATAAAATAGCGATAGCACCTACCAAACGTTTATTCATTTAAGCCTCCTAATATCAAAACGTATTTGTTTGGGGATTTCAATGTCCTTCTGGCTTCTTCCGCCAATTGTTTGATATTTGACTGGTCCGGCTTCAGTTTCAGGGATTTTTCCAGAAGGGGAAGGGCCTTTTCCGGCTGGCCGAGATTCATATAACATTCTGCGGCAAGATTGAGAACAGGGATTTCCTGAGCATCCTTCATCAGTTTTTGGAGATAGAAAAGGGCATTTGTCCAGTCCTTCAGCGCCGCGTGATTTACGGCGATGATCTTTCCTGTCTCTCTGTTTAAAGTTTGTTCGTAAACAGGCAGAGCGGTCTTGAGGGAGGCCTCGAAATTTCCCTGTGCGTAGAGCGTCTGTGCCAGCAGGACTTTCCCTTGAAAAGTATCTTTCATCTGAAGCGCTTTTTTTACGTATTCCTGTGCTTGTACAAAGTCCCGGGTTTTGAAGAACTGTGAAGCAAGTGTGAACAGGCCGGCTGCATTTGGATAAGGAGGATGCATTTTGGAAAAAACACGGGGCAGAAAAACAGCGGATTGTTCGGTCAGGATATAATGTTCTTTTCCTTTAGCCAGTGTTTGCCCGGATGAGCTCTTTACTGTAAAATCCATGCGAAAGTATCCCGGTTGGAACTGGCTGATATCCAATAATCCCGTATCAAAACTTATTCCGTCTGCAAGAAGGATCCGGTCCATCTGCTTGTCTATGGAATGGACGATCTCTGAAGTATCCAGATTGAAAAAATCAATATGCAGACTGGAATGGGATATATTTTGAAGCGGGCTGGTCTGTCCGAAGACACCCAGTCTTTTTTCCTTGTCAATAGTGTTCCTGCTGTTGAAAATGTACTGGTTTCCCCCAAAAGTGAAGGCTTTGAGCTTTCTTTTTTGGCTGCCTTTCAGCATTTCTCTGGATTGATAGAGCAGAAAAGGGCCTATACGGGTTTCTGTTCGGTTGTCCGGAACTGTGAGACGTGTGTGAAAGCTGGCAAATTCCTTAGCTGTTTTGTTCTGAAGGAGGAAAAAGAGCGTGTAGTCACCAGGGATGATGGGCAGGATGTCTTGAAAAGCCATAGGCCTTCGTTCAAATTTGGCCTGGTCTTCCGGAGAAATAGAGACAGGGATGTTTTCCTCGGTTTCCAGGATGACATTTCCTTCAGCATCTTCGATCCTCAGGACCAGTTGGAGGGCGGCATAATATTTTCCCTCATAAAAAGAGAGATTGACCTTGTCCGGTTCGATGGACCAGTGGATGAAATCCTGACCGGCATTCTGGAAGACTTTGATAAGGAAATGACAGTCCATATAGTTGTGTGTATACTCCGTCTCGACAAAATCTTTGTAATAAAGAAAATTCCGGGCATAGGCGTCAGAGAATTTTTTTTCTGCCAGTTCATGGATATTGGCGATGATGTTGAGGGATGAAAGTGAGCCGCTGCTGATCGTTGAATCGCTGGGAAGATAGGAAAGGGAGGCGCTCGCCAGTTCGCCGGATATATTTTTGAGTGTCTGATGGGCGGTTGACCGGTTAAGAGTGTTTTGCATCATACCCGCAATGACCAGTCTTTCCGGGCTGTCTATGCCTGGGGAATACAGCTTGTATTCTCCCAGGCCGTCCTGCTGGAAGAAGATGAGGTAAAAGAATGGAGGAAGACCGAACCTGGGATCGCCTTTGTATTGCCAGAGTTCCAGGGGCCAGAGTTGAGATTGCGTGGCATAGATCTGGCGGTCGAGCGGGGGGCCGAGAAGAAGGTAGAAATATCCCCGTTCCGTATTACTTCCCTTTTTGACAGCGCCTCGGCCGAAGTTCCGGTCTGCAAACCGGACCCTTTCAAAATATTCCTGTTGGAATTCGTTTTTCTCCGTATCAGGAAGAGGATCGCGTCTTTTCCAGAACAGCCGGATGAATTTTTCCCGTTCACGACTGGAACTCAACTGGATAAAAACCTCCCGCTCTATTTTTGTGATGATGGGAGAGACCAGGTCGAGCCATTCCTGATGGGCTTGAATCAGCTTTTCTTTTGCCGGAAGCGCACATATCAGCAGAAATATAAGGACAAAGCTCAAAGTTGTTTTTCTCATTATGATCCGCCTATGTATAAAAATAACAGAATGCCGGATTCGTTGCAATTGGATACGGTAAGTCCAAATTATTGGATAATTCAATAAATTGGACATCAAAAAAGATCAGACGAAAATCTGATGAATGTTATTTTATACATAACAATAAAGTTGCATAATATTCGCCATATAATAATTTTGGCATATTTATTGCTGTTAATTACTAATCATATAAAGTATCATTTAATAACAATGTCAAATATCAAATGTCATTGGAAAAACAAAAATGAATCAAGGAGGTAAAATGAGATTCAAACAGATTTCTTTTCTATTGGCTCTGCTACTGGCGCTCTCTCCGCTTGCTTTTTCGCAATCGCGGGAAACGGGTGCGATCACGGGCGCTATTGCAGATGAAGAGGGTGTTCCTCTCCCAGGTGTAACAGTCACGGTCACAAGTCCGAATCTGATTCAGGCACGGACAATGATCACGGATGCCAAAGGGATGTACCGTTTTCCGGCTCTTCCTCCCGGCTTATATGCCGTAAAGGTCGAGCTTCAGGGATTTGGAACCAAAATCCAGGAGAATATACGTGTCACGACCACGATGCGTCTATCTGTTGACATTACATTGGTCCCTGCCGTTCTGGAGGAAGAAGTGACGGTCATTGCTAAGTCGCCGACCATTGACGTCAAATCGACAGAGACCGCTTCGGTCACACTGACTTCGGATATTCTGCAGAATATTCCCTACAGCAACTTTGCCATGGACATCGTCAATCTAGCCCCTGGAGTTGCTAACAATGTGGCCTACGGCGCGTCCTCGTCCACAGGGATTGCCTATCAGTTGGATGGTGTGGATGTTTCCGACCCTGAGGCTGGTTCAGCATGGGTGTTTAATGATCCCAACATCGTCGAAGAAGCCAAGATCATGGGGATCGGGCTTCCGGCGGAATACGGAAATTTCACGGGAGTCATTTTTAACCTGGTCACAAAGTCAGGAGGAAATGAATTTTCTGGATTGGTACATGCTATCTATCAGCACGAGGATTGGCTCAATGAAAATAATGCGGCCTATCTTGATGATTTCCCTGATCTGACATCGCCATCCGAGGCCGTTCAGGATTTTGCCCTGAACGTGGGTGGACCCATAAAAAGGGACAAGATCTGGTTTTTTGCGGGGGCGCAGTGGTACCGGTCCAAAAGATATGTCACCGGTTTCCCCAATGCGGTTGATTACAAACAGCCAAGGTTATTTTTTAAGGTAACAGCTCAGTTGTCCCCAAGGACAAACATTAATATGTTCTATGAGAATGACACCTATAACGGTATCAACCGGGGAGCGGGCGCCACCACCCATCCTGATGCCACAACCGATCAGAAATCACCGGACATAGTAGGTAATTTTACTGTAACACATATCCTCAGTGAAAGGACTTTCTTTGACCTGAAAGCCTCATTTTTCCACGGGTATTACTACCTGGATCCCAAAGCAGGAGATGTGGCCGGTCATTTTGACCTGAACCAGAACATGCTCCTTAACAGCCGGGGCTGGTTCTACTACGCAGACAGAGACAGAATCCAGTCAAATGCAAGTGTCACTCATTATGCTGAAGATTTTCTGGCCGGAGACCATGACTTCAAATTCGGCGTAGAGTTTGAATACGGAAAAGTCCGGAACAGATTCGGTTACACGGGCGCTTCTCACATGTATTATGTGGACTATACAGGCTATGGTTATACCGGGAATTATCTGGCCTACCAGTATGAAGGTTATGACACCAAGACAAACTACAAGCGGCTGGAAGCTTTTGTGCAGGATGGCTGGAAAGTGTCGGACCGCCTGAATGTGAGTTTGGGAGCGCGGCTGAGCCAGATGTGGGGCGGTGTCGAGACAGTGGGCAATGTGTACACCCAATTCAGAGTTGCTCCGCGGGTCGGCTTTACATTTGACATTCTGGGTGACAAGACCACTATTTTTAAGGCTCACTTCGGACAGTTTACAGAGGCCATGCTGACCGCCTATCATGACAGGATGAATCCTTCCTCTGCTTACAGCGATTATACCGGCTACTATTGGGATCTCTGGTCCAATCAGTGGGTTGAAATGTTCAGGGTCAAACCTGAGAACCTTTATTCCCTGGATTCCAACATCAAACATCCCTATATGAATCAGTTCACAGCCAGTATTGAGCGCGAATTGTTCAAGGATGCGTCCTTCACGATGGCCTACATCTACAGAGAATGGAAGAACATCATCGGCCGTATCGATAATCTGGGGCAGTATCAAGCCACAGACGTTTTTGTGCCGGATCTCAACCAGACATTTACGATCTATGAACAGACAAATCCGGGGGAGCACGCCTATGTTATGAAAAACATCAAGAAAGGCGATCCATGGATTCCCATAAATCCATACCGGAAATACTGGGGAATCCAGCTAACCTTTAACAAGAGGTTCTCCGACAAATGGCAGCTCCTGGCCTCCTATGTCTACTCTCATGCAACCGGTTCTATGGACAATGGATTCGGCGACGATATCGGATGGGGTGGATCGACAGACAGTCCCAATTTCTGGATCAATGCCGACGGCACGTCTACCAATGACCCCACACACATGCTCAAGATCCAGGGAACATATGTTCTGCCGTTGGCTATCCATTTTAACGTAAACTTCCGTGCTATTACCGGAAATTCCTGGACAACACAATTCAGGACATCCCGTCTCAATCAGGGCCGGGTAACATTCTTTACAGAACAGCGAGGTTCCAACCACTACGATATCTACAAACTCCTGGACATCAGGCTGGAGAAGACCTTTACCATTGCAGGAAAATACCGGATCGGTATTATGGGTGATGTTTTCAATGTATTCAATGATGATACCATCACCAATTGGGCGACCAGGATCGGTTATGACTGGGTTCCGGGGGATTATGCATGCACAAGCGGACATGATCTTTACGGGATCGTAGCAGCCAGACAGTACCGCCTTGGTGTAAGGTTTACATTTTAAGCAGGATCCAAGCAGACGTTCAGAGGGTGACGGGCTTTGGCCCGTCACCCTTTTTTTATGCAGTGGACCCTGGAATTTTTCCCGGCAAGACCTGAATTCCTTTTTCTGTTAAAATTAACACTTCATTTCCCAATCGTCATTCCCATGAAAATGGGAATCCAGATAGGAAAAGAGGAAAAAAACATATCATGAAGAAAAAAACAATATTTTTTATAGTTGCAGCCGTGATCATTCTTATCCTTTTGATCATCTTTGTTTTGTTGAAGCAAAGCAGGGATGATTTCGCCCGCCTCAGGGGAAAAGGCGATTTGAATTTCATTCTGATCACAGTGGATACCCTGCGGGCGGACAGGGTGGGATGTTACGGGTTCCCTGGCGTCAAGACCCCGACCATGGACCTGTTTGCCTCCAGGGGTGTGAAATTTGACCACTGTATTGCGCAGACGCCCTTGACCCTGCCCTCACATACCACCCTGCTGACCGGGACCCATCCCACATTTCATGGAGTGAGGGATAATGGGGGGTTTCTTGTTCCGCCCCAACTGAAAACCATGGCCGAGCTGTTTAAGGAGGCAAATTACCAGACCTCAGCGTTTGTGGCCTCCTATGTACTGGATTCCATATGGGGGCTGAACCAGGGTTTTGATTTTTATTTTGACAGGTTCGACCTGAGTAAATACAAAACCATTTCTCTTGGAAATGTTCAAAGGCGGGGAGATGAGGTGATCGATGAAGCCCTAACCTGGCTGGAAGATAACAAAGATCATAAATTCTTCTCCTGGGTCCATCTCTATGATCCCCACACCCCTTATGAGCCGCCTGCTCCTTTTGACGAACAGTATCCCAACAGGCCCTACCTTGGAGAGATAGCTTATACTGACTTTCAACTAGGCAGGCTCTGGGCTT
>DAOVDI010000124.1 GCA_030669585.1 Acidobacteriota bacterium
ACTTCTCAGCACAAGAAGCGTCAAGGATGGAAAGTTGCTTCAGACGACTACTGGATCGGAGCTAGACTAGACAGAATAAGCTTGTAGTATAAATATAGAGAAGGCTGCCTTCTCCAAAGAGAAAAGCAGCCTTAAAGGGGAGGGATAAAATTAAGGGGATTTATGTAAAAATCCTTTATTAAAAGGAGGGTAAAAAAGAAAGGATTTTTTATCATTTTTTTGATTTCTTATCCTTGTTTTTGTCATTCCATACTAATATACGTTTATTCCAACAAAAAAGTTGCCTTTTTTTTACAAAATCACGGAAAAAGAAGAAAAACGATAAAAACCAGGGCTTAAAATAAAATATCTTAAAATTTATTGGAGGATATAAATCCAGGCATTGACCACTCATGCTTAAAATAAGTGATTGATACAATTAAAGTTATAGATAGAAAAATACTTTTTTTGAATCCAAGCTTTCCCCTTAACTTACTATAAGAATATTATATCACAAAAAAAGAACCAATTTCAACAAATATTTTAAATTATTTTAAAAAACCTGTTTCAGGCCTGAAATTACAAGATTTTACCGCTAAAAACAGAAAAAAACACAAGAATTTTGGAAAGAAAAGGAAAGACGATTATTTAACTGTCTGTGATCTTCCTCTGAACAGCCTCAAAAAGAACATCCGCAACGATCCGGGCCCCTTCATTATTGAGATGAATACCGTCTATGGTGTAAAACAGTTCCCTGCCATTTTCCTGGTCATCTTTATTATCCTGGGAACTTCCAAATAAAACATTCCGGACCGCCTGGATTCCAGTTGTAGGAACAAAAGGACATACATCTTTGCCGGCTAAAAGCGGAAACAGGACTCCTCTCAGGTCAATAAAATCGCCATTGGAGCAAACATCTGTCTGTTCACTGATGATCCGGGATAAATCTTCAAGGCGCCGATTCCATTCATTACCCACGTCCTCTCCAATAAAAAGGGGAGGAGCTGTGAGCAGATGCATGGTTCTTACTGACAAAAAATCCAATAGGCCTCTATAGTGCGATCGGAATTCCTCCACACTCCTGGACCATTGCTGCCGCCGCATCCTTCTCAGCCAGGGATAAATCCACGAAGTCTTGACAATGACATCATTCACGCCTACCCACACGAATGAAATGTCCAGATTTTCAGGCAGATCCAAATTCTGGATCCTTTTAAAAAGGCTTAGAACAGTATCGCCGCCTTTGCCGAAATTCAATAACTCATGGCCGGAAAGTTTTTCCCGCAGGAGTTCAATATAGGCCGTTCCCGGGAATCCCTCGGTAATGCTGTCCCCAAAAAATGCAATTTTCACTTTTCCAGCCAGCCGATCCGGATGTCCGTTTTTCTGTCCCTGGCTGTATAAGGCTTGATATCCAGTACCGGAGTTCCTTCTATCATATCGATTCCTGAGACTTTCAGTATGCCCGAAGTCACTTGATGCAGACGGACAATGGTCATCCCGAGTGGATTGGGGCGGTTAGGACTTCGTGTAGCAAAAACGCCTCTTTCTTTATTTCCCAATGGAGGATGGGCAAATAGTTTTTTTCCCTGAGATCGATGAAAAACAAAAATCACAATCAGGTGGGAAAATCCGCTTATATCAGAAAGGCCCGGAATAAAGTCAGGAAAGATCTCGATTTCTCCCTGGACACCAGAGAACCCTTGAGGATCTGTACTCTTTTTTCTGGAAATATCCTCTTTTTTGTTAAAAGGAGAATGAACGATTCCTATAGGTTCAAAGTTAAATAACATCCCAAGCAATTTTTCATTTCACATCTGTTAACCAGGATGCATACTGCGGCACTTTTCCGCACACAATCTCGTGATAGATCTTGGTAAGCCTTTCTGTGACCGGTCCCTTTTTCCCTGAACCGATCGTGTATTCCTCCCTCTCTTCTTCAGGAACGGACTCATCCGCGACTTTAACAACAGACGTGATCTCTACAGCTGTCCCGCAGAAAAACACCTCATCTGCCTGGAATAGATCCTGTTTTGTGATGGGGTTGATAGATGTGGAAATCCCTTGGTCCTCAGCAATTGTCAGGATACTTTCCCGGGTGATGCCCCTTAAAACGGATTCAGTAACATCGTTTGTTATTAAAACCCCGTTTTTAACGATAAACAGATTTTCCCCCGGCCCCTCGGAAACTCTTCCTTCTATATTGAGGTACAGCCCTTCGTCATACCCTTTGTTGCGCGCGTATATTCCGCCGATCGTTGAGAGAGTATATAGTCCTCCGAGTTTTGCTTTCATATTAAACTGGCTGTGATGGATTCTTTTCCAGGGCAAGATACATACATTGACGCCTGTCTCCGCCTTTTCCCCCAGATAGGCCCCCCATTCCCAGGCGCTAACGACCAATTCAACAGGAGAGGCCTTGGGAACCAACCCGAGATTTCCGTAAGAATAAAACAAGAGAGGACGGATATATGCAGACTCCAGCTTATTTTCCTTCATAACCTCTATTACAATTTGGATTATCTCCTCATTGCTGAAGGGCACTTCCATACCCAATACCTCTGCAGAGACAAAAAACCGGTCTATATGATCCTGAAGCCGGAAGACAGCCGTTCCATCAGAAGTCTTATAAGCCCGTATTCCTTCAAAAACAGAATTTCCATAATGTATGACATGACTCTGAGAATGGATCATGGAATCCGACCAATCTAAAAATTCCCCCATGTGCCAGATTTTTTTTGCTTTAGGAAAGTACGTTGTTTCAAACATCTATGCTCCTTATCAATAATACTTCACCCTGTATTTGAAAATATATAGATGCCCCCTCTATCCACGCTGTTTTTTGGCTGTTTAGAAAGAAGATAAACCTCTGTAATTAGTAATAATCTAATAATAATATTAGAAAGAAATGTTGTTTAATCCCTAAGAAATATTGTTATCATATTCAGAGAAAAAAGAAAAGCCCTTTTTCATTCATAATTACACAGTCTCGTAATACACTTTATTTTCATGTCTTGATTCTCTGATCTTCTGCTCATCCAGTAACCGGAGTATACTTTTCATAACTTCATCAATATGCCTTCCCATGGAATTGGCAATATCAAATGAGGTTACAGGCCTCCTTCTTATCATCTCTAAAATTACTTCCTCCAGATGAATATCTACGGCCTCCAAATGTATCTTTTTAAAGTCAGCTACAATTTCGCACCGGCTGCCCATAATATGACAAATATTTTCCAATTCGTCCTGACTCAAAGGAACAGCAAAGTCCTGAGCAGGAGGTCTGACAACTGTATTCAATTGAACCTTTTCTGGTTGTATTTTCCCTACAGCCTGTCTTAAACGTTTAACATGGTCTTCAGAATCATTGATACCTTTGACAATCATGATTTCAAGCCAGATCTGGCCTGAAAACTCTTTACGGAAGGCAATGATCCCACCAATGATCTCACTAATCTTCAGGGATTCATGAGGCCTGTTTATCTCCTCGAATACAGCCTGGGTAACAGCATCAAGAGAGGGGACAACCAAATCAGCCTGGGATAGGGCAGCTCTTACATCCGGCTTTGTGAGCATGGTGCTGTTGGTCAGCACAGCGACAGGAATTGAAGTGAACTTCTTTATCTCTCGAATCAATTCACCAATCAAAATATTAAGAGTCGGCTCGCCCGATCCGGAAAAAGTAATATAATCGATCCTACGGCCTGAATTAACAACCTGTTTGGTCTGAAAAAGCAGGTCTCCTTTGTCAAAATAGGCTTTACGCTCCACGGATTTCTCCGCGGTCGAACCAAGCTGACAATAAATACAATCCAAAGAGCATGTTTTATAAGGGATAATATCCACGCCTAGAGAGAACCCCAAGCGCCGTGAAGGCACTGGCCCATAGATATGTATATGCGTCTTAGATTTCTGTTTTCCCATGCTTTCTTTTTAAACCTGGTTTTTATATATCTCGATAAATTTTCTTAATGATCTGTCATACGTTCTTTCCACGTCATCAGGGAACAGACAGGCCGGAAGCTCCCTCATGCGCCAGTGATATTGCAGGCATTCACAACAAATACCTTTTTTGCTGCATGGTTCATAGGAACAATTGCATCTTGATAGATTTTTTTCCTGATTACATTCTTTCATGGGGCTCCTTTCAAATGCAGAAATACTATTGTTCTTTTCTATAGATTTTTTTCCACGGAAATTTCTTGTGATAGAGCAGATCTGCCATAGCCCTCCGAAGTGTTTCTGCAGCCAGACTTGCACAGTGTTTATCTGCTTCTGGCAGCCCTCCCAGGAGGCTTAAAATTTTACTGGCGCTTACTTCAGCCAGAGCCTCAGTGAACGTCTTGTTTATCGCGATCACTGTAGCCATGCTACCGCAGACAATGGAGGTTCCACATCCATCGGTTTGAAAGGAACAATCCAGGATGCGGTCTTCATTAATTTTTATGAACATTTCCATTGTATCACCGCATGTCCCTTGAGCTTTTCCATAACCATCGGGTTTTTTAATCCGTCTGAAATTTCTGGGGTTCTGCCAGTGGTCGATAACCGTTTCAGTATAGACCTTTCCGATCTTCTCCATAATCTCAGCCTGGAGCTGCTGTGTAAACTGTTCAAGTTCTTTATCGTTGGACATCATATATCAAGCTTTATCAAGGGCTTACGCCAGACCGTATGATCAATTATAATCCTCCATTATTCGCAGGGTTTCTTTCATCATATCTCCAACCATTTCTTCCATCCTCATATTTTTCCAGAAAGGCAGATCGTTGTGCGTCTCCATGTATTTTAAAGGAATCGGATGTGTCCCCACTACAACCGGGATTTTAAACCGGGTTTCAATATACTGCTTAAACTGACGGATCCTCGGACAAGGAGGATAACCGACAACAAGACCTGTTGCCAGATGTATCACATCCACCCCGTTCTTTACCATCTCCTCAGGTACATACTCGATATTTCCCCCCGGACATCCTCCGCAGTAAGAATACCCAACAAGTTCCAA
>DAOVDI010000141.1 GCA_030669585.1 Acidobacteriota bacterium
TGATGTCGCAAAGATGATCGTCATTCCCGTGTAAACGGGAATCCAGATAAACCAGACAACGAACCCAATAAACTGGATTCCCACTTTCGTGGGAATGACGAGCGCCCGATACGATACTTCACGCATGACACGATACTAGTGCTTTAAAAGAAAAATAATGTCAGGTTTCGGTCGCTTTTATGAATAATTCAGGTGTCCGTTATTGCGAAGAGACTTATGTCTAAGCCAGTTTTTCCAGGATATGCCGGGCGACCTGCTTGGCGGATTTTCCGCTTTCCTTTGCCGGCCCCACGCAGGACGGACATCCTTCCTTACAAGGGCAGACATCGATGGTTTTCAGGCACTGGATGAGAAGGTATTTTTCCAGATCGAATAGCGTAGGACTGAGTCCGATCCCCCCTGGAAAATTATCATAGATGAAGATATTCGGTTCAAAATCGGTCCATTCGGAGATGGGGATATCTGTCTCGACCTTAATTCCAGGAGTGATTGCGCGCGGGGGCAGGGTTTTTCCGGTCGTATTGTCGCCGACCGATACGCCGATATCCCGCAAGTCACACATCAGAAAAAAAGGAGAGACATGATGGAGGCAATATGCCAGGCCGAAAATGCCGTTGATCTTTTCTTCCGGTTCAAAAGGAAGAGACTGGTAAACCTTTGCAGGGATAGTTACCCAGAATGAGGTTGTGTGCATCTCATTCTGGGGCAGGCTGAGTTTTCCGGCCCCGACATTTTCCATTGTGAAAAACTTTATTTTTTTAAATCCAACGACCTGGGTTGCTACGTGGACTTCTCCATGATTGATATAAAATTTCTGCAGGCGCTTCTGTCCGAAGTTGTCCAGGATCTTGATTTTGGTGTAATCAATGGCATCGGTGTAATAATCGATATCGGTCTTTTTGACGTAGGCTTTCCTCTGCTCAAAATCCAGCTTCTCGACATAGTACTGCTCTCCTTCACAGATATAGATTGCCTTGGGATGAAGGGCTGTGAGGGCAGCGGTGAAATCCACCTCTGCGATGACTTTGGATTTTGCCGATGTGTCCACTACCACAAAATTATCCGAACTGATGCTTCTAAGACTGACACTATCTGCAGGGTAGACATCCGAAGTCCAATACCATTTGTTTTTTGAGTGATGGACGAGTTTTTCCTCCTCGAGGAAATTAAGGATCTCATCCGTATCCACAGTTCCGAATTTTTCTTCATCCGTAAAAGGGATCTCAAAGGAAGCGCATTCTATATGGCTGATAAGGATGGAAAGATTGTCGGGGTTGATCAAGGCCTGCTCGGGATTTTCAGAAAAGAAATACTCGGGATTGTTTATGATAAATTGATCCAGGGGAGAGCTTCTGGCTATGAGTACTGCCACAGATGCTGTCATTTTCCTGCCGGCCCGGCCCGCTCTCTGCCAGGTGCTTGAGATGTTCCCCGGGTATCCGGCCAGCACTGCGACATCAAGACTTCCGATATCTATTCCCAGCTCAAGTGCGTTTGTCGAGACCACACCTTTGATTTTTCCTTCGCGCAGGCCTCTTTCAATCTCTCTCCGCCGGAGAGGGAGGTAGCCTCCCCTGTAGCCCCTGATCTTTCCTTCGTCTTTAACCGTTTTCTCGATGTCGTTTTTCAAGTAGGTGACCAGTACTTCGGTGATAAGTCTGCTTCCTGCAAAGACGATCGTTTGAAGACCGTTTTTTAAAAAGAGCCTGGCTATGCACCTTGATTCGTTAACGTAGGAGCGCCGTATGCCCAGGAATTCATTGACCACAGGAGGATTGTAGAAGATGATATATTTTTCCCCGTGAGGCGCGCCGTTATTATCCACAAGGGACACAGGCTCTTCGGTCATCCGCTCTGCAATTTCGACGGGATTAGCGATGGTCGCGGTACATAGGATGAACCTGGGAGACGAGCCGTAAAAGGCAGCGATCCTCTTTAGCCGCCTGAGAATATTTGCCAGGTGGCTGCCGAAGATCCCCCTGTAGTTATGCAGTTCGTCGATAACGATGTATTCCAGATTCTCGAAAAGCTTGATCCACTTTGTGTGATGAGGAAGGATCCCGGTGTGCAGCATATCCGGATTAGTGAGAATGATATGCCCCCGGGCTCTGATGGCTTTCCGGGCGTCCTGAGGTGTATCCCCGTCATAGGTAAATGTCCGAATTTCTTCGGGGAGCAGTTTTATGGTCTCATCCAGTTCGGCTCTTTGGTCCTGCGCCAGGGCCTTTGTCGGGAAAAGATAAATTGCCCGTGCTGAAGGATTTTTCATTATCTTGTCAAGAACAGGAAGGTTGTAACAAAGAGTTTTTCCCGAGGCTGTGGGGGTGACAACGACAATGTTTTTTTTATTGTTGAGATGATCCCAGGAATGGCGCTGGTGGGAGTAAAGTTGGTTATATCCCTTGCGCTTCAATGCGCCGGTGAGAGCGGGATGGACCTCAGGAGGATAATCCTCATACTGTCCTTTTCTTGCCTGAATATGTTTTATCACTTTAATGGAGTCATGACGCATACCCATATCTCTGAGGAGATCTACGGATCTGATAAGGTTTTCCTGTCTTGACTTTCCCGGTTTAGTCATCATATCTGCCGCCTATTCTTTTTATGATCTCAGTCGTGGAATATCCGGCCAAAAAAGGAAATATGACCACACGGCCTCCGGATCGCTCGACTTCATGCTTGCCCACAATGTCTTCAGGCTTCCAATCACTGCCTTTGATCAGTACATCGGGCAGAAGTTGGGAGATGATCTCTAAAGGTGTTTCTTCGCTGAATGGGAGCAGATAGTCGATAGCCTCGACTGCATCCAGCACTTCAAGGCGCTCCTCAAGAGGGAAAACCGGTCTTTTCTGGCCCTTGAGTTTGCGGATGCTCTCGTCCGTATTTACGGCGACTGCGAGGATATCCCCGCATCGTTTTGCTTCTAAAAAGAGGAGTATGTGTGCTATGTGGAGGACATCAAAACAACCGTTGGTGAAGACGATTGTTTTTCCCTGCTTTTTAAGGTCTTTTCTAATCGTGATCAATTGGTTTAGAGTCGTGATTTTCGCACTCATAAATTTATTCTATCACATCGAGGTTAAGCATGTAATTGTCATTTGCGCATGTCTGATCCCGGTGTTAAAATAAATTTTCATGCTCAAAAAGATCACGGTCAAAAAAGCAGCCCAGCACAATCTGAAAAAGATCGATGTTTGCTTACCCCGCAATAAGCTCATTGTCATAACAGGGCCAAGCGGTTCAGGGAAATCTTCACTGGCATTTGACACTCTTTTTGCGGAAGGCCAGAGGCGATATATTGAATGTTTGTCCACTTATGCCCGTCAGTATATCGAACAGTTGGAAAAGCCCGAGGTCGAGTCAATAGAGGGCCTGTCTCCAGCCATATCCATCGACCAGCGGACCATATCCACTAACCCCCGTTCCACAGTCGGAACCATTACCGAGACGTATGATTATTTGCGGCTGCTTTTTGCCCGCGCCGGAACCCCTCACTGTACGAAGTGCGGGCGGGAAGTCCGCTCTCAGAGCAAGGAGCAAATTTTACGCCGGATCTATGAGTTGGCCGGAGGAAGGCAGGTGAAAATCCTTTCGCCTGTAGTCAAAGGGCGGAAAGGGGAATATGTGAAACTGTTTGACCGATGGAGGAGAAAGGGTTTTCTCCGTGCCCGTGTTGACGGTCAGATACGTGAACTGGACGAAAAGATCCTTCTTGAAAGGAATAAAAAACATAACATTGAAGTCTTTGTGGATGAAATCGATGTTTGCCCCGATTCCGGAAAAAGGCTGCATGAAGCGGCAGAAAAAGCCCTGGAAATGTCAGGAGGCGACCTCCTGGTGATTACAGAAGAAACCCATGAGACCTATCTTTCTTTAAGCTTTATTTGCCCGTATTGCAATATCAACCTTCCTGAGCTTGAGCCGAGATCTTTCTCCTTTAACAGTCCTTACGGCGCCTGCCCGTCCTGTCATGGGATTGGCTGCCGGACAAAAGTGGATTCCTGGGGCGATGTTAAACTGACGGATGAGATCTGTTCCTTTTGTAATGGCAGCCGGCTGAAGAATGATAGTCTGTCCGTTAAAATAGCCGGGAAAAATATTCATGAATTGTGCTCT
>DAOVDI010000132.1 GCA_030669585.1 Acidobacteriota bacterium
AAGAAACAGGATGGAAGATGCAATTTTTCATTTGGAAAATGCCATTGCGCTGGATAATAGGTTTGTTATGGCCTTAAACCTAAAAGGGATCATTCTGGAAGACATGAACAGATTGCATGAGGCTATTAATGCCTATAAAAAAGCATTGAATGCACTAGATCTCTCCAAATCCGATGACACACAGATTCAATACAATCTGGCTGTTGCTCACTTTAAAAACAGAGAATATATAGCCGCTAGACAAATCTTTGAAAAGATCTACAACCAGGTCACTGATCCGGAAATGAAAAAAGATATTCTTAAATATCTCAAAATGATAAAATAGAAGAAATCGTTTTTGATTTATGTTATTTTAAATCTGTTTTTGAGCTTGGATCATTTTCAAGTCAATGTTCATAACAATATTGAATAAAAATATTTTAGTTACTATAACTTTGCTGTTTCTCACATTTCTTCCCCTGCATTCCGGTCAGATAGAAAATTTCCCTTTTCCTTTTACACATTTCCAATTGAAGAATGGTTTGAATGTTATCCTGGCCGAAGATTATTCATTTCCAGTCGTGTCTGTTACAGTAGCTTATCATGTCGGTTCTTTTCATGAACCTGAAGGAAAATCCGGCCTCGCCCATCTCCTGGAAACACTCATGTTTCAAGGCTCAAAAAATGTCGGCCGGATGCAGCATATTAACTTCGTCAACAGAACAGGGGGAAGATTTGATGCCCTTACTACTGTGGACAAGACGATCTTTCATCAAACCGTCCCAGCCAATCAACTTGAACTTGTTTTATGGCTTGAGTCAGACAGAATGTTTTCCCTTAGAATCACCAGAGAAAAAGTCGAAAAGGCTAAACAGTCACTTATAGATGGAATCCGGTTTCGAAAACTGGATGACCCCTATATGAGTAGTTCCTTGCATTTTACACAGCTTCTTTTTGGAGACTATTCTTACAATCATCCGGTTATAGGCTTTGAAACAGATCTGCGCAGCCTGTCACTGCAAGATGTGAGAAGTTTTTATTCGAATTATTACAGACCGAATAATTCTGTTATCTGTATCGCCGGTCACATTGACAAAGCAAGGACAAGAGAACTTATGGAAAAGTATTTTCAATCGATTCCCACAGGACCAAAATCAGAAGAAACAACAAAAACTGAATTTTATGATATTCTGGAGGATATCCATTTCAGCGAGAAATCACTGAAATCTTCACCTCGATTAAATATTGGATATAGAATAGCATCGCCCTATTCAGATGATTATTTTCCTATGGATATCTGCAGCTATATTCTTGTCAAAGGAAAAACATCAAGGTTGTATAAACGGTTGGTAATAAAAGAGCGCTTAGCGACTTCTATAGGTGGAGGGATAGAGATCAGGAAGGATCGTGCAGTTTTTAAAATTTTTGTAGTCCTCAATAGTGAGACGAATCGTGACCGGTGTAAAAAAGCTGTCTTTTCCGAGATCAATAAATTCATATCCAATCTCATCTCTTCAGAGGAATTGGCAAAGGCTAAAATGATGTTGAAATCCAATTATCTAAGTAAATTTGCGACTGTTTCCGGACGCGCTGTTTTTCTTGCTAACAGGTTTCTGGAACGGAATCACCCTGAACAGGTTTATCCGGAGTTGAACCAATTCTTGTCCGTAACATCCCACAGGATCATGATAATTGCCAACAAATATTTCTCAAAACATAAAGTCATCCTGGATGTGAAGATCAGATGAAAAGAGGACTTATATACCTGCTCACTGTATTCTTGATATCATTCTCCTTTCTGAATGCCCAGGAACGTTTCAGGCGGTTTCCTCCTTCTCCCCAACCCCTTGTTGATCTTAATCTCCCTGAAATAAGATCACATGAATTAGCCAACAGCCTCAGACTTTCTGTCGTTCAAAACACACAATCACCTGATATCCATTTACAGTTGATCATCTTCGCGGGCGAAAGTCATTCTCCAGACGATCTTCCCGGCCTGGCAACTTTTACCGCTCACATGCTTTCAAAGGGAACATCAATTTTCTCTTCATCCGAGTTTGAAGACATTCTTGCTTCCATAGGAGGAAGATTCGCCGTTTCAGTCTTTCCTGAACACACAATTATCTCAATATCATTTTTAAAAGAATTTCTGGACGAAGGATTGGATGTCCTTGGAAAACTCGTTAAAAATCCTTCTTTCAATCAAAAGGAGATCGCCAAACTGAAAACATCTCTTTATCATAGTATGGCTGGAAAGAGGTTCGATCCGGATTTTGTATCCAGACGCCTTATGCTTCGTATCCTTTTTCAGGATCATCCCCATCAAAAGATCACCTTTAACGAAAATGGGATCAAGAATATAAAACACGATAATATTCGCAAGTATTTCCAAACATTTTACAGACCCAACAATTCCCACCTTATATTGATTGGAGGAATCGATTTCCAGACTGCTTCCAGAGTTGTCAGCCGTCACCTGAATACCTGGAGAAAAAACAATCTAAAATATTCCCCTCTATCTCCTCCCAAGCCTGTAAAACGTCTAAAGATCTGTCTGGTCGATATGCCACAAATTGATGACACTACAATATTTATAGGCAATGTCATCGCGCTCAATACGCCGGAAGATTATTTCTCATATTCTGTTTTCAACAGAGTTATCGGCAGCACTCCGAACAGCAGGATATTCATGAACCTCAGGGAAACAAAAGGTTATGCTTATTATGCTTTCAGTCAAATTGATCTATTCAATAAATTCGGTGTTTTTTTTATCAGAGCAAAGGTTCGTTCTGATGTGGTTCTCCGTTCAATTGAAGAAGTATTACGAGAAATAGACCATGTTATGAAGGTGAAAATCCCCAGCCAGGAGATAGAACAGGCAAAATTCTATCTGCTGGGAAATTTTCCGATTAAATTGGCAGGATCGAGATTTTTTTCAACAAAGGTTTCAGAGATAATCGCCTTTGATCTGGGAGAAGCTCATTGGGCAAATTATTACGAGAACATTATGCAGATTGATTCAAACAAGGTCTTTGAACTGATCAAGGACAGCTCGATTCTGACACCAGCCATCGTCATTGTGACAAATGCAAATTTGAGTGCGGAAGAAAATCCCTTTATCGATGAATTGATCGAAAAGTTTGGCGAAGTAGAAGTTTATAATTATAAAGGTATGCTGCAATACACACTGAAATAACAACTAAGGAGAAAATACATGAAGCTTGTTGAATGTGTCCCTAATTTCAGCGAAGGCCGGGACATCGAAAAAATTAGATCCATCACCAAGGAGATAGAAACAACGGGACAGGTGGAATTATTGGATGTAGATCCTGGAGAAACTACGAACCGGACGGTTGTCACTTTTATCGGAACCCCAGACGGCGTCAAGGAAGCGGCATTTAAAGCAATAAAAAAAGCTTCTGAAATCATAGATATGTCCAAACACAAAGGAGCACACAGTCGTATGGGCGCGACCGATGTCTGTCCATTTGTTCCTGTATCAGGTGTCACAATGGAAGACTGCATCCAGATCGCTCATGACGTGGCGAAAAGGGTGGCAGATGAATTGGACATCCCTGTTTATCTTTACGAAGAGGCCGCACAAAAACCTGAACGGAAAAATCTTGCAACTGTTCGAATGGGTGAATATGAAGGTCTTGAAGAAAAATTCAAGGACCCAGAGTGGAAACCTGATTACGGCAAGCCGGAATTCAACCCCAGATCCGGAGCCATCGCCATAGGAGCCAGAGAATTTTTAATCGCTTATAACATCAACCTTAACACAAGGGATCGAAAACTGGCACATCATATAGCGCTTAATATAAGGGAAAAAGGCAGGGCGAAGCGGGATAAAAATGGAAAAATTGTCCGAGATGAAAATGGAAAAGCCATTAAAGTCCCCGGGAAATTCAAGGAGGTAAAAGCCGTAGGTTGGTTTATTGAGGACTATGGTATCGCTCAGATATCGATCAACTTCACGAACTATAAGATCTCCCCCATTCATCTTGTTTTTGATGCAGTCATCAAAGAGGCAGAGGCCATAGGAGTCAGGGTAACAGGAAGTGAACTTGTCGGTTTGATTCCCATGGAAGCGCTTCTTATAGCCGGACATTATTATCTTGAAAAACAGGGGGAAAGCCCCGGTGTTCCTAACGAAGAATTGATCAATATCGCGGTGCTGTCTCTTGGTTTGAACGATGTTTCTCCTTTTGATCCTCACAAAAAAATCATCGAGTATCAATTTACGGAAGTGAAAGATTCTCTTGTGGATATGAATCTCCGTCAATTTGCCAATGAATTGTCGTCGGATTCCCCTGCTCCGGGAGGAGGAAGCACTGCCGCACTCAGCGGCGCTTTGTCTGCTTCTCTCTCAGCCATGGTTTCCAATTTGACGGTGGGGAAAAAAGACTATGAAGAGGTTCAGTCAAAAGTAAAAGAGCTTGCTGTCAGAGCACAGGCATTAAAGGATGAATTTCTCAAAGCAGTCGACATGGATACAATCGCATTTAACAAAGTGATGGCTGCATCTAAAATGATAAAAAAGACAGATGAGCATAAGAAACTTCGCCTAAAGGCTATTGAAGAAGCCACCAAAGAAGCAACGCTGGTACCTTTG
>DAOVDI010000022.1 GCA_030669585.1 Acidobacteriota bacterium
AGGCCAAGGGCCAAAGGCCAATGCAAAAGAGGCCCAAAGCCCAAAGCAGCTTAGCCCAAAGTCATTTAATTTCTGTCATTCCCGCGCAGGCGGGAATCCAGACGTCGTTCCCGCGAAAGCGGGAATGACGTATAATAAATGACTTTGGGCTTTGGGCCTCTTTTGTTATTTCGACTTCGACGACTTCGATAGACTTCTATGGACCTCAATAGACTGCTTTTTTTGTCCTCTCCTCGGCTCGTGAATCCCCCAGGAACCTGGGTTATTCATAAAAAATTTCTAGAGCCAGCCTTGTTCCTGGTACCAATAAATGGTTTCACGAAGGCCTTCTTCCAAAGGAAAGATCGGCCTGAATAACAATTGTTTTTCGGCCTTATGAGTATCGGTAAGCCATCCCTCCTGTTTGAATTCTCTGTATTTCTGTCTGTTGATGATGCTGCGTTTTTTTGTGAACAAACTGATAAGATCAGATGCAGCAGCAACCATATATACGAGAGGCAAAGGGATTTTGATAGTGATCAATTTTTTACCTATGATCTCTCCTGATATCTTGCCTATATCGTTCCAGGAATAGGGTTGGGGGTGGGCGATATGAAATATTTCTCCGCTTTCCTGATCGGTCTGAGCAGCCAGAATCAGTGCCTGACAAAGGTCTTTAACGTAACACAGGTTCAGGAGCCGGTCTTTTTTACCAATAACAGGGAAAATCCTCTTTTTAATGACCTGGAGATATTTAAGGAAATCCCGGTCCCTGGGGCCGTAAACAGCTCCCACGCGGATAATTACTAACGGGAGTTCTTCCTTTAGTTTTAAAACCTCGTATTCTCCCTTCAATTTACTGTCGCCGTAAATAGTGACAGGAGAAGGAGAGCGGTCCTCTCGGACAGGCTTTCTTTGCCTGGAAGGGCCTGCGGCTGCCATGCTGCTTAGATAAATGACTTTTTTGGGTTTAATGTTCTGATCCAGGATGGACTGAAAAAGGCTTGCCGTTCCTTTCTGGTTTACTGTATAATAATCTGCTGATTTATAGGCCTTTGTAAGTCCGGCGAGATGAAAAATATAGTCCAGATTTTCAGGCAGATCAGGTAGTGAATACAGATCGCCGTTTAAAGGCTGGACATCGAGTCCTTTGAGCCATTTGGGTTTTTTCAGATCGCGCACCAGAGTAAAGACCTCGGCATTGTGTTTATGTATCAGTTGTTCTGCAAGGTGGCTCCCGATGAATCCGGTTCCGCCTGTAATAAATGCCTTCATGAAAGCGATTGTAAAATAATTGCAAGATCGGGTCAAACCTCATAAAGGAGGATATTGTGAGCATTTTTGATAAATGTTATGCATTCACACGGGCAGAAGAAGCCCAGGCTATGGGAATATACCCCTATTTCACCCCGATACAGGAAGTCTATGGAAACAAGATTAAAGCGGATGGCCGGGAGATGATTATGGTAGGTTCCAACAATTATCTGGGACTGCTTGATGACCCCAGAGTTATGCAGGCTGCCAAAGATGCTGTGGATAAATATGGAGTGGCGACCTGCGGTTCCCGTTTTTTGAACGGTACTCTGGACATCCATGTTGAACTGGAAAAGCGTCTTGCCAAATATCTTAAAAAAGAAGAGGCTCTTGCTTTCAGCACAGGATTCCAGACTAATCAGGGAGCAATTTGCACTCTGGTCGGTAAGGACGAGGTTGTTATCACGGACAGGATGGACCATGCCAGCATCATCGATGCCTGCCGGCTTTCGCATGGCAAAGTGTTGTGGTTCAAACATAACGACATGGAAGATCTGGATAAAGTATTGTCCTCTCTCGACTCTGATTCCCCGGTGCTGGTAGCGGTCGATGGGGTTTTCAGCATGGAGGGGGACCTGACCGATCTTCCCGGAATTGTTGCGCTGAAGAAAAAATACGGTTTTAAACTGCTGGTAGACGATGCTCATGGGCTTGGAGTCATGGGAGAAAATGGAAGGGGAACTGCTGAACATTTCGGACTGGAGGACGAAGTTGATCTGATCGTTGGGACATTCAGCAAGGCTTTTGCCTCTCTTGGCGGAGTTGTGGCCGGGGAGGCAAAGGTGATCTCTTATATAAAGCACCATGCACGAGCCCTGATTTTCAGTGCCAGCATAACTCCGGCCTCTGTGGCAACCGTCATAGCCACGCTTGATATCATTGAAAATGAACCGGAGCGAAGGAAACGACTATGGGAGATCACAAAAAAAATGAAGTCCGGATTTCAGGCCATGGGTTATGATACAGGACCATCCGAGACTCCGATCATCCCCCTTATGATCGGTGAAGACATAAAAACCTTCATGTTCTGGCGGTATTTGAGAGAAGCAGGTATTTTTACCAATCCTGTTATTTTCCCGGCTGTTCCTCCCAATCAGGCAATGATCAGGACGAGTTATTCCGCTTCACATTCAGATTTGGAACTAAATACCGTTCTAAAAAGTTTTGAGGAGTGTGGAAAAAAACTGGGCATTATCTAACCTGGATTATCATGATTTATAAAAGTAGAAAAATTTGGAATATTTTCGTTTCCTTAATTCTGTTTGTCTGTCTGTTTTCCACTCAGGTGGAAGCGGCTGATCACATCATGCCTCTGAATCAGGTCAAGGTTGGGATGAAAGGGAAGGGAAGAACGGTCTTTTTAGGAAATAGGATCGAAGAGTTTGATGTGGAAATCATCGGTGTTCTTCGCAATTTCTCGCCAAAGAAAAGCATGATCCTGGCACGGTTGGATCATAAAATCCTGGACAGGACCGGTGTCATAGAAGGAATGAGCGGAAGCCCGGTTTATATCGATGGGAAGCTGATCGGAGCGGTTGCCTACAGTATCGGTACATTCCTCAAGGAAGCAATTACAGGAATAACTCCTATTTCGGATATGATAGCTATCCCGGGCCGGACTATTTCCCCATCGACCTTTTCTCCAAGGATTCCTGTACAGAAGGAACTCAGCCTGGAGAAACTTTTTGAGATGAATAGTGTTTTTTTTCAAAACCAGTCCCCAGGCATCGGAGGTGGACAGGTCGCAACACCTCTGCCCATTCCTCTTATGTGCAGTGGTTTTTCTCCTTGTGTCTTTAACAGCGCCAAATCCATTTTTACGAAACTCGGATTTTCTCCAATCAGTGCAGGAGCATCCGGACAATCACTGGATTTGTCGGTCCGGCCAGGGGCTTTATTAAAAGGAGGCGATCCTGTTGGAGTTCAACTGGTGAGCGGAGACCTGGATATGACAGCTGTCGGCACAGTGACTTATGTGGACGGAAGTAAAGTATATGCTTTTGGGCATCCTCTCTACAACCTGGGAGCGGTCGATTATTCCATGACTTCTGTCAACGTGCTTGGCGTGGCGCCCAGCATGGCGAAATCTTTTAAGCTGGCCATCCCGGATACAAGGATCGGACGTTTTTCTCAGGATCGAGGTGCGGGTGTCTACGGAGAATTAGGGAAACGCGCCAGACTGATCCCCTTGAACATTTCTCTTATTGGAGGACGTGGGGATATAAACGATTACAAGATCTTTATTGCGGATAATAAGATACTGACACCTACTCTCACCAATCTGGTCATTTCAAATATCCTGACCACAGAGGAGCGGGCATACGGCGACCTGACGCTTCAATTAACTGGAGATATCTATTTTGAGAACGGAAGAAGCATCCATCTGGAAGACCTCTATTCCGGAAATTTTAATGTCGCTGTCACAGGGCTCTCCAATCTGATAGCTTCCGTTGTGTTTTTTTTGACCAACAATGAGTTCCGGAACCTGGATATCTATAGAATCGACCTGAAAGTCCGTGCAACCGAAGAGATCAAATTTTCATATCTTGAACGGGTCTGGCTCGATAAATATACGGCTGGTCCCGGCGAGACGATCATGATCAAGGTCTTTTTCCGGAATTTCAGGGGAGAGACCATTATGCAGCAGATTCCTTTTCTTACGCCGACTCTGCCGTCCGGATCGGAATTTTATCTGGCTATTGCGGATGCGGTGTCCATGAGAAATATTGAAATGGCTCAATATAAGAGCCAGAATTTTATTCCGAGGAGCCTGAGTCAGCTCATCAGGCTGCTGAGCAATTTAAGAAAGAACAACAGGATCTATTTTAAAGTGTTTGCCTCAAAGCCCGGGCTTTTTCTCAAAGGGGAAGAGATGCCAAATCTGCCTCCTTCAATGAAGTCCATGTTTTTGTCTCCGCGCGCAGCCTCTTCATCTCCGGTTGAAATCTCGAAATCGACTTTGAGTCAATATCAGATCCCGATCGATTATGTATTTCAAGGAGCGGTTGTGGTTCCCATCAAAATTAAGTAAAAAATAACAGGAGTTATGCATGAAAAGACAAGCAGCGGTTCTATTGATTATTTTCCTCTTTTCTCTTCAAGCCATTTATGCTGTGGTTCCGAAGAAATGGGAGCTATACCGGTTTGAAGAATTTCTCAGAGGAAAGTTTGATGGTATTTCCGTCTCCTGCGAAGGAGTCCTTTCACTTTCTCCACAGGAGGAGGAAATACGGGGCCCTGGCGAAGAATTTTATTTATCCATACTTTTTACCGCTAGTGACGAGATCTTTCTTGGTACAGGGCATTCAGGGAAGATATATAAAATAGATAAAAACAGAAAATCAGAATTGTATTATCGAGTTCCGGAAGTGGATATCTATTGTTTGGCAAGAGATCGGAAAGGGGATCTGTATGCCGGAACCTCTCCCAATGGAAAGATCTATAAGATTACAGACAAGGATAAAGGGTCGGTTTTTTTCGACCCGGCAGAAAAATATATCTGGGATCTGATGTTTACAGATACCGGGTCGCTGCTGGCAGCCGTTGGTGAGAACGGAGGGATCTATGAGATCTCTCCCCAGGGGAATGGTATTTCTATCCTCAAGGCAGAGGAAAATCATATCCTCTGTCTGCACCGGGATAAAAACGGCGATCTATTGGCTGGAAGCGGGGGCAAAGGCCATCTTTACCGCATCACGAAAAAGCGAAAGGCGATGATCGTATTTGAATCCCCGTTTGAGGAGATCAAAAGCATTGTTCAGGACAGGAAAGGACGGATCTATGTGGCAGCCGGCGGGGTCGTGACAAAACCAGAGGCGAATGGTCTATCTCCATCCGGACTGACATCGAGTACTAGTGTTGAGATTAAAGTAACTCCGAATTCTTCAAAGCCCAGTGCGGCTGCAGCAGTAAAAAAGAAACAGCCCAGCGCTCTTTACCGCGTTGATGCGAAGGGAGTGGCTAAGATGCTCTGGAATTCAGGTGAAGAGATGATATATTCTCTCCTTTGGGATAAAGAGAAAAACAGTCTTTTATTTGGAACAGGAGCCAGAGGCCGGATCTATTCAGTTGATCAGAACGACAAGATAACACTAGTCCTTCAGAAAAATTCTGAACAGATCTTTCATCTGGCTTCCCACAACAAAAAAACCTATATTCTGTCCAATAATCCGTCACTAATCAGCTATCTCCAACCCAAACAACGATTCAATGGAGTCTATACCAGCCGGGTCCTGGATACATCCGTACATTCATCCTGGGGGCGGATGAATTGGGAAACCATTCGTCCTGAAGATACAGCTCTGCAGTTTTACACACGCAGCGGAAACACCAGTGAACCGAAAAAGACTTGGAGCGAATGGTCTCCTCCCTACCAGAGCGTTCTTGGGGAACAAATCCTAAGCCCCAAAGCCCGCTACCTCCAGTTCAAGGTAAGATTTAAAACACAATCGGGCAATCAGTCTCCCCAGGTGAAAAAAGTGGAGCTATATTATCAGGAGACCAATATGGAGCCGCACTTTTTGGGTCTGGAGTTGTTACCTCCAAATGTTGTTTTTTTGAAACTTCCTGAACAAGAAGATGTGATCTGGGGCGTGGATTATAGATCAGCGCCTCAGAGTAAGAGCAGCAACAAAAGCAAGACCTATATTATGCCAAAGAAACATGAGAAAAAAGGATATCAGACGGTCGTTTGGCAGGCAGCCGATAAAAACGAAGATGACCTGGTTTATTCTATTTTTATCCGAAAGAAAAATTCCGGAAAATGGAGGGTTATGAAGGACAATTGGACAGACAGTATTTTTACTTTTGAAACAGTGACCCTGCCTGACGGCTTCTATTATATTAAAGTTATAGCTTCGGATAGTCCTTCCAATCCGTTGGGAACAGGCCTGAAGGCCGAGAAGATCAGTCGGGTTCTGACCATAGACAACTCTTTACCTGTCATCCGAAATATGAAGGCCGAAAAGAAAAAAGGCGTACTCACAATAAGTTTTACAGCGGAAGATTCCCTGTCTCAGATCAAAGAAGTTAAATTTCTTGTGATGCCGGGCGAGTGGAAGAGTGTTTTTCCTGAAGATGGGATATGCGATTCAAAGAGAGAGACGTTTAACTGGACATACCGGCTTCCCGACAATTCAGACGACATGATCACAGTAAAGGCTGTAGATGGGCATGGGAATGTAGGAGTTGCCCGCAAAACCTTCCAGCCTGAATAATCCAGGCTACATTAATTCAGGCTTTGATGCGTTCGAGATATTTATCCTCCCGCGTATCAATCTTAATGACATCTCCTTCTTTGATGAACTGAGGAACGCTGATGATGAGGCCGGTCTCCAGTGTAGCAGGTTTGTTTCCGGCTGTCTGGGTCGCCCCTTTGAGATAGGGTTCGGTCTTTACGATTTTGAGAGCGATAGTCATAGGTGGACTGATACCAACGTGCTTTTCCTCATATATCTCGATCGAAAAGATCACATTGGGGATAAGATAATAGACAGCATTGCCGATAACATCATCGGAGAGCCTGATCTGTTCATAGGTTTCCAGATTCATAAAAATATAATTATTCTCCTCCTGGTAGAGGTATTCCATTTCAAACGTTTCCAGGTAAGCTTGTTCTATCTTGTCTTTTGAACGGAACCTGCGGTCATGCAGGCTCTGATCTTTAATCTTGCGAAGTTTAGTCTGCATAAGAGCCTGACCTTTACCAGGTGTGACGTGAGTAGTATTCAGGACTTTATAGATCTCCCCATCTATGACGATCACCATTCCTTTCCTGATTTGTGTTGCATTGATCATATTTTATTCATCCAAATCTAAATTCCTTTTTATTATCCAAAATTGTGATGATGTGTCAATCCAGCTTTACAAATTAAGAATAAAAACCGGTAATATATCGCCATTTTTCCCGTCGGGCGAATCGGTTAAATATAAGTTCCTTTTCAGGGAGGGTTGGATTATAATGCTTTCCAATGAAAATGGTGTGTGGTTTATTGATCCTCTTATAAAAAACACTCATGTGATTATGACGATATTCAACGGAAGGATAGCTTACAGGCAAAAATGATATTTATCTATTTTGCTGTTATGATCGTCTCGTTTTTTATTCTGTTTAAATGTGCGGATTTATTTGTGACCGGCGCTTGCGGGATTTCCGATGTTCTGCATATTCCCAAAATTATAACAGGAATGGTATTTGTCGGACTGGCAACTACTGCGCCGGAATTTGGTGTTTCCGTCATCTCGTCATTCCTGGGCCATCCGGAGTATGCTCTGGGTAATGCTATCGGTTCGGTCATTGCAGATGATGGAATCGCTATCGGATTGGCCGCAATCTTAGCTCCGGCAGTCATTATTATCAATTGCAGGGTTCTCAGGATCGCAGGACTATTTCTTTTGGGGATCGACTATATCGCCTATTTTCTGGCAAGAAACGGAACCATAGGGCGTCTGGAGGGGGGCTTTTTTCTCTTCCTTCTTATTGTGTATTTTGTTCTTTTATATAGAACCAGGATTTTCTTTTCCGATGATCAAAATGGTAATAATAAATGTCCTGCTGAACAGCCTTCCTTATTAAAATGGCAGCAACTGAAAAAACCCATCATTCTTTTCATGACCGGGATCATTGGTGTTGTTGTAGTCAGCCGGTTTGGTGTGGTCTGGGCTGCTCTGCACATCACGGAATATTTTCATGTCCCTGAGATCATTGTTGGGTCCACGGTAATCGCCATAGGAACTTCACTTCCTGAGGTCAGCACATGCATCACAGCCGTGCTGAAAGGAGAAGGGGAATTAGCGGTGGGCGACATTATCGGTGCAGATGTGCTGAATATCCTTTGGATCATCGGGGTCTCTGCCCTGGTCAAGCCGATCCATGTCCGGGTGGAAACAATCAACTTTCTCTTTCCTTTTATGATCTTAATGGTTACAGTCATGCTTTTGAGCATGCGTTTAGGATGCAGGTTGGGGAAGATCAAGGGCTTGATCCTTATCCTTCTCTATTGTGTGTTTTTATATTTGACCCTAGGGTTTTTTGCCTGAAAATATATTTTGAAATGATAGTTGATTTTGTTATGATATTTTTCTTTTGAGGAATAGATTTGACTTGTTTGGATTGTTCACGAGTTGAGATTTTATTAATAATTCAGGAAACTGGAGAGAAATATGAATATTGGTGTACTGAACGAATCATCTAAAATTGAAAACCGTGTCGGACTGAATCCTGGAGGGGTATCTTTTTTAAGAGAAAGGGGATTTAAGGTTTATGTCCAGGCAGGAGCCGGGTTGAGGGCGGGATACTCCAATGAAGAGTTTGCTTCCCAAGGGGCGGAGATCGTCTTCACTCCTGAAGAAACCTTCGGCCGCTCAGACCTTGTTTTAAATATTTCCCCTCTTTCTGATGAGGAGTGCAGCCTGGTCAGGGAAGGCCAGATACTGATGGGATTTCATCATCTTGCTGTGGCTAAAAAAGCAAACCTTGAAAAATTGCTTAAGAAAAAAGTTTCTATCCTTGGTTATGAGATCTTTCAGGAAAAGAACGGAGCGCTTCCCTTTATTGAGAGTTTGGGTGAGATTGCCGGTCAGATGTGTCTATCCATATCCGGCCATTACCTTCAGACTATTCATGGGGGCAGAGGCTTGCTCCTTGGGGGAGTTGTCAGTGTGCCCCCGGCAACTGCTGTTGTCATAGGGAGCGGAGTCCTTGCGCGAAGCGCTGTTAAAGCCCTGATCGGGGCTGGAGCCCATACTATCGCGCTTGGCACAGAAATGGAAAATCTTCGGGGATTGGAAGAAATGACTTCAGGACGGGTGATCACCCTGGTTGGAAACAAGTTTAATCTAAGCAGGATCGTTAAGATCGCGGATATTCTTATTGGAGCAATTCTGGAACCCGGTGCGAAGGCCCCTCAGGTCATTTCAAAGGATATGGTGAAGACCATGCGCAAGGGTTCTCTGATCATTGATCTTGCCATAGATCAGGGCGGGTGTATTGAAACGAGCCGTCTGACTACTCTTGAGCAGCCGACATTTCTGGATGAAGGTGTTATTCATTATTGTGTTCCAAACATCACGTCGGCCGTAAGCCGCACATCAACAAAAGTCCTGTCCAATCTTGCGGCCCCTTTTATCGATGAGATAGGCGGCGCTGATCTGGAAAAAGCTTTTAAAGGGAATGAAACGATATCAAGCGGTCTTTATGTATACAAAGGCCGGATAGTAAAGAAAATAATCGCGGAACGGTTCGGGTTGCCGTACACAGATATATCATCCATCAGTAAAAGATAGGGATAAACATGGAAAACAAAATAAAACAATCCGGAAACAGACAAAATGAACTTGTACACATACTCCATGAGGTCCAGGAACGATTTGGCTATATTCCCCCAGAGAGACTGGCCGAGATTGCAAAAAAATTGAATATTTCCGAAAGCGAGATCTATGGAGTCCTTACTTTTTACAAAGCATTCAGCCTTGAACCCGGGGGGGAACATACAGTGACCGTCTGCATGGGAACAGCCTGTCATGTCAGAGGAGGCCAGCAGATCACAGATGAGATGGAACGAAAGCTGGATATTAAAGTGGGGCAAACGTCAGCAGATGGTAAATTCACTCTGGAAACCGTGAATTGCCTGGGATGTTGTGCCATTGGTCCGGTCGTGACAGTGGATGGAAAATACTATTCACATGCCACAATGAAAAATATTGCCTCCATCCTTAAAGAATATTAGAAATAATGATCAAATCTAAACGGGAAAAATTAGTCGAATGAAAAGAATCAGTCATCCGAACCAATTGAACGAATGGAAGGAAGAGATCATTTCCAATCTTCCCTCCTATAGAAAAACTGTTGTGATCTCTTCGGGGACTTGTGGTCAGGCCAGCGGATCTCTGCAGATCATCGATGCATTCGAGCAGGAACTGGAAAAGAAAGATCTTAAAAATGATATCGGGATAAAGATCACGGCCTGTCATGGGTTCTGTGAGATGGAGCCGAATGTGATCATTCAGCCGGCCGGAATATTTTATAAACAGTTGAAGCCGGAGAATGTTCCTGAGATCGTCGAAAAAACAATTCTTCAGGATGAAATCATCCCTTCGCTGTTGTATGAAGATCCTGCAACAAAACAAAAAATTGAAATTCAAACAGAGATTCCTTTCTACCGCCGGCAAAAACGGTTTTTAACGGATAATAATTTCAAGATCGATCCAACACTTATCGAAGATTATATTGCTAATGATGGATATCAGGCCCTGGCCAAAGTCCTGTTTGACATGACCTCGGAAGATGTGATTGATGAAGTGATCGCTTCGGGTCTAAGAGGAAGAGGTGGTGCCGGGTTCCCGTCAGGGAGAAAATGGAAATTTTGCCGGGATGTCAGGGCTGATGTAAAGTATATCATCTGTAATGCGGATGAGGGGGATCCCGGAGCCTATATGGATAGAAGCTTGCTTGAGGGAAATCCCCACAGCGTTATTGAAGGAATGATCATTGGGGCCTATGCCATCGGGGCTACGGAAGGATATATATACTGCCGGATGGAATATCCTATGGCTGTAAAGAACGTATCCATTGCTCTGGAACAGGCTCGGAAATACGGCTTCCTTGGTGAGTCCATTCTTGGGTCTGAATTTAACTTTAGGATACATATTTTCAAAGGGGCAGGAGCATTTGTTTCCGGCGAAGAAACCTCTCTGATGGCTTCTATTGAAGGAAGACGCGCGTTTCCACAGCAAAGACCTCCCTTTCCTGCGGAGAGCGGACTGTGGGGGAAACCGACAAATATAAATAATGTGGAAACATGGGCTAATATCCCTATGATAATAAACAAAGGAGCGGAGTGGTATTCCGAGATTGGGACCAGGACTAGCACCGGAACAAAAATCTTTTCCCTGGTTGGGAAGATCAACAATACGGGCCTGGTGGAAATTCCCATGGGAATGACACTTAGAGAGATTATTTTTGATGTTGGCGGGGGTATCAAAGACAATAAAAAATTCAAGGCTGTCCAAACCGGAGGCCCTTCAGGTGGTTGTATTCCAGCAGACATGCTGGATCTTCCCATTGATTATGACACATTGGCCAAAGCCGGTTCCATCATGGGGTCCGGCGGCATGATCGTCATGGACGAGGATACATGTATGGTGGATGTGGCCAAGTATTTTTTAAATTTCACCCAGGAGGAATCGTGTGGCAAATGCGTCCCCTGCAGGATTGGAACAAGACAGCTCAAGGAAATGCTGACAAAAATTACAGAAGGACATGGTGAAGAGGGGGACATAGAAAAACTGCAGGACCTGGCCGATGCCATAAAAAGCAGCGCATTGTGCGGCCTGGGGCAGACAGCGCCGAATCCGGTATTGACCACTCTGAAATATTTTCAGGAAGAATATGAGGCACATATTAAGGAAAAAAGTTGTCCTGCACTTGTGTGCAAGGAACTGATCGTCTATTTTATTGAGCCGGACAAGTGTGTCGGGTGTCTTCTCTGCAAACAAAGTTGTCCTGTAGATGCTATCAGCGGTGAGAGAAAACAGGTCCATGTCATTGATCAGGCTCTATGCATCAAGTGCGGCGCTTGTTTTGATGTATGCCCAAAAAAACTAATGGCTGTTTCTAAATATACAGGGAAGAAGAAAGAAAAAATCATCAAACAATCATCACAAAAGAAGAACTGAATTATGAAAATTACTTTAGATGGAAAACAGATCGAAGTTGAAGAAGGTCAGACAGTTTTAGATGCTGCGAGGGAAAACGATATTTATATACCATCCCTCTGTGATAACCCGCATCTTTCACCCTTCAGTGGATGCAGGCTTTGCCTTGTCGAGATCAAGGGGCAGAGGGGCTATGCGCCGTCTTGCAGTACGATCGCAAGGGAGGGAATGGAGGTCAAGAGCGATTCCCCCAAGCTGCGCAAGATCCGGATACGGATATTGGAATTGATCCTCTCCGAACATCCCAGCGCGTGTCTGATCTGTCAGGAAAAAGAAAATTGCGATGAATATAAATCCACGATCCGCAAAGTAGGGGAGACAACCGGATGTGTTCTCTGTCCCAATAACGGCCGTTGTGACCTGCAGAAGGTCGCGGATGCTCTGGGAGTTGATTCCATTCGTTTCCCTGCCATATACCGCGATATAGAGGTTAACAAAAAGGACCCATTCTTTGACCGCAACTACAATCTGTGTATTCTGTGCGGGCGCTGCGTCCGCGTGTGTCACGAGATCAGAGGAACATCGACCATTACGTTTGTTAACCGGGGATCTGATGCGGTTATCGGGACGGCGCTGGACAAGACGCTGCAGGACGCAGGATGTCAATTTTGTGGGGCCTGCGTAGATGTCTGTCCCACAGGAGCCCTGACAGAACGTAGCCTGAAATATGAAAAAATAGCGGATGAGACAAAAGAAACCATCTGTCCTCTCTGCAGCATGGGATGCCGGCTCGATGTGGGGAAATATGAGGGCCGCATCTTGAGTTCACAGCCTTCCGAGGATGGGAAGGTCAATCAAGGTCAAGCCTGTGTCAAAGGGCGGTTTCTGCTCAAAAATACGGTCTACAGCGGACAAAGGATCAAAAGACCGATGATTCGCCGGAAAAAAGATCTGGAACCAGTATCCTGGGATGAAGCTCTGGATTTTGTCGCGGAGAAACTCAAGGGTTTTCCAGGAGACAAGGTCGGATTTATTCAATCCTCCCAAGTTTCCTGTGAAGATATGTTTGTATTCGAACAATTTGTGCGTGATGTGTTAAAAAGCGACCAGATCGCCGCAGAATCCGAAAATTCCGTTTACGGGATCCTAAAGGAACTGGCAGATGAATCCGGTGTGATACTCCCGATGAATCATAAGATCAAGGAAATATCCCAGGCGGATACCATCTTTCTTTCTGGAGCTGATATTGTCAGTTCCCATCCCATTGTCTGGCTGGCTGTTCTCAAAGCGGTCAAGACCGGGGCCGGGTTGATCATAGCTGCTCCATTTGAATTTTCTTTAAGCCGCTATGCTACCCTTGATCTGCGGATCAAGCCAGGCAGCGAAGCCATGCTTCTTGGCTATCTGGCTAAACAGGTCCTGGGCAGAGAGGATCTGTCAGAAAAGGAGACGGTAAAGGGTTTGGAGGATTTAAAAAAGTCTGTTGAAGATCTCCGGATCGAGGATGTCTTAAAGTTAACAGGAATCCCGAATGAAGAGACCCTTACACATGCGGAAAAGCTTTTCCGTCCGGATAGATCAGTTGTCCTGCTTTTGGGAGCCGGTTTTGCAGGTAAGGAAAAGATCAAAAACACCCTTGCCGCAGGATGGAATCTGGCTCGTCTGACTCGGGGCCGGCTTTTTCTGCTAGGATCTGGGGTCAATGAGAGAGGACAGTTTGAGATCAGGAAGATATACGACAAAAAAATTGATCTGTCCGAGTTTATCCGCAAGGCAGCAGAAGGCAAGATTGAAGCCCTGTACATGACAGGCCCGATCACACTTGCGGTCAAATTCGATCCTGCGTTTCTGGTCGTACAGGACAGTTATTGGAGCGATATGGCAAAAAAAGCTCATGCGGTTTTTCCAGCGTCAACATTTGCAGAAGATGAATGCAGTTTTGTCAATACAGAGGGGCGTGTGCAGAGATCCGGATCGATAATTCCCCATTACGAAGAATCCAAACCGGACTGGTGGATCATTTCCCGGTTGGCTCAAAAAATGGGCGCCAGGAGCTTTTCTTTTAAGAAGTCTTCAGACATTTTCAACCGGATTGAAAAGGAGATCCCGGCTTTTACCGGGATCACGAATGTCTCATTTACCAAGGAGGAAGACCTGTTTATTAAAGAAGAGCAGGGCGACAAGATCGGCTTTCTGCCCGCTGTTTATGACCGGACTGTGTCTTCAGGAGAAAAAAGATATCCCTTCCTTCTTGTGCAGGATGGCGGCTATGATTCTTATCGAAATCTGGACCTGACGAAGGAGAATAAAGGTTTTGCCAAAATACGGGAAACAGGAATAATATTGCTCAATCCTGAGGATGCTGTTGTTTTGGAATTGAAAAATGGTGAGAGCGTAAAGATCAACTCTGAATCCGGAGAGAGTCATGCTGTGGTAAAGATATCAGAGGCTGTCCCGGCAGGAATAGTGAAAACACATTTTCTCCGGAGATTGTCTCCAGACTCTATCTTTGTTTCCATGTTAGCTGTTCTACCGGTAAACATAAAAAGAGGAGAATAATGCCAAAGATAATCAGAAGAGAAAGGCTGGTCCCGAATTTGCATCTTATCGAAGTCGAAGCTCCGGATGTTGCCAGAAAATCAAAACCCGGCCAGTTCATTATCATCATGCCCGACGAATTTGGAGAACGTATTCCTTTATCCATAGCGGATTGGGATGTAGAGAAAGGCACAGTGACAGCGGTTTTTCTTGTCATAGGTACTTCTACCAACAAACTGTCCCGGTTGAATGCCGGAGATAAGGTTCCTGTTTTTGTCGGTCCACTTGGAAAGGAGTCGGAGATCAAGAAGTATGGGACGGTTATCTGTGCTGGTGGATGTTTCGGGATCGGCGCCATCTACCCGGTTGCCAGGGCGTTAAAGGAAGCAGGCAATAAAATCATCGCCCTGATGGATGTCAAGGCGAATTATCTTCTTTATTGGGAAGATAAATTCCGGGCGATAAGCGATGAATTTTATGTTTCTTCCAGGGATAGTTATTACGACTGCAAAGACTATATCCCTACAGTTCTTAAAAATATCCTTAAAAAGGGGGAAACCATCGACCGTGTCGTGTCTATCGGATGCACTTACTTGATGTACACCTGTGCTGAGGCCACACGGGCGAAAAAAATAGATACAGTGGTCAGCCTGAATCCCATCATGGTGGATGGGACCGGTATGTGCGGAGCCTGTCGGCTCACGGTGGATGGGAAGACGAAGTTTGCTTGTGTGGATGGTCCGGATTTTGACGGCCATCTTGTTGACTGGAAGGAACTTTTTTCGAGACGAAAATCCTACTTTGATGATGAGATCCAATCACTTTGTCATTGGGAAGGGAAAAATTTCCCTTAATTAATAAGTATATAGCATATATTACGAGCGAGAAAGAATAAGTAATGACGGAAAATAAAAAAACACTGTCTTCGGAACAAAAAGAAGAACTCAAAATCGGTTTTAATCTGGAATGGCGCAAGGAATTGCGGAAAGCAATTCCTATGAAAGAGCGTATGAAGATCGAGCGGCAGAAAATGCCGGAAAGAGATCCTAATGTCAGAAACAAAGACTTCCTCGAGGTCAATTGCGGCTTGGATGCAGAAGCTGCTGTTAAGGAAGCCCAGAGATGCTGGGATTGCGCTAATCCGCAGTGTGTAGTTGGATGCCCTGTGGGGATCGATATTCCCGGCTTTATAAAATTGATTGAAAAGGGTGATTTTGAAGCCAGCGCCCGTAAACTGAAGGAGACTAACAGTCTTCCCGCCATATGCGGACGGGTCTGTCCTCAGGAAACCCAGTGTGAAGTAGTGTGCAGCGTGGGAAAAGCAACAGGAATTCCGGTCGCTATTGGAAACCTGGAGCGCTTTGCTGCTGACTATGAGCGGGAAGAAGGCGAAGTCAAGCTCCCAAAAATACCTGCCACTACTCGTCACAAGGTTGCTGTTATCGGCGCCGGGCCGTCCGGGCTGACCGTGGCAGGCGATCTGGTGAAACTGGGTCATCAAGTCACGATCTTTGAGGCGCTGCATGTTGCGGGCGGTGTTCTGGTCTACGGTATTCCTGAATTCAGGCTGCCCAACAAAACGCTTCAGGCAGAGGTTGCTTATCTACAGGACTTGGGTGTAGAGCTAAAAACAAGTTTTGTTGTAGGGATGACCGCCAGTCTCGATGACCTGAAAGTACAGGGATATGAAGCCTTTTACATCGGTTCAGGGGCCGGGCTGCCTAGTTTTATGCGGATACCCGGGGAAAATTTGATCGGCATTTACTCTGCCAATGAGTACCTGACCCGGGTCAATCTTATGAATGCTTATAAATTTCCTGAGTATGATACACCGGTTTTTTCCGGGAAGAGAGTTGCCGTGATGGGAGGTGGAAATGTCGCCATGGACTCTGTCCGGATCGCCAAGAGAATGGGCGCTGAGATGGCAGCTATTGTATACCGCCGATCCAGAACCGAGATGCCGGCTCGTGCTGAGGAGGTGCATCATGCTGAGGAAGAGGGCATTGAGTTTCACTTTCTAACAACGCCCACGCGATTTATCGGAGATGACAATGGCTGTGTCAAGGCCATGGAATGTTTAAAGATGAAACTGGGTGAACCGGATGAATCGGGGAGAAGACGCCCTGTTCCCATAGAGGGATCGGAATTTATTATGGAGATTCAGATGGCGGTTGTGGCCATCGGTCAGAGTCCCAATCCCCTGATTCCCAAGACGACTCCAGGATTAGAAGTCGGAAAATGGGGCAATATCGAGGTCAATTGGGATACCATGGAAACAAGCATGAAAGGAGTCTACGCCGGAGGTGATATTATCCGGGGCGGGGCCACTGTTATCCTGGCCATGGGAGACGGCAAGATCGCTGCAAGGGAGATTCATAAATACCTGGGCGGTCTGGATAAGGAATTCTAATGAGTTGGATCGAAAAATATAAAGAAAAACTGGTAACTGCCGAAGAAGCTGTTTCCGAGATAAAAAGTCAGGACCGCGTGTATATCAGCGGGAATGCGGCAACACCTTTAACTGTGATCAGGGCTTTGGCCAAACGGAAGGATGAGTTAGAAGGAGTGGAATTGGTCCATGTCCTCCTTCTGGGTGATGACCCCCTGGCCAAGCCGGAGATGGATGGACATTTTCGCCATAATTCTCTATTTGTCGGCCCTGCAGACAGGAAAGCCATCAACGAAGGGAGGGCTGATTATATCCCAATATTCCTTTATCAGATCCCAGAGTTATTTTATTCAGGACAGATGCCTCTTGATGTTGCAATCATCCAGATGTCCCCTCCGGATGAACATGGATTTATGAGCTATGGTGTGGAAGTTCTGTGTTCCAAAGCGGCCGCTGAAAATGCAAAATTTGTTATTGCCCAGGTCAATGAAGAAATGCCGCGGATCCTTGGAGACAGTTTTGTTCATGTATCAAGAGTCCATAAAGTGGTCGAGGTCTCGGAACCCCTGTTCGAACTGGAAAAAAAACCGTTCAGCCAGGTCGAGCGTAAGATCGGAATGTATATTGCAAATCTTATCACGGACGACTCTACACTCCAATTGGGGATAGGCGGGATTCCTGATGCAGTCCTGGAATCCCTTGAAGGAAGACGGGATCTGGGAATCCACACCGAGATGGTTTCAGACGGGATTATGGAAGCGATCGAGAATGGCATTATCACAGGCGCCAGAAAGAACTTTCATCCCTACAAGGTGATTTTGACATTTTTACTTGGATCTAAAAAGCTGTATGATTTTGCTGACAACAATCCGATTTTTGAAGCCCATCCCTCGGATTATACCAATCATCCTTTTAATGTATCTCGTAATGACAACATGGTTGCTATCAACTCTGCGATCGAGGTGGATATCACGGGGCAGGTTTGTTCCGACTCCATCGGCTCTTATATTTACAGCGGATTCGGCGGACAGGTGGACTTTATCCGGGGGGCAGCCCATTCCAAAGGTGGAAAACCCATCATTGCCCTTCCCTCCACAGCTAAAAAGGAGGAAATATCCCGCATAGTACCCTATCTTAAAAAGGGAGCAGGGGTGGTTACCACACGTGCAGATGTTGAATATGTCGTGACTGAATTCGGTGTGGCCTATCTTCATGGTAAGAATTTGCAGGAAAGGACCAGGGCGCTGATCAACATTGCCCATCCGAAGTTCAGGCCAGACCTGACAAATGAGGCAAAAAATCGGAACCTGCTGTCATAGGGGGTAAATCCATGCGTCAAGAATCTCTCTTTCCTATGGCTAAAGGACACATGGGCACGGATGAGTCGGGCAAGGGGGATTATTTCGGTCCTCTTGTCACGGCCGGTGTTTTTTTACCCGAGGGACAGGAGGCAGTATTTCAGGAATTGGGGATTAAAGACAGTAAACGACTGTCTGACAACCGCATCCGAGATCTGGCAGATAGTATAAAACAGGGCTATCTTTTTTCTGTCGTTGCCATCGGCCCGGAAAAATACAATGCTTTATATGATAAATTCAGGAATCTTAACAAGCTGTTGGCTTGGGCACATTCCCGTGTGATCGAAAACATTCTGGAGGAAGTCAACTGTTCGCGTGTGATCACAGATCAGTTTGGTGATGAGCGATTTGTTACCAGCGCCCTGATGAAGAAAGGGAAAGCGATCGAGTTGGTCCAGCGGCCTAAGGCGGAGGAAGACCTGGCAGTAGCTGCGGCTTCGATCCTGGCCCGTGCTGAGTTCCTTAAACGGCTCCATTTTCTCTCCAAAGATGCCGGCCTTGAACTTCCCAAAGGTGCCTCATCCAGAGTGGAGGAGGCCGCCATCAATCTCGTCAAAAAACATGGTGTTCAGGCCCTGAATAAATTCGCTAAAATGCACTTCAAAACCACCAAAAAGATTCTAGCCTGACCTGGATTATTCATAAAAATTGTTGATACGTTGAAAAAAAGGGTTCGAGGAATCAAGGCCTGCCTGTGCGTGACCGCACGCAGACAGGGGTCAAGAATTCAAGGGAAAGAATAAGAGGCCAAAGAAGAAGAGCCCAAAGCCCAAAGCAGCTTAGCCCAAAGTCCTTTAATTTACGTCATTCCCGTGTAAACGGGAATCCAGCTTTTTGAGTTTATGGAGTTTCTTGACTTCGACGACTTCGATAGACTTCTATGGACCTCAATAGACTGTTTTTCCTTGGCCGCGCCGTGCATATCGACTTGTGAATAACCCAGGATTAGGGCAAAGCTGTGTGCATACAGCCGAACTCGTTCTATGAAATATCTACCGGTCAGGCTGAACACCAGATGTTGATTCTTGAGGAATATTTGGGCATAATCTTACCCGCTTGTGAACCAAGAAATTCTTCCAATAGGGAGTGACTATGATAGTTGAGACCAAACGGCTATATTTTAATGATCCATATCAATGGGAGTTCTCTGCGAAGATCATCGACCGGCTCAGGCACAACAATTTTCCTGCAATCGTGCTCGACCGGACATGCTTTTATCCGGAGGGAGGGGGACAGCCCTCTGATAAAGGAACGATCAATGATATGGAAATTCGGGAAGTGATTGAGCATGAGGGGCGGATCCTACACATCCTTGCCGGGGAGATCGCCGGTGACGAAGTTGAAGGAAAAGTGGATGGCTCTATCCGTTTTGATCACATGCAGCAGCATGCAGGCCAGCACGTGTTGTCCCAGGCTTTTTATAAACTGTATGGGGCAGAAACCCGGTCCTTTCATCTTGGAGAGGAGGTTTCCACCGTCGAGATAGCTATGGAGTCAGCCATTGATCTTAAAATAGAAAAGGTAGAAAAAAGAGCCAATGAAATTGTATTTAAAAATTTGGAGATAAGATCCTACTTTGTGGAAAAGAGCAAAATACAGACCATTCCACTGAGAAGGCCTCCAAAAAAAACGGGGACCATCCGGGTGATCGAGGTGGATAAATTTGATTATACAGCATGCGGTGGAACCCATCCCTTCCGGACAGGAGAGATCGGTCTGATAAAGATCCTGCGAAGAGAACGGATCCGTGATAACATCCGGTGCGAGTTCCTGTGTGGTTGGCGGGCATTCCGGGATTATGCCTGGAAGACTCGAGATTTGCGTATATTATCCAACCAGATGACGGTTGCAGAAAAAGAGGTTGTTTCTACATTTGAAAAATTCCAGTCAGAAGTAAAAGATCTGAAGAAGCAGAACAGAAAGATCAGAGAGAAGCTTGTCGGATTGGAAGTGGAAGAGACCATTCGTAAGAGCGGTGGTCCTCTTATCCGTGAGATATTCACCGGAAAAACCATAGATGAAGTTCGACTTCTGGCGCTAAACATTATAAAAAAAGGAAGTTACGTTGTTTGTTTCGCGATTAATGATAAACAACGGGTTCATCTGATTTTTGCCCGCTCCGGGGATATTGATATCGATCTTCGGGAACTGGTCCCTCTTGTTTCTTCTTTGGTCGAGGGAAAAGGAGGAGGGCAGCCTTCCCTTGTACAGATCGCAGGAACCAACTCGACAAATCTCGATAAGGCCATGGAAAAAGCCGCCCGGTTTATCAAGGAAAAACAGTCTATAGAAGTCTATTGAGGTCCATAGAAGTCTGTCGAAGTCAAAGTCGCCCTTGGCCCCTCCGTCATTCCCGTAGTGTTTTTATTGTGTCCCATTGAATTTAGTGCCTGGACTATTCGTAACGTAGAGCGTTTATTGGTTCCATTTTTGCAGCCTTTTGAGCGGGGAAAATACCGAAGAATATCCCGATAGAAACAGAAACAAAAAAGCCCAGAAGAACCGACAACAGAGTGACAGAAGAAGGAAGAGGTGTTGTTATTCTGACCAAGAGAGAAATACCGAACCCAATGAGAATGCCAAGAATCCCGCCGATTCCGGTGAGAACCACAGCCTCGATCAGAAATTGTCTGAGTATGTCCGCAGGCCGGGCGCCCAGGGCTTTTCGAAGTCCGATCTCTCCGGTGCGTTCTTTGACAGACACCAGCATGATGTTCATGACCCCAATACCTCCCACCAACAAGCCTATGGAAGAGATAACGATCATGACAATATAGGCGGCGCCGGTCAACTGGTTGTAAAGATCGATAAGAGTGTCCTGGTTGTAAATGGCAAAATCATTGGGTTTTCCGAATTCTACACGGCGTCTTTTGCGAAGGACGTTAATAATCTGATCCTGAGTCTCGGTGAGATATCCGTGTTTCCTGGGGATGGTGATGATCTCCAGGTTGGACTTATCATAGGGAAAGTACTTCATGAAGGTTGTGATAGGCATACCCACGAAGTTGTCTCGGCTTTGACCGAAAAAGCTTCCCCTTTTTTGCAGAACGCCTACAACTCTGAATTTTTCTGCGCCGATACGGATGTCTTTTCCTATGGCCTCAGAATGGGGAAAAAGGATCTCGTTCAGGTCATATCCCAGGACGCAGATCTTAGTGGTGTGTTCAATGTCTGATTTTGTGAAAAACCGCCCTTTTTTTGGGGAATAGACAGATATTACTTCGGGAAACTGATCGTTCATACCCATGACCATGGAATCCTGGCTTTTTTTGTTGCGGTACTTGATGGGGATGCTTTCAAAAAAATCCGCTACAAGATTAACCGCTGTTGCCTTAACCAGATCGCATTCCTTTTCAATGGCCAGGGCATCCTCATACGTCAGATCCTGTCTTTGCCGATCTTCTTCAGAAAGGCGGCCTATTTGTATCCCGGGTTCATGTTTGGAGATAATAATTATGTCTGAGCCCACCGACTCCAATTCGCTCAGAAAGGATTTGTTGAGACCCTGGATGATGGATGCCATGCCTATAACGGTCATGACACCGATCATGATCCCAAGCAGAGTCAGGAAAGAACGGAGTTTGTGGGATTTTATGGAATCAAGAGACATGCGGAAGATTTCTTTTAAGATACCGAATCTCATTGTTCTTTCCTTAAAGCTTCGATGGGATCGAGTTTAGCAGCTTTACCGGCTGGATAAAGGCCGAAGAAAATGCCGACAGAGCTGGAGACCAAGATAGCTGCCACGACCGATCCGGGATCCAGTGTGGATGGCAGAGATGTGGTGGCAGTTACTACTTTGGCGATTATAAATCCAAGCAGAATGCCGATCAGCCCCCCCATGGTCGAGAGGGTTGCCGCCTCGATCAGGAACTGGAACAGAATATCAGAGCGTCTGGCGCCAATGGCTTTCCGGATACCGATCTCCTTAGTCCTTTCCGTGACAGCAACGAGCATAATGTTCATGATCACGATCCCGCCAACGATCAGGGCGATCGCGGATATGGCAATCATGGCGAAATAGATCCCTGTTGTTGCGGATTTGTAAAAATCGATGAAAGTCTCAGAAGTCCGTAAAGAAAAATCATCGGATTCATTATAGGAGAGGTGGCGTTTGGACCGAAGAAGGGTCCGGACCTCTTCCTTGGCAGTGGCCATCTGTTCCTGGGATGTGGTGTGGATGTTAATGTTAATGCTGCGCCGGGAGCCGTAAACCTTCAAAAAAGTAGTGATGGGAATATGTACATAATTATCCTGGCTCATACCGAGAAGTTTTCCCTCTTTCTTCCCGATTCCTACGATCAAAAAAGTATGCGGCCCGACCTTCAGCCTTTTTCCGAGGGGATCAAGATTGGGGAAAAGTTTTTCAACAATATCCGCCCCGACTGTGCAGATATACCGGGAGTGTTCTTCATCCTCCCTGAGGATGTGCCGCCCTCTTTCCAACTCTTCCACGCTGCCGATCATGTGGTCAAGATGGGTCATGCCTTTGATGGAGACATTTTTCAGGTATTCGCTTCCAAATTTGACCGTTCGATCAGTAGAGACAGAAGCGCCTACCATCTCACAGGAACTGCATTTCTTCTTCAGCAGCTGCATGTCTTCAAATAAAATATCTTTGCGTTTCATCTGCTCGCGAAAATCTTTGAGAGAGATGCCTACCATAGAGAACTTTGTGACTGTAAAATCATTGGCCCCATAAAAAGACATTTTTTCATAGACGTAATTATTAAGGCCCTGTATTATGGAAACAACTGCAATGATCGTGAGGACACCGATAATGATCCCCAGCAAAGTCAAGAACGTCCGCAGCTTATTTAGCCGGAGAGAACTCATGGCCATAGCAATGGATTCGCTGACAGAAACACGCGCTTTGATTTTTTCTGTTTTTTGCATAGGCTTCATTATATATGATACGCAATCATGAAGGAATGGTTTTATTAACTTGAATAAAGCAGGGGAATGAAGATATACAAGAGGATATAGAGTATGAAAAAGACGATCGTTATTCTTGCTATAACAGTGATGTTTTTAGGATGTTCATCCAATGCTATGGGACGCAGTGGTTTTTTTATCGGTCTGCAGGGAGGGTATTCCGCGCAGAAGCCCGGGCTGCCCGGTTTTGAATTCAACACAGACACCTCCTTTTTATACGGTGTCCGGCTGGGCCTCAAGTTCTTGATGGTTGCCGTCGAACTGAATTATTTTCAGGCTGCGCACAATCTGGAACTCAAGGACTATTTTACATTCTCCTGGGGGGGGAAAGAGATCAATTACAATTATCTCGGAGTCAATTTGAAGTTTTTTTTCCCTTTTTTAATATTTCATCCCTATATCACAGGTGGATATGGGTATTACACGGCAGATATCAAAACCATTGACAAGAACACCGACAGAGGATTAAACGGAGGTTTGGGAATTGAGATCCATCTCGGCAGCAAGTTCTCCCTTCTTGCCGAAGGCAAATATCATCATGTTAGCCTGGATATTGATCAGCGAAAGTTGAAAATCGGCGATTGGACCTTGTCCGGAGGTCTGAGTTTTTATTTTTAAGATTTGTCCGGGTATATTCTATGATCAGATTGAATAAATTTCTTTCCCAGGCAGGTGTGGCCTCAAGACGCGAGGCGGACCGATGGATTATGGAAGGGCGTGTCAAAGTCAATGGGTCTATCATCAAAGTTCTGGGGCACAAAATCTGCGATCAGAGCGATGATGTCGAAGTCGATGGAAAGCATATCAAAAAAACAACACAGCATGTGTATCTGATGCTGAACAAACCAAAGGGAGTCATTGTTACGTTAAAGGACCCCCAGAACAGGCCCACAGTCAAAAGTCTGATCGGTCCTGTCCGGCAGCGGGTTTTCCCTGTGGGAAGGCTGGACCTTAACAGTGAGGGCCTGCTCCTTCTTATGGATGATGGAAAGCTTGCCTATCGACTAATGCATCCCCGGTATCAGATCGACAAGGAATATCAAGTCCGGGTGAAGGGACAGCCTGAAGAGGCCAGTCTGAAGCGTCTCCGGGAGGGAATCTATCTTGATGGAAGGAGGACAGCCCCGGCCAGGGTAGTGATGCTGACTACCGGTGCGAAAAAATGCCTGCTGAATATCGGCATCCATGAAGGTCGGAAGCGTGAGATCAGAAGGATGATAGAAGCTATCGGGCATACACCCATTGCCTTAAAAAGGGTCAGATTTGCTGGTCTGACTCTCGGCGGCCTCAAACCGGGACAGTGGCGGCATCTTACATCAGTGGAAGTATTGAAACTCAAAAAACAGGTTAATTTGGACTGAATGATTTAGAAGTCGATCTCACCGCAGTGGCTTCGTCGTGTCCCGTTCGCAGTAGGTCTACTACAGCTTTACAGCCCACTCCTCGCAGCTACGGCAATCTCAACTCCTAAATCATTCAGTCCAGGTTAATGAAAGGATAAACAGATGATCTGCCTTGTCCCAGCTCGCATATGTATAACCTGGAATCAGGGCAAAGCTGTGTGGAGGTGGCGGAGAAAACCATGGTGGTGGGTGGGAGGGCTCTTGTTTTTGAGCCATCTGCATTCAGCTTTGCCTTCAGCCTCCGCCGGATTCATCTCTTGATTATGAACCAAGAACTCAGATTGGACGGGTGGCTGGAGAAGGGGGCCCCCAGACTGAGTGATAACGAGGCCGGGGGAAGAGCCGGACAGGATCCGTCCAAGCTGGGTTATTCATCTTTTTTGTCTAATGCAAATGTCTTCCAGCTTTTTGCCAGGCGGGTAAGTTCCTTATCCACGAGATAATTAATTGTATCCTTCTCGAATGTGCTGTCTTTTAATTTTTTGCCGGCTTTAATACCGGTCAGAATTTCGATTCCTTCATCGATCGTTTTGACCGGATAGATGTGAAAAGATCCTTCCTCTACTTCTTTGACCACTTCTTCATTCAGCATAAGATTCTGCACATTCTGATGAGGAATGATGACGCCCTGTGTGCCTGTAATTCCTTTTGCCTTGCAGACTTTAAAGAAGCCTTCGATTTTTTCATTCACTCCGCCAATAGGCTGAATTTCGCCCTTCTGATTTAAGGAGCCGGTGACCGCAATATCCTGCCGCAAAGGGATCTTGGACAGGCTGGACATGATCGCATAGACTTCGGTCGATGACGCACTGTCTCCATCCACACCTGAGTAGGATTGCTCGAAAGCCAGGCTTGCAGACAGTGAGAAGGGTTTATTCTGGGCGTATTTTCCCCTTAGATATCCGCCCAGGATGAGAACGCCTTTGTTGTGCGTCCGGCCGCTCATATCTGCCTCCCGCTCAATATTAATGACGCCGGCGCGCCCCATAGCTGTACTTGCAGTGATGCGTGTGGGCTTTCCAAAAGCGATCTCGCCGAGCATATAGACCGACAGGCCGTTCACCTGGCCCACAACACTTCCCTTTGTATCGATCATGATTGTTCCATCGTCGATCAATTCCTGGATCTTGTCTTCGATCAAGCTGGCCCGCTCGAAACGTTCTTTGATGGCCTTGAGAACATGGATTCGATTGACGCTGGTCTTCTTTTCTTTTTTAGCCCAGTAGCTGGCTTCCCGGATGATATTGGCCAGTATATTGAATCGTGTTGTAACTTTACTCTGTTTTCCTGCGATCCTTGTTCCGTATTCGATAAGGGAGGCGACCCCATCCCGCTCAAAGTGATTCAGTTTATCTTGATCACAGATCTTTTTGATGAAGGTTGTATATTCATAGATAGTGTTTTCCCCCCTTTTAATCTCCGAGTCGAATTCAGCTTTGATCTTGAATATTTTCTTAAAGTCCTGATCCTGATAATATAGCAAGTTATAAATATAGGCATCACCGATCATAACGGTCTTTATGTCCAAATCGATGGGCTGGGGTTTGAGACTGCTGGTCGAGACAAGGTAAATGAAAGAGGGATTCTGGATCTCCAGCTTCTGGTTTTTCAGAGTCCTTTTAAGGGTTGGCCAGACACCCGGTTCTACAAGGGCATCCAGGGCGTTGATTACAAGATATCCCCCATTTGCTTTCAGAAGAGAGCCGGCCTTTATTTTCGTGAAATCGGTTTGCCACAGTCCCATGCGGTTGACTGTGGCCTCTATGGAGCCGAAAAGATTGAAGTAGTTTGGGTTTGTTTCCATAACCACAGGAGCGCCTTGTGTGTCGGAATTGTCGATGAGGAGATTGACCTGATAGATCAGGAAGAGGTCTGCGGTCATTTCTCTTTCTTGCGGCTCCTGTTTTTGTCCTTTGAACTTTTCCAGATTACTTATCAGGTTTTGTCCCACATCGGATAGATAAAGAGATATCTTTTTGTCAGGGAAATTTGCCTGTATTTCCTTAACAGCGCCTTTGATCATGGGAGAGATGGCTTCTGCATCCCATTCCATCAGCATCTGACGTGTTTTATCGTCGGTTTCCCTCAAGATCTTAAACGTTTCTTCCAGTTTGTCGGTCAGCTCTTCATATTTCTTTTTCAGATCTTTCAGTTTAGCTTCGTCAAACTTTTTTTCTCTGACAAGAGCCTCGATTTTCTGGAAAGAGATGGGTTTTCCCTCGATAACCGGGATCAGGTCAGGTTTAATAAACATACCCATCTGGACCTGGATGACGGAAAAACCTTCCCTGGCGGCCTCTTCTTCAAATCGGTCTAGAATGTCCTTTTGTTTTTTTTGTTGAGCTTCAATGATACTCTCTCTTTTTTCCGAATAATATTGGCTTTTGAGGAGTTCCGGTATATTAACCTTCAGCATTTCGATGAGAAGGGTCATGGCTTCTTTGAAGGCCTTGCCCTTGCCTGCGGGCAGGGTTATCAGAGTCGGCTCATCCTGGTTTTTGAAGTTGTTGACGTAGATGATGTCGTCCGGGGTTTTTTCGCCTTTATCCAACTTTTCCAGAAGTTGTTTGATGGTTGTTGTACGGCCTGTCCCCACCATTCCTGTGATGAATATATTGTATCCCAGGCTTTTGATCTCTAATCCTGTTTGAATGGATTTTAAAGCCTGTTTTTGGCCGATGATACCTTCGTAGGCCTTGCACTGATTGCTTGATTCAAAGGGAATCTTTTCGGGATTCAGTCTCCAGGTCAACTTTGCAGGCGAGAGCTTTTTGAAATTCTTTGCCTCTTTCATGTTATTAACTCCTTACCAACTTGGCTACGCTATTCATAAAAACTGCCGATAACCTAATATAACTTATTATATATCATCCAGTAAGACTTTTTCTAAAAAATTGCCTCAATAACTTTGTTCTGTGACATTTCTGTAATATTTCAATTTTATTATCGGCATTTTTTCCCTTTCAGGCGGGCCGAATCTCAGCGCATCTGCTGCGTTATGACGGGTTTGCGGTGGATAACCACAGCTTCACCCGCCATGCCGTGCATCTGCACCAATCTCGACCCGTGAATAATCCAGGTTAGTTGCAGTAGGGTTACTTTGTCCCTTTCAATTGACTGGATATGTTTGTTAACAAAAAAATAAATTCCTATCGGTATTAGGAGTGATCCGGATTTAGTTGAAACGAAACAATGAATCTAATCCTGGTATTAACAAGTTAGGAAATAGCCTCAAAACGGACATTCCCTGATATAATTTGCCTAATAAATAGATAACTAAAAATATTTACAATAATTTAATCTTAATTTTTCTATTTGTTTTCTCAATAAAATTTTCATCCATCATTTTAATAATAAACATATATTCCCCTTTG
>DAOVDI010000127.1 GCA_030669585.1 Acidobacteriota bacterium
AGGAAGCCAAAGTGCATACACTATTTGGCGCTGGAGATATGGCCAGCGCACATGCTTTGGCCGTTGACAATGTCCGCGATATTGATAATCCATATTGACCTCATTCCATGAATCATACACATTCATTACGCTCCAGGTTAAAGAGTTTTGGACGTCAGGTTACTAATTCTAGAAAAAGCCTTTACTATACTTTATAGATTATATACAATAGTTTCATGTTCATATGGATATTTCATCGAATAAGCGGACTTTTATTGATCATACTTCTGGTGATCAAGTTTCTCACTTCATTCTTCCTTATGACCAAAGCACAAAAACCGGATTGGGCTCTGCTCCTGCACACGAATCCTCTCACTGATACTCTTTTGATCATCTCAGGTGTCTATCATGCATTTTACGGTTTGAGAACGATAATCATCGATCTGGGCCTTCGAAAGGAAAAATTGCTTTTCTGGATTTTCACCGTATTGGCCACGTTTGTAACTGCTTCTCTCCTCATACTCTATTTCACCAGGAATTACTAAATGGATTGTCATGACATCCTCATCATTGGGGGTGGTTTAGCAGGATTGTCAGCCGCTTTAAAAATTTCTTCTGATCTGAAAGTGGCTGTTATCTCCAAGGTTCACCCTCTCCGCTCTCATTCTGTCGCAGCCCAGGGCGGGATCAATGCTGCTCTCGGAAATAACCCTGACGGCAAAGACGATTCCTGGGAAAAACACACTTGCGACACCATCAAAGGAAGTGATTTTCTTGCAGACCAGGATGCTGTTGAAATGATGTGTAAAACAGCCATCCCGGTTCTTTATGAACTGGATGGATTGGGAGCCCCTTTCAGCCGCTTTCCTGACGGAAGCATTGCGCAGCGGCCATTTGGCGGCGCCGGATTTCCCAGGACCTGCTACGCTGCAGACCGAACAGGTATGATCCTTCTGCACACACTTTTTGAACAGTGTATCAAAAAGGGGATTGCTTTCTACAATGAATGGTTGGTCACCAATCTGATCATACATGAAGGACAGTGTGTAGGTGTTGTTGTATATGATATTGCCTCTGGAAAAACGCATTCGATCAAAGCTAAAGCTGTGATCTTCACTACCGGCGGCTATGGAAGGGTTTATCTGCGCTCCACTAATGCCTTTATCAACCTCGGCAGCGGGATCGGCATGGCATACCGTGCCGGCATCCCTTTGAAGGACATGGAATTTGTCCAGTTTCACCCAACTTCCCTTTTCGGCAAAAATATCCTGATCACAGAAGGGGCAAGAGGTGAAGGAGGGTATCTTTTAAACAACAAAGGCCGGCGGTTCATGGAGGACTATGCCCCATCCTCCATGGAACTGGCTCCAAGGGATATAATCGCCAGGGCTATTCAGACCGAGATCAACAAGGGAAACGGCATAGAAGATAAATATGTCCATCTGGACCTGCGCCATCTTGGTAGGAAAAAGATCGAAAAAAGACTTCCTGGGATCCAGGAGATCTGTATCTATTTTGCCGGGTTCGATCCTGTCGAAAAAGTGATTCCCATCCAACCTGCACAGCACTATTCCATGGGCGGCATCGATGTGGACGAATTCTGTGCTTCACTGGTCAAAGGATTTTTTGCAGCCGGAGAATGTGCTTGTGTCAGTGTTCATGGAGCAAACCGTCTTGGTGGAAATTCTCTTCTGGATGCGGTAGTTTTCGGAAAGATATCCGGAGAATCCGCTTCCAACTTTGTTGAGGGCGGAGGAGGAAAAATCGCAGGGGATAATATCCTGTTCGCTGAAGCTAAAAGATGGGAGCAAAAAATTAATGATCTGATGCGAAAGGATTCGGGAGAAAATGTTTATGACCTTCTTTATCAACTTAAAGATATAATGAGCATCAAGGCCGGTATTTTTCGTATCAAAGCTGATCTCACAGATGCATTGTCACAGATCGCATTATTGAGAGAAAAATTCAAAAAAGCATTCATATCGGGTAATTGTTTTCGCTACTGTCAGGAATTTGTAACAATATCTGAGTTCGACTCCATGCTGGACATTGCAGAAGTCATTGTTTTTGGCGCCCTGAAACGGGAGGAAACACGAGGTTCTCATTATCGCCTGGACTTCCAGAAGCGTGATGACACATCCTGGCTCAAACATACACTTGTCAACTGGTCGGAAAAAGGACCAAAGGTCAGTTTCAAAGATGTCAAGATCGGAAAATATAAACCTGTGGAAAGAAAATATTAATAATGGATTATCATTTTAAAATTCTAAGATTTGATCCCCTCAAGGATGAAAAACCTTATTTTCAGGATTTTTTCAGCCGGCCCAAAGAAATGGACTCCACCCTGGAAGCTATCATGGAGATCCGGGACAAGCAAGATCCTTCACTATCCTTCCGGTACAGCTGCAGGGAAGCTGTGTGCGGGGCCTGCGCTATGGTGATCAACGGCAATATCACACTGGCCTGCAAAACTACTGTTAAATCCCTTAATTCTCATCAGATTGTTGTGGAACCTTTGCCGAATCTGGAAATACAAAAAGATCTCATCGTGAATATGGATCCATTTTACAAAACCATGGAGTCCATCGACCCATTTCTACAGCCTAATGGTCCACTGCCTGAAAAAGGCTTTCGCATCGATGAAAAGCAGATGGATAAGATATTTCAGTTTGTAACATGTCTCTGGTGTGGATGCTGTTATGCTGCCTGCCCTGTCGTATCCAGAGATGAAAGATATATAGGTCCTGCAGCTCTTGCAAAGCTCTATAGATTTGTCAAGGATCCCCGAGATGGACGGGATTCCGCTTTCTGGACCAAGATCAACAACCCAGGAGGTATCTGGGGATGTGATACAGTTTTCAGATGCAATGAGGTCTGCCCCAAAGATGTCAGACCTGCAGACGGGATCATTGGACTCAGGAAAAAACTGATCGTTGAAAAGACAAAAAATCTATTTAAAAGAAAATCATGAAAATCAAACATTCTTTATTTACACGCCGGCGCTTTCTGAACAGCATGATCGGCGGATGGATCACTGCAATGGGTACTGCGTTTTTAGCTCCCATTGCAAAGTTTGTTTTTCCACCCAATAAAGAACCCGATGAGGTCCTGCTCCCCAAGTCAGATTATGAAAACATGGAGCCGAATACTGTAAAATTGTTTTCCTGGGGAGCTAAACCAGGCATATTGAAAATGAACGATGATCGAAGCTATACAGCGTTTGTAGCTGTATGCACTCATCTTGACTGCAATATTAGTTATCTTCCTGATCAGAGAAAATTTTTCTGTGCCTGTCATGACGGATGGTATGATGAAAACGGCATCAATATCGCTGGCCCTCCCCCTACTCCGTTGAGACAGTTGAATGTTGCGATTGATGAGGAACATTTCATCATCACAAAAGATAAGGGGAATGAATAAATTGAACATCCGGAAATGGTTTGATGATCGCCTTGGGATAGATGAGATCAGCGCATTTATGACCAAAAAGGAGATCCCCCAGCATAAGCACACTATCTGGTATTATACCGGCAGCTCTATTCTTATCTTTTTCGTCATCCAGATCCTGACCGGAATCCTGTTGGCCTTTTATTATAAACCGACTTTAGAATTGGCAAATGAGAGTGTGGCATACATTGTCAATGACGTCCCTCTGGGATGGATCATCCGTTCGATCCACAGTTGGGCTGCGACTTTTATGATCGCATTAGTATTTATCCATCTCCTCAGTATATGGATCACCAAAGCCTATAGAAATCCCCGAGAAATGACCTGGATAAGCGGAGTTCTCCTGCTCGTTATATCTCTGGCCTTTGGCTTTACAGGCTATCTTCTTCCCTGGGATGAGCTGTCCCTTGCCGCCACAAAAGTCGGCACTGATATTCCAAGGTCAATTCCCATAGTTGGTACGTGGGTCACTAAATTACTCCGCGGTGGAGAGGATGTAACCGTAGAAACACTGTCCCGGTTCTTTACATTTCATATCTGTGTCCTGCCGATATTCATTTTAATGCTTCTTGCCCTGCATGTTTATCTCATACAAAAACATGGAAGCAGCCTTCCACTGGATATTGAGAAAAAAAATATTCCTGTAAAGTCCATTCCCTTCTGGCCAAATTTTATTTATCGTGAAGCAATTTTCTGGCTTTTTCTCCTGGGGCTCCTACTGACCATAGCCTCATTGTTCCCCCATCATCTCGGCTCCCCTGCCGATCTGATGGCCGCTGCGCCTGAGGGAGTAAAGCCAGAATGGTATTTTCTATTTCTTTTTCAGACATTAAAAATATTCCCTGCAAAAATATTGTTCATCCATGGCGATACCATTGCAGTTCTTCTGATCTGCCTCATGGGAGTCCTGTTCTTCTGCCTTCCAATTATCGATAATAAACCTGCAGAAAAGAAAGGAAAGATCATCACTTATGCCGCTTATGTGTTTATTCTCTACGCGGTTATTATGACTGTCTGGAGCCTGCTGTGAAAACAGACTTTAAATTTAATGCTGTTTTAGTCTTTCTGGCTTTAAGCTGCTTTTTTCTTCTGTTTTCTCCATTCATCTACACACAACAGGACAAACCCGCGGAGACTGAAATACAGGACTTGAACGAAGATACAGTCGCTTCAAAGCCAGGACCAAAAAACATCAAAGATAAGATCGCCCTGTATGTATTCCTGGCCTGGGTTTGGATCTCGATTTTTGTTTCCATCTATTTTCTCCGCTTGAAGATCATTGAAGTTGACCGTTTGTCAGGATATGGGTTCTTTAAAAATATT
>DAOVDI010000111.1 GCA_030669585.1 Acidobacteriota bacterium
AATAAAATGACTTTGGGCTAAGCTGCTTTGGGCTCTTATTCTTTCACTTGAACCCTTGAATCCTCGAACCCTTTTTTTCAACGTATCGACAATTTTTATGAATAATTCAGAGACTGCTTTATTCACGGGTCGAGATTGCCGTAGCTGCGAGAAGTGGTTCGTGAAGCTGTATTTATATACTGCGAACGGAACACGACAAAGCCACTGCGGTGAGATCGGCTCGCCCGTAGGGTAAAAAGTTGCGATATATGAAATAAATTTTTGATGATTGTATTAATGTTTAAAAATATCGCAAATTTTTATAAATAAAGCAGCCTGGTAGAGGCAAAGATGGAATATAAGTACTTAGGAAAAACAGGATTAAAAGTGTCCAGCTTGTGTTTTGGTACTATGTCCTTTGCTGGAGATGCCGATGAAAAAACTTCAGGGGAAATGTTCCACTACTGTCGCGAGCAGGGAATAAATTTTTTTGACAGCGCCAATGTTTACCAGGCAGGAAAATCTGAAGAAGTTTTAGGAAAACTTATCCGTGACTGCAGGCAGGAGGTTGTAGTCACCAGCAAGGTGTATTTTCCCACAGGACAGGATATTAATGCCGGTGGAGCATCAAGGAAACATATTCTTGATGCTGTCGAGGACAGCCTGCGGCGTCTGAAAACCGATTATATTGATATATATTATATTCACCGTTTTGATGACTATACATCCCTGGAAGAGACAATATCAGTACTGGACGATCTTATCCGACAGGGCAGGGTTCTGTATGCAGGTGCGAGCAATTTTTCCGCATGGCAGACAGTAAAAGCGCTTGGAATCTCTTCTTCATGCGTAAAACATCGTTTTGAATGCATCCAGCCAATGTATAACATTGTCAAAAGACAGGCTGAAGTAGAGATTCTGCCCATGGCGCTTTCAGAGGGGCTGGGGGTCATTCCATATTCCCCCCTAGGTGGAGGATTGTTGACAGGAAAGTATGGAAAGTATAAAAATCCCGGGTCAGGTCGATTAATAGACAATAAAATGTATAAAATACGTTATGGATCGGAATGGATGTTCGAGACAGCGGAACGTTTTTCAGCATTTGCAAAGGAAAATGGCTTTGACCCTGTTTCTCTGGCTGTCGCCTGGGTAGCTTCTCATCCGGCGGTCACAGCACCGATCATAGGGGCAAGGAATATCAGACAACTGAAACCTTCCATAGAATCGGTTAAGATTGTTATGACGGATGAGTTGAGGCAGGAAATCTCTTCTTTATCTCCCGAACCTTCTCCGGCTACGGATAGAAATGAAGAAGGGGCTGACTTCAACTATGAAGTTCGGAAATGACACTATTTTTTCCCCGGGCCTTTTTTTTGTTTGATCTCCCCGCTGTCCAGGAATTTGATCTGCCTGGTTCTGGGTAATACTTTAATCTGAAGCGTTTCTTTCTCACCCTGGTTTAATTCCATATCATAAGATTCTTTTTCGAGATAATGAAATTTGGGAAGATTGTTGGTATATATTTTCAAATGCCACTTTCCGGGTCTTAAATCACTGAAATTGAAACGTCCTTCATTATCTGTTGCCTGACGTCGGATCTCGCTCTCATTCTTGACCTCTACCAGCACATTGCTCATACCTGAGACCGGGGTGAATGATTGTTTTTGCTTGGAATTTACATTGATCTTTGACGCAAGAGTATTTTCATTTTTTCTTTTATACAACATCACCTGTCCGCTTATCATGGCCTTGTGGACAACAACAATATTTTTTTCTGTTTTTTTAAGGCTTTGAAGATTAATTTCCATGGGCATTTTTTGTATGGTAAGCTTGTCGGCCTCAAGGGATCCTATATCAACACTCAGGTAATAATTGCCAGGTTTAAGTCCGTGGAAAACATATTTACCAGACTTATCTGTAACTGTTGTATGACCATTTACACGAACAATGACGCCGGATAAACCTTTTTTATAATCATCTTTGTCATAGATTCGCCCGAAAAGCTCGCATCTATTTAATTTCCTGTGTACAGGAATGCCGATAGGGATGGTGTATTCTAGATAAGCGCCTATGTTTCCGCCCTTTTTATAGATATGAGGAGATTGAAGTTTTCTGAAATGGAGTCCAATAGAATGATGATTGGAAAAAGTGTGTGTGAGGCTGATTTGTGCATGAGTCATGCTATTGTTGATCAGTTGGCTGGCAAGCTGGCTGTCGTTGAATATTTCATCAAAAAATTCCTGATAATAAGAAGTCCTGTAGAGTGCGCTGAATGAGGTCTGCCCAAGTCTGATCATCAGATCCAGGCTCATGCTGGAATATTTGGTTTTGTCCCCTGTGAAATTTTTATCCTGGTTACGCCAGCGCATATGTCCGCCCAGAGATATAAAATCAAACGGCCGATAATAAAGTGATGCAGTATATTCTCTCAACTGCTTGGACTGTCCTGTAAGGTAGTTGAAAGTCCGTCCTATATCATATGAGGTCAGAAGATTAAAATTTCTAATATTAGAATTCAAACTTGCTCTCAGAGTACTGTCTTGATAATGGAATTGAGGTATTGGATTGAGATTAATTCTCTCGCGAGTTATGCTTTCAAGAGAGATCTGGGCTTCTTTAAAAAAGCTCAGTTTCAATCCATATTGATAATATTGTGTATATGAAGACAATCCATTTTTTCTTTGTTGAATGTTTCTTTTTTGATCATGAAAAGACGCATTAAAAGAGATTCTTTTAAATGGGGAAACCCAGATACTGGCCGAATTAAAGGAAGTATCTCTGTAAGTACCAGGAAACTGAGCTGTTGATCGGATCAGATCCAGCCGGTAATTCAACCATTGATAACGTCCTGTTGACTCGAACCAAAATGCTCTCGAAGGGATTTTTTTCGTTTCAGACAGACTTTGTCCAACAGCGTATTCAAAATGGAATCTAGTGTTTTTATTTGGCGCAAGGTCAGCAGACAAGCTGAAAATCTGATGTGCAGGTTTCTCATTAATATCTTTTCTCAAATAATTCACATGTATGTTGTTGTTGTCGCTTGCATTGAATGAGAGCTGAAAAGCTGTTTGAAAGTCGTTTTTCTTGGAGAGCCGATTTTCATCATGATAGACTTTTAACGAGAATTTTTTGATCCTGACTCGGGCCTCAATACCGCGTCCGTAATGACCATAATTGGACAATTTGGAAAGAGAAAAAAAACGGTCACCAAAATGAACCTCACCATTGGGAGCTGTATAGCTCAGCCGGTATTCCTGCCTTATCCGTCCGAACGTCATAAGATTGTTTCTACCTGGCCCCTGAAGAAGGACTTCAATACGTTTTGTTCCGCCTTCATTCAAGGTTCCTGAGCCGTAAAGCCCCAGTTGTGTCCGATTGCCGTATAGATTATCCGATATTTGTATGAATTTCAGCTCAAGAGGGAATCTGTGATAATAGTCCTTTTCTCCATACACTTGTTGGGATGATCTCCACATGACTCACCACATCGGCCGTTACAGAGCCTTCCAACAGGTCGCTAGCGTGTGCGATCATGCGGTGATGGTATTTTGCTTTATGTCTGATCTTTCCGTTTGTTTTGACCCGGACTATGACGTGTTTGGATTCACCGGATTTGAGGAAAAACTGATTTTCACTGATAGAAAAGGAATAATCAGGCCAATTTTGAAGGTCGAGCCGGATAGTACTCGAAGCATTGCTTTTGTTGGATACAATGTATTGGGTGACATAATCCTGACCGGCGATCACAATTTTTGGTTCATCCATCTTAAGCAACTGGATTTCAGCATGAAGAAGAATATGGACTTCAACCGAGTGACAGGCTGTGATGGAGGGGTCTTCTTTGGATTTAACCCCGTATGAAACCTGGTAGTGCCCAGTCTGTGTTTTAGTGGGCACAAAAATATTGACCAGCCGAACCGCCTGTTGACCGCTCGAAAGGGAAAAGGGCAATTCCTGTGTAAGGATCTGCCAACCATCTGGAATTTGGGTATCACCCTTGAAACTAAGAGACTTTTGAGTGGTATTTTTTACCTGAAAAACAAGAGTAATACTATTTCTGGGTATGGTTTCGATGAATCCAGGCTTTACCTGCCTTATTTCAACTCCTCTTTCAATTCTTGCTTTTGAGAATCCCGAAAAAAATAAACAGAGAAGAATACAAAAAAGAGCGGCCCTTTTTAGATTCTTAAGAAGGGAGAGAAATATCATTTTGCCTCGAGTAAAACAGCATTACTTATCTTTGGTTGTAGATGTAAAGTCTAGAGTATATTGGGCGCCAAAAACATAATCATCGTTGTTATCGATCACTACCAAGGCTAAATATTTGCCTTCCGGGATGTTTGTTAGATCAACACGATATCTGACCGAAGTGCAGGGGTAGATCCTCCAGCTGCCGCCTACATGTTTGCCCAGATGATTGCCCTGTTCATCATAAAGATCGAGATACATGGTGGGCCTGAGCCATCTCTCTCCGGTATTTTCCACATCGATCTGCAGGACACGTTTGTCATTATTATGAATCAGTTCGGTGTTAAGAAATTTGATGTTTCTGATACCAGATTTTTCAATATGGGTGACAATCTGAACAGCATAGCGCATGACCTGATTGATTCCGAAATTGATATCTTTCTTCAGGGGAGAAGTTGCCATGGCCGAGAGTCTGGGTTCCCCTTCTACCATGATGATGCTCCAGTATGTTCCTGTCATCTCATCGTCATTGGGAACTTTCACAGTAAATTTGACTTCTATGGTTTCCTGTGGAGAAATAGAGATACGCTGAGGCCCAAAAGTAATCCACGATGTGTTGGATCGCTGTAGCTGTCCGGGTTTTTCATAGAATTTATCCCCTTTATAAGTGAAACGAAAATCTCTTTGATAGAGCCTCACCGTCTCAGGTTCCTGTCCAGTGTTCTTGAGCTGTATTATACCATCATAGGTTTTACCCTGAGAGGCTTCTCTCTCATGCGTCAGGCCATTCAGCACACTAACACTGGCTTGTATGTTATTGAATGCAAGAAAGCTGAGGACTGCCAGTACCAGACCCTTGTGTAGTAATTTTTTCATTTTTTCCTCCATAATTAAAACAATTCAACGGCAGTATAGTAAATTGTGGTTGTATATGTATCGGCCGGCACCTTGGTTGTAATGCCGCTTAGCTTGAATTGAAAACCTATTAAGTTCCTGTTGCCCCATCCGATAAAAAAGAGAACATCGTGGTTTTCTATTTCAACATATCGAGTTCCCCATAAAACGCCCGAATGATAGGAACCGTGTCCGTTTGAACTTCTTCGGGCAAATAGACGAAGACTTGGGTGCCAGTGTATATCTTCTTTCCGAATATCGATTTCCCAGTGATAGAAATTAGTTTTTCTAACGGAGAGGGAAACAACATCCGGAGGGCTTTCCTGTACCAGATTGAAATCCATCCCAGGGACTCCGGCAAAGTTGGACTGATCCACAACGACATTCCATGCGCCTTTTAATTTAATAAAAATTCCCCAGGCATTAATACCCGATAAAAGGATTATCCATAGAAATACAAGAAGAAACATTCTCTTAAGTGTGGAATTCCCGGTGGATACTTTCATTTTCGTTTTTCCATATGTCAGTTTATCGCTGTCATCTCAGGGAAACAATCGCCTTTTCAGGGCAAATAGGGGGGTGGTTTCTAATAGATAAATCTAATCGTTAAGGGTGAGGATTCTAACCATTAATGACTAGCCATGATGAAGGAATAGGATTATAAGTTCTGAACAAGATATTTGAAGACAAAAAAAAGAGCTGAGGCCGGTAAAAACCTCAGCTCTCTTTTTAACCTGGATTATTCATAAAAAATGGCCGATACTCATGTTTCTTTTTTTGTTGACTTCTCATTCTGATTGTACTCAGAAGCAAGAATGGGCTATTGTTCCATTACTGCTTCCCATTAATCATCGGCCCTTTTTTCCCCTCCGGGCAAGCCGATCTGCTTTGTTTTGGCGCATTCGCAGTATATAAATACGGCTTCATGCGCCACGCCGTGCATATCGACCCGTGAATCATCCAGGGTAATAAAGATTGGCGAAAAAATTATTATTCGTCAGTCATCGTCAGTGTGATAGTAACATTTTCGCTGCTTGCAGCAACAAGACTGGTCACAGTGTCGACACTGAGCGTATATTTTAATTTCGCTCCACCGATTCCTACGCCAGTGGCGCAGCTGCCGATGCCAGTGATAATATTCTGTGCAACTGAAGAGATGGTGATTTCAGCAGAGGCTGTCCCTTCATTCAATCCGGCGATCTCTGAAATAACAAGTTTCAGGGAACATCCAGCAGGGGCTTTATCAGCACTCCCCCATGCAGCGGTGATGCTTCTGGTTTTACTAGCCCCTACGACAGAAGTATACAATGCGTAGGTGGAATCATCGAAGGGGCTATCAGGCGTATTACCTCCAATTTTGGGAGCCGAGACAGTCAGGGTCGAGGGATTGCCCGAGACGCCCAGGACACAGATATCCAGAACAGACAGAGAAAATGTTTGGATGGCTGTATCACTAGCCTGCGAAGTTCCACAGAAAAAAAGAACCAAAGAAGCCGCTAGAAATAAAACCTTTAAATTTTTCATATTTAACTCCTTTTCAATTTCGAAAAATTATATTTTATGCACCTATTTTAAATTATGGGAAAATGAATACAATCGCCTTTTAGAGTGATTGGGAAGGGTAAATCTAAGGGAATTTCC
>DAOVDI010000114.1 GCA_030669585.1 Acidobacteriota bacterium
TTATCCAATAGATTAAATTTTGGTTTTATATTCACTTCCGGGAGTTGAACCGGTGTCCTGCAGCACCAATTGTGAAAGCAGATCAGTTTTTTGTTTATACATCGCTAAAAGATAGCGGCGTGAATCCACATCCCCGGGATCGTTCATGACAGCCTGTTTACAGGCGCTCAGAGAAGCGTCGATAATATCAAGATTATCCTTGAAGACCTGTAGGACTTTGGGATCCATATCTTTTTGACCGGCGGAAAGAGCATCGGCAAGAGCCTTGATCGCCAGTTGATAATGATGTTCCGCCTCATCCAGTTTGGACATAGCTAGAAGCGGCCCTCTATTTTCAAGTCCCCGGGAATTTTGCCAGATCTTTGGGCCAAAAACCAGAGCTCCGATTACAACAACGATCAGTATCGCTGCACCAAAAGCCATCGCTGGGCGGAACAGATGAAAAGAAAACTTTTGTTTTTTAATGAGTTCTCTTTGAATCCTGTCCCAGCCCGCTTTATTGGGAGACAAGATCTCCAGTTTCCCGGCTGTTTTTTTGATCTTCTGAAAATCTTCCAGTGCACCTTTACATTTTAGGCAGTTTTGAAGATGCTCTTCCAGAGTAATTTTTTTCTCCCTGTCCAGAGCTCCATCGATGTATTCACTTATCCATTCCATGGCTTTATTGCACTTCATGGGATTTCTCCTGAAGCCGATCCCGGCTTTTTAAATTATTTCTGATCTTCATCCTGGCCTTAAACAATTGAGATTTGGATGTCCCGACGGACCAACCCATGATCTCTGCGATCTCATCATGTTTGAATCCCTGATAATCATGGAGTAAAAACACACTCTTCAGTTTACCCGGCAAATTCTGTATGGCTGAATCGAGGGATCTGTTCAAGGCGCTTTCCCTGATATCATCATCCTCGTAGTTTTCTTTAACATTCCAGACTTCATCAAGAGAAACAGCTTTCTGGACAGGGCTTTTATTTCTCCTGAGATAGGTCAAACATGAGTTTACAGCAACCCGATAGATCCAGCCTACAAACGCTTTTTCCGCATCCAATGAATGAATATTGCTGAAAATCTTTATAAAAATATCCTGCAGCAGGTCTTCGGCTACAGCATGATTGTACGTATAGCGATAAGCCAGGTTGAAAAGCGGGGTCTTGAACTGCTCATATAAGGCTTCCATGGCCCCGGTATCCCCATCCTGTGAACGCCTGATAAGGTCAGCCAGCAAGCCGTATTGTTGTGTTTTTTCTTCGTACATATCATTATCCTGTTCCATCTTACCACAACTGACGGCCTGTGTTCCCGGCCTGGAGAAGGATTGTTGAATCACCCGAATATTCATTTTTACGTCCACATAATAAAGATGAAATACAGAACAAAAAGGTTGCCATTTTTTTTCGGCTATTAACATTCATAGAAAAAAATTCTATACTTATTTAAAAAGGACTGATATGAAAAAAATCACAGATTTAACCGTTATCCCTATTGTTATCCTACTATCATTCCTTGGCAGTGCCTGCACACGCCATGCATCTATGCCGAACACTCTTGAAGTCTCCGGCATTATCGAGTCTGTAAAAACCGACATTCGAGCCAGAGTAATGGGGGAAGTGGAGAAAATCCTTGTCCAGGAAGGACAGACTGTCAAAAAAGGAGATGTGCTTTGCCTTATCGACGACCGCATTCCAATTCTGCAGTTGGAACAGATCCAGGCGGGCATAGAAGGCGCCATGGCAAAGTTGAGGCTTTTTCAAAAAGGAACAAAAAAGGAACTTATCGCTGTCGCTAAAAATCAACTGGACGCCGCGGCAAAAGAATATGAGATCGCCCTGAAAAACCAGGAACGGATTGTAAAACTGTACAAAGAAGGCGCGGTCTCAGAAGATCTGAAAGAAAAAAGCGATCTTCAGATGAAGATAGCTCTTGAACGCTATGAGATCGCATCGGAAAACTTCAGACTTGCTTCCCGGGGAAGGGAAGCAGAAGAGATCGACATGGTCAGGGCCGAAATAAAAAGTCTTCAAAGCCAGGCCCAGCTTATCCGTTATCAGATCGAGGACTCCCATGTCACATCACCTATTAACGGGTTCCTGGAAACCAGGCACATCGAAAAAGGGGAATACATCCGGCCCGGTGTTATGCTCTTCAGTATCATCGACCCGGACAAGACTTATGTCAAAGCCTATGTTCCGGAAAAATATCTGGGAAATATTTCCATCCATTCCCAGGTAAGTGTCATCTGCGATTCTTTTCCGGACAAAATCTTTAAAGGAAATATCGATTATATTTCCAATCAGGCCGAATTCGCCCCGAAGAACATTCAAACAAAGGAAGAACGTTTGAAGCTGGTTTTTATGGTCAAATCCTATATAAAAAACCGGGACCGCCTTTTGAAGCCGGGAATGCCGGTAGATGTGGTCATCCGGCTGAATAACGAGCTGAAACAGGACTCTCCTTGATCTCTGTTAAAGATTGCCATAAACAATTCGGGGCGCTTGCTGCTGTACGGGGAATCAACCTGGAAATCCGGGCCGGTGAGATACTGGGCCTGATCGGCCCTGACGGCGCAGGAAAAACTACCTTTATCAGACTGTTGATGGGGCTTCTCCATCCTACCACGGGAAAGATCCGGATCATGGGCACAACGGCCCTGAAAAGCCGGGATCATGTGGGATATATGCCCCAGCACTTCAGTCTTTATCCTGATCTGAGTGTTACCGAAAACCTCCGGTTTTTCGCTGACCTCTATGGTGTCGGCAAACAGCAGTTCCACTTGAAGAAAAAACAGCTTCTAAGATTCAGCGGCCTTGGCCCATTTCAGGACCGTCTGGCCGGCCACCTATCAGGCGGCATGCAGAAAAAACTTGCACTTGCCAGCAATCTGTTTCACACACCGGATGTTCTGTTCCTGGATGAACCCACAACCGGAGTCGACCCTATATCAAGAAAAGAATTGTGGGACCTTCTTTTCCGGCTCAACGAGGAGGGCATGACCCTTGTCGTAACAACCCCTTATATGGATGAAGCCCAAAAATGCAACCGCGTAGGCTTGATGTATGAAGGTCGCATATTAAAATGTCAGCCCCCGGAAGAGCTGATCCGGGATATGGAAGACGATATTATAGAGATGGTTACAGAAGATCTTTCGGCACGCAAAGTTCTACAAAACATTTCCGGCCTGAAAAACATCTATCCTTATGCAGGCACCCTGCATCTTGTCCTCGAATCGGGAAAAGGCCTGCCTGAAATATTAAAGAAAGAAATTCAAAAACGCGGCATCCCTGTCAGCAGCATAAAAAAGATCAATCCTTCCCTGGAGGATGTCTTCCTATCACTTATGGACAGGTCCGATATTGGCTAATTACAATAGAATGAACAGATGGTCTATTGATGTAAAAAATCTTACCAAAGCATTTGGTTCTTTTATTGCTGTCGACAATATCTCTTTTAAAGTCCATAAAGGAGAGATATTCGGCTTCCTCGGCCCGAACGGAGCCGGAAAATCCACTACCATCCGCATGCTCTGCGGCATATTGAAACCAACATCAGGGGATGCTCTTGTAGCCGGCCTGCCGGTTTCTGTCCGATCCGAAGATATAAAAAAAGTCATTGGCTACATGTCCCAGAAATTCACCCTGTATACAGACCTGACTGTTGAGGAAAATATCCGGTTTTACAGCGGGATCCACAGACTGGATCATACTGAAACAGAAAAACGTATGGAAAGGATAATCCGTATAGCCGGACTTGAAGGCAAAGAACACTCTCTGGCTGGAGAATTATCAGGCGGATGGAAACAGCGTCTCTCCCTGGGATGCGCTATTCTCCATGACCCGGACATACTCTTCCTGGACGAGCCCACAGCCAGTGTCGATCCGGCAGCACGCAGAGACTTCTGGGACTTGATCTATCTTCTCTCTGAGCAGGGGACGACCGTTTTTGTTACCTCACACTACATGGATGAGGTGGAGAGAACACACAGACTGGCCATTATGTACTCAGGTAAAATCATAGCGCTCGGCAGGCCCGGAAAATTAAAAGAGGAATTTTGCAGCACATCAAGCGCTTCTCTGGAAGATGTTTTTATTGAGGCCATAGAAAGGGAAAAATGAAAAAAAGACTGCTGGCCCTGATCCGGAAGGAATTCCTGCACATTATCAGAGATGCTCGCAGTCTATACCTGGCCATCGGCCTGCCTATTGTTCTTGTCATCCTGTTCGGCTACGCGATCACCATGGATGTACGCAATATCAAAACAGGGATTATTGACATGGACGGCACTACGGTCAGCCGGGATCTGGCCGCACGGATCGAGGCAAGCCCGTATTTCAAGGTTCGCTTTCACAGCCGTTCGTATTCCGGGTTTGAGGAGCTGCTCCAGTCCGGAGAGATCAAACTTCTTCTGGCTATTCCATCAGGCCTGGCCAGGGACCTGGAAAGAGGCCGGGATGTCCCGATTCAACTCCTGGTGGATGGCTCAGATAACAATACAGCACAGATCGCTCTCAACTATCTGAACGGCATGCTTCAAGCGTTCTCACTCGATATCCTGATCCAACAATTGGGCTTTATGGGCCTTGCCCAGTCCGCCGCCATCCCCCCGGTTGAGGCAGAAACACGCATCTGGTACAACCCAGATCTTCGAAGCGTCAATTTTATCGTTCCGGGATTGATCGCAGTCATCATGATGATTCTGGCTGCCATGCTGACATCCCTGACGATCGCCAAGGAATGGGAAAACGGGACCATGGAACAGTTGATCGCCTCTCCTGCAAAACCCTTGGAGATTATTTTCGGAAAACTTATCCCCTATTTTGTTCTGGGCATGATCCAGACCACACTGATCATTATCTCCGGAACGTGGATATTTAAAGTGCCCTTGAAGGGGAATCTTCTGCTTCTTTTCCTGGTTACCGGCATCTTTTTGATCTGCGGGCTGGGGATCGGACTTTTCATCTCGACCGTAACCCGGTCCCAGCAGCTTGCCTTTATGCTTGCAATCATTTTTACCATGCTGCCATCGTTCATCCTGTCAGGTTTTATTTTCCCTATCTCCAGCATGCCGAAGATCATTCAATATATCAGCCATCTTGTTCCTGCCAAATACTTTCTCACGATCATCAGAGGTATTTTTCTCAAAGGCAGTGATCTGAGTATTTTCTGGCCTGAACTGGTACCATTGATCATTTTTTCTGTGGTCATCGTCGTTGGATGCATTAAAAGAATGAGGTTGAGTCTGGAATAAAAAATGAGCATTATCCCCCATATCATACGCAAGGAATTCATTCAGATATTCCGGGACAAACGTATGCTTGTTCCCCTGTTTCTTGCACCGGTCCTTCAGTTGATATTATTCGGATTTGCGGTGACGACCGATGTCAAGCACATCTCTCTGGCCGTCTGGGATCAGGATATGTCAGCAGAGAGCCGTGTATTGACCGCAACTATCAACAATTCCAGCGTATTCGATCTGAATTATCATGTGAACACATATAATGAAATAGAGGAACTTATTGCCAAAGATAAGATCGAGGCAGCCCTTGTTTTCTCCAGTAAATTCGGACAGGATCTGAATAAGGGGATCCAGGCTAAAATACAGATCATTGTGGATGGGACAGATGCGAATTCAGCGACTATCATCATGGGCTATCTTGCCCGGATGATATTCGGATACTCCGAACACATCCTTGCAGAATTCACGGACCAAGTCTCGCCGGGAAGGATCTCCCCGCAGCCAAGGATCTGGTATAATCCGGAATTAAAAAGCTCTACCTATATGGTGCCGGGAGTTATCTGTCTGATTCTTCTCCTCACAACATTGATCCTGACATCCATGGCCATTACCAAAGAGAGGGAGACCGGGACAATCGAGCAGTTGATCGTCTCCCCAATCCGTTCCTGGGAATTAATCATCGGAAAAACAGTCCCTTTCCTTTTTATCGGCTTCCTTGATGTCGGCATCATCCTCTTGGCCGGCAAGCTCATTTTTGATGTTCCTGTCCGGGGCAGTCTGCTGCTTCTATTTGGCGTTTCCTTTCTTTTTATACTCACAACACTGAGCCTCGGGCTTTTTATATCCACCATATCCCGGACACAGCAGCAGGCCATGATGACCGCATTCTTTTTTTTAATACCTGCCATGCTGCTTTCCGGTATCTTCACTCCGATCGAGTCCATGCCGGTCAGTATCCAGTATATTACGCTGCTTAATCCGCTTCGTCACTTCAGCCTGGTTATCCGGGGAATTCTCCTCAAGGGGAATGACCTGGGGATTATCTGGCCGGAGATCCTGGCCCTGTTCCTCATGGGCACGGCAGCCATTGTATTAAGCTCTATGCGGTTCAAAAAACACCTGGACTAATAGATATACGCCAGCAGCCAGTTTCTAAAGCGAGATAGCCTGGATTATTCACTGGCCGAGGAGAGGCCAAGGAAAAACAGTCTATAGAAGTCCTTAGAGGTCTATTGAAGTCGATAGGAGTCGTCGAAGTAAAGAAGAGTTTGTTGAGTTTATTGGGTTCGTTGTGTTCTTTGGGTTATTTTAAAAATTTAACTCAA
>DAOVDI010000150.1 GCA_030669585.1 Acidobacteriota bacterium
ATGTCTTCGGCAGCAGCAGTATTATATGTATACCGATAGGCCAGGTTGAAAAGGGAAATCTTATAGCGTTCGAATATAGATCCCATTGCCTCTGAATCTCCTTCGCGGCTGCGCTTTAATAGATCGAGAAGAATGCTGTCAGTGCCGAATCTTTCTCCTGCGGTATTCTTTTTTTCTTCTTCCATAATTTGCCCCTCATTGTTTTTTCCTATTCTAGCACAATATTCTCTTCCAATTCTTCCTTCAAAGAGGGCAAATACTGACAACGGATAGTTCATTTATTTCTTTCCTCACATATATAGATGAAACAGAGGCCAAAAAGGTTGCCTGCCAAAAAGGTACCTGGTACCTTTTTTCAATTAGAGTGGATAGAGGAATCGCCTTTAGTTTGGGAAAAAGTTCGGATTTTCTGTGATTAAAACCTGATTATTTCGTCCAGGCATATCCAACTTTCATAAAGAATGTCCTGTCGGTCTGGGTGACATCGATTCCCGTCATGCCAAGATAATTATCCGAATAACCCAGAAACAGCACTGTCTGAGGGTTAATCTTGTAGGAAAACAAGAATTGAGTGAAGAATGTCTGCGTTTTCGGCAGCACAGGGAAGAGATAGAGATCAGTGTTTCTTGAAAGGTCCAGGTATTGTACGATAGCGCGGATAAAAGTACGGACGGAAAAATTATATATCAAACGCACCTGGGATAGATTGGCTGTGAAAATCTTATCTCCTTTGAGGCTGAGATTCTGAAAGTTGTGCCTGATATTGACATTAATATGGCGTCCCAGATTGAATTCAGCAAAAGGCTCGAGATAAAATTGATTGGCTTTCCTTTCGTTTTGATAATCAACAGTCCCACCGTATACTCCTGTTACATTAAAGCGCAAACCACTCATGGGCTTCATCTCTACAAACAGTACTCCCCCGTTTAAATCATAGTTCTCTCCGGCATAAAACTGCCGTCCCTGGCTGATCTGAATTAAAGCCGTAGTCTGTAACGGACCCATGTAGAGTGTATTAAGCATAAATGTCCCATCAGTCAGTTTCCCCTCATAGTCATATAATACGGAGCCGCGAAACCCCACACTGATCCGATTAAACCAGCTTCCTCTTTTCCCCCAGAACACTCTGTCAATCTGGCCGTTTGCCGCCCTAATATCCACTCGCGGAATATAGCCGTAGTCAGCCCGGAATCCGGGCGAGAAATCCTCATAACCAACAGCATATATCCAATTACGGCTCATATGATTAAAACCAACTTTCAAGGCGTTTCCGCCGAAAGCATCTATATCCTGACCGTACGAAGAAGCCGTATGCAAAGGATAATCTGTTTCAGAGTGAAGATACTGGAAACTTAGTGTTTTAGTCCTTGAAAGCCGCAAGAACCCATCAAAACCCATAACATGGTTGTAATAGTCATCGTCACCATTTGCTGCACGTCCTGTATAAAGAAATCCAAGAGCGGAATTCTTTCCAACATCCCTCCGGAAACGGAATACCCCGCCAGTTACATCCTCTTCCAAAGAGGTTGAAAAAGAGCTCTGGTTTGAAGGAAAGAGAAGGTTGTTTATACTATCAACAGTTCCGAAAAAACCGATGGCGTTTTTCCCTATCTTCCCTGTAAACTTTACTCCTCCCGTAGGGTCAGCCACGGTTCGGGTAAATACAGCTTCCATGGGAGTAAGAAAAAAATCGGCGCCTTCGAGGAAGAAAGGCCGTTTTTCAGGATACCTGACAGCAAATCTTGTGTTGACTTCCAGTTGGGCAACATCGGCTTCGACCTGGGAAAAATCGGGGTTTACTGCGGCATTCAGGATCATATTCGGAGTGACCCCCCAACGGACAGAAATGCCGGGATTAGCCATTACTTTGCCATTCTCCATTGCCCCTTGAGGGAATTCATCCATTTTATCCGTGCGGTTAGCCGTCATAGTCGGGTCAACTTCCAGGTTTAACCCGGTTTTCATCCCCTTGAAACCTGTAATTTTGTTAAACTGACACAGAATGCAGTTAATATCCCGCCTTCGTTTATGTGATGTCATCCTGTGGCGGACATTTCGCGGATAGGATCGTTCAGCAGAAAAACCCCATGTTTGAACCTCGGTCCCTTTGGGAAAACGGAGCTGGTTAAAAGGGATAGCAATCTCAATTGAATATCCCCAATCAGTGATTTTCCCACCTGAATTCCATATGGTGTCCCACGAGAAATCCTCGTAGCCTTCCATCTCGCTGAAATTTGCATCGGCTTGAACTCCAAGGGGATTAACCCTGAACTGGAATCCTCTACGCTCATCATTAAAAGGATCCACCATTATACAGATGTGGTCATCCTGGATAAGAATATCGGTAGCATCACGGTCCATGAGGTGAGCACGAATCTTCGAAGGCTCCGGGTCAAAACATCTGAATGCAATAAATAAATTGTTCGCATCAAATGTAACCATGCAGTCCGTATCAACCGGAGCAGGAATATTATCCCCGGGATTCCATTCATAAGGAAGCCTTATAACCACAGCGTCAGACCAGGCCTTTTCATTTACCACTCCGTCTAGTTTTATCTGCGAAGTAGCACGTGAAACCGTGTAATTTCTGCCGCTGAGTTTTCTCTTTTCCTGCTTCTGGCCCGCCTGACCAGCATCAAGAGCGAATCCGTTCAAAGCCGCAATTATCATTATAATTGCGATTACAATCCTCTGAGAAAATCCATGTCCTTTCATTCTTACTGCCTCCGATCGATATATGCTATATATATAGCTCCAATTTTCACAATACAATTGTATCCGCTTATTAATACGAAATAAATCTAAATTAGTTTCCCTGAATGGGAAAAAAGCATACTTTAGTTGAAGCAGTTGATGATCCATTAGGTACCAATGGAAAAAATATTAAAAAATTGGAGGAATTTCCAAGAAGCTTCATCCTTGACAAACAACTAAAAAAATTCTAACTTGCATTTAACCTTTACTATTCAAGGAAAAATGAAAAAAATTTTAAAAGGGGCCATGGCAGCAGCACTCTTCTTACAAATTAATTCAGTCGGAGGCATTCCCTATCAGAGTCCTGAATTTTATAGCCATACTATAGATTCTCATATTCAGGAATTTGCACCGAAAAAAATATTGGAAAATTATTTTACTAGTAAGGGTTTTATTACAGAAAATTTAAAAATTCCAGAGTTAGGTGTTGAAGTGACACTTAAAAAAAATCAATTCTACAAAAAGGAAGAAAATGTTGTAGATATATTAGAAAGGATAAATGAAATAAGAAGAGAATTCAGGCTACTAATTCATCTCCCTGACATTATTGATCCGTGTGGGTGGTGTGGTGAAATCACTGCTAAATGTGCAGAAGAAAAAGCGTTTGGATATATTATTTTGATAAAAGAGAATTTAAATGATTCAAGCAAGATTTATACTGCGGGACATGAAAATGGGCATTTTTTATGGTATATCGGTAGACAAGAATTAATCTATCAAAAATTCAAAAACTCAGACATTGTAAAA
>DAOVDI010000081.1 GCA_030669585.1 Acidobacteriota bacterium
TCCCTTCATCTTCAGGAATGTTTCTCCTACCTTGGTTACAAAGAAGGAGATTTTCCGGAATCAGAAAAGGCCTCTAAAGAAGTGCTGGCCCTACCTATTTATCCCGAAATGACACAGGAGCAGCAGGATGGGATTATCAGCAGCATTCAAGGATTTTATTCAAGGCTTTGATTGAAAGCTTTGATCCTAGAATCCTTTTTTTCAACGTATCGACAGATTTTATGAATAATTAATAGAATCTGGATTATTCACGGGTCGATATGCGCGACGCGGTGTATGAAGCCGTATTCATATACTGCGAATGCGCCGCAACAAAGCAGATCGGCCTGCCCGAAGGGGAAAATACGACGGCTTAGATTAGATATATGACAAGTGGAGATGTTTGAATCAGGATGTTTGAAAAAATCGGCATATATAGCTTCAATCATTGGAATTATACTTGTGTGCCGTCGAATTTTATGAATAATTCAGGGAGGAAGAAATGAAAGTTATAGGCCTAATAGGAGGAATGAGCTGGGAATCTTCAATGGAATATTATCGGTTGATCAACCAGGGGATCAAGGAAAAACTGGGCGGACTTCATTCATGTAAGTGCCTCATGTATTCAGTTGATTTTGCGGAGATCGAAACCCTTCAACATCAGGGAAAATGGGACGAAGCAAGTATGATGATGATCGATGCGGCCGAACGGTTGGAGAGGGGAGGAGCAGGTTTTATTGTTATTTGCACTAATACTATGCACAAAATGGCGGATGATGTACAGAAGTCTGTAAAAATCCCTCTTCTTCATATTGCGGATGCTGCTGCGGAAAAAATAAAGGAATTTGGTCTGGGAAAAGTTGGCTTATTGGGAACAAGATTCACCATGGAGCAGGATTTTTATCGAGGGCGTTTAAAAAGCATTTTTGGGATCGATGTTGTAATTCCGGACGAGACAGACAGGCAGGTGATTCACGACATCATTTACAATGAACTTTGCCTTGGCGAAATAAAAGATGTATCCAGAAAAAAATACACAGAGATAATCAAAAAACTAGCAGTAAGCGGAGCAGAGGGGATTATACTGGGCTGTACGGAAATCCCGTTGTTGGTACGTCAGGAGGACTATGAGGTTCCTTTATTTGACACGACATCAATCCATGCTGAGGCTGCAGTTCTTTTTGCCCTGCAGTAAAAAAAGTCTATAGAAGTCCATAGGAGTCCATTGAAGTCTATAGAAGTCTATTGAAGTCTATTGAAGTCGAAGAAGGCCAAGGGCCAAGGGCCAAAGGCCAAAGAGGCCCAAAGCCCAAAGCAGCTTAGCCCAAAGTCATTTAATTTACGTCATTCCCGTGGAAACGGGAAACCAGGATAAGATATGAAAATAAAGAAAATAGACTGGATTCCCGTTTTCACGGGAATGACGAAGGGAAAGGAATGACGAGACAAACGAGAGTAACGAGACAAAACACTTAGCCTGAATTATTCACGAGTCGATATGCACGGCGTGGCGCATGAAGCCGTATTCATATACTGCGAATGCGCTGCAACAAAGCAGATCGGCTTGCCCGTAGGGTAAAAAAGGCCGATGATTTTTTATTAACGATCTATGATACTCAGCACCCAATTTAACACTAGCAAAATCCTTTATTGAAAGCTATGACCATCCAAAATAAATATGTGAATCGGCATTTTTTATGAATATTTCAGGCTAAGAATAGCTTGATTATATTCCATATTCCTAGACAAGAAACAATTACTATAATGATCCCGCCAAGGATATTTTGTTTCCACGAATTAGCCAGATCACCCATTTTTTTGCGGTTGTTCAAGACGATCAGAAGGAAAATAGAAGCAACGGGCAGGATCAAACCATTCGCCACCTGTGCGAAAATAATGACAGCCAGAGGTTTGATATTAAAAAGGGAAACAATAAAGCCTACAAGGATCACACTGGCCCATACGCATTTGAATCCTTTAGAGGTTTGTCCTCCTTTCCACCCTAAGATACCTGCGGATGCAAAAGCGGCGGCATAGGGAGCGGTCAGGGCCGAACTAAGCCCTGCTGCAAAAAAACCAAGGCCAAAAAGAACGTTAGTCAAATTGCCGAATAAAGGCTTCAACTGTTGAGCCATCTGTATTCCATTGCTAATGACGATATTGTGTTCAAAAAAAGCGGCTGCAGATGTGACAATAATAGCAATAGAGATAAATCCACCAAGGCTGATGGATACTAGCAGATCTTTTCGAGCTGATTTAAGATCCCAACGGTTCTGCCATTTTTCCTTGACTGCGGATGAGTGAAGAAAGAGATTATACGGCACTACTGTGGTTCCGATCAAAGCAAGAGTAAGATAAAGCGATCCAGAAGGAATTGTCGGAACCAATCCTTTTATCATCGAACTGATGTCAGGTTTGATCAGTAAAAATGTAGTTAAAAACGAAAAGCTCATAAGAAGCACGAGCAGGATCAGGAATTTTTCAACATATTTATATTTTTGTCTTCCAAGAAGCAGAAATGCAATAAGCGAGATCAGACCAACCCAATATTTCTGAGATACAGATGTGACAGCCTCCAGTCCGATCGAACCTCCGATAATATTGCCGGCCTCATAGGCAGCACATCCAAGTGTTATAGCTGTCAATGTTATGACAATAAAAACGACTCTGGTGAAAAAGGACTTGGGGAATTCACGAAGGGCTTGGCCAAGATCTCGTCCGGATGCAAGGCTCAAACGCCCTGTCATTTCCTGAAGGATAACAGTCATGATCACTGCAAAAACTAGAGCATAGATCAAAGCATAACCGAATTTTGCCCCGGCTATTGTACATGAAGTCACAGTACCAGGCCCGATGAAGGCGGCTGTCACAAGAAAACCCGGGCCAAAAGAGCTTTTTCTATTTCCGGCCATACCCCCCTCCACCCGGTGTTTCAATCCTCAGTCTGTTTCCGGGCTCAACTTTTATGTTGAATTTTGAGCCCAGTAGGGTTCTTTTTTTTCCGGATATAAGGATGTTTCGGCCTTTAAGGCCGCAGTCGCCCCCATCGAGACCATATGGAGTAAAACGTCTTCGTTCCGAAATGACGGAAACCTTGGTAGGGACAAAAAATTCATATTCTCGGATGATGCCGTCACCGCCTTTTGTGCGGCCTGATCCACCGGAACGGGAACGCAGGGAATACCGGCTGATCCGCAGAGGAAAATAGTTTTCAAGGGCCTCAAGAGGTGTGTTTAATGAATTCGTCATGTGTGTGTGAACACCGCTCAACCCGTCCAATTCCTTGCTGGCGCCCATCCCCCCTCCGATGGTTTCGTAGTAGGCAAAACCTGCCTGGCGGTCAGGGTCGAAACCACCAAAGGTGATATTATTCATGGTCCCGGAACTTGCTGCAGGGATCTTGTCAGGAACAGCCTTATACAGTGCTCCAAGAAGTACATCGGTGATTCTTTGGGATGTCTCGACGTTTCCTCCGGCCGTTGCGGCAGGGAAAATTGCATTAACAATGGATCCTTTTGGAGCTTCTATCTTAAGAGGCCTCATCAATCCCGTATTAAAAGGGATGTCTTCATCGACAAGGGAACGGAAAACGTAAAGAACAGCGGAAAAAGTCACAGAATAATTGGCATTGATCCCCCCCTCTACCTGATCTGATGAAGAGCTGAAATCGATCAGGGCACGATCTTTATTGATGCGGATTAACACTCCGATCTTGACAGGGAAATCCGTAATCCCATCATTATCCATATAATCCTCGAAAGCATATTCACCGTCCGGAATATTTTTTATGGTCTCCCTGAGATAGGTTTCCGTGTAATCCTGGATCAGTCCTGCATAATGGAGAAGTTTTTCTTTTCCGTATTTGTCCAGCGCTTCTTGTATTCTCTGTTTTCCCTTTGTATTGGCTGCCATTTGGGCCAGAAGGTCCCCTCTTCGCTCCTCCTTTGTGCGGACATTGCTGAGTATCAATTCAAAAAGATCTTTGTCGATATCTCCCTTTTTGATCAATTTAACAGGGGGGATGATCAGGCCTTCCTGAAAGATCTCAGTAGCCAGAGGCATAGATCCGGGTGTCATTCCGCCAATATCCGAATGATGGGCACGATTGGCTATAAAAAACAGAATCTTGTTATCGATGAAAACAGGAGAAATGCAAGTCACATCTGGGAGGTGGGTACCGCCTCTGTATGGGTCATTCAGGATGACGGTATCCCCGTCTTCAAAATCGACAGATTGAATAGCAGCCTGTACTGATAAAGGCATTGCGCCCAGGTGGACCGGGATATGGGAACCCTGTGCCAAAGTTTCCCCTCTGGAATCAAAAACAGCGCAGGAGAAGTCTTTTCTTTCTTTAATATTGGGAGAAAGGGCTGTTCGGCCGAGCACTGCGCCCATTTCTTCGGAGATTGAAATGAAAATATTCTTGAATAGTTCAAACTCTATCGGGTCGAACTTCATATCGACTCCTTCTGTTTGAGAATAAGATTTAAAAAACCATCCACAGAGGCCAGAAAAGAGGGGGGGATAAAAGTCGTGGATTCATAGTCTGCCACCAGAGCAGGTCCGGATAACATGTTGCCGGTAAGAAGCTGGGAGCGGTCGTAAACCGGGGCTCTGGATTTTTGTCCATTAGAATAGATGTCCTGATGATGAAGAATTGCAGGTGAGGCATCTGATGTTGTAAAAGGAAGCCTTTTCAAAGTGATCTTTTGGCCGGTTCCAACAGCTGTAGTACGGATATTAACGATCTCAATGTCTCTGCCCTTGTGGTGATAGGAATAAAGACGTTCATGCGCCTGGTGGAATGAATTCTTCCAAACAGACCTAGATCCATAAGGAATAGTTATTTCATAGGATTGACCCGAATACCGAAGTTCGAGATAACGAAGGATCCGAATGTCCTCAGGCAGAAATCCCTCTGCTTTCATATCAGCAAAGCATTGAGCCTTAAGAACAGAGAAAGAATGATCCAATTCGTCGTCGCTGACTAACTGTTCGGATCTCAGTATGGATTTCGGGTAATCTTTAATGGAATCAGCCAGTAAAAAACCCAAGGCAGAAAGAACCCCTGCATTCTTCGGAACGATGATCTGTGGTATTCCAAGATGGACCGACATTTCTGCCGCATGGATTCCACCGGCGCCTCCGAATGAGATAAGGGAAAAATCTCTGGGATCGTACCCCCTCTCAATAGAAATAACTCGAATAGCCTTCACCATATTGGCATTAGCAATGGAGATAATGCCTTCGGCTGTTTCCAAACGGGATTTGCCGATCTTTTGAGCCAGGACTTCGATCGCTTTGATACTCCTCTTTGGATCTAATGTCATATTACCGCCAAGAAAGAAACGAGGCGCGATCCGTCCGAGAACCAGATTGGCATCTGTTACTGTGGGAAGATTGCACTTCCCATAACATGCAGGACCCGGGTCTGCGCCGGCGCTCCGCGGCCCAACTCTTAATGAGCCTCCGGTATCCAGATAAGCGATCGATCCTCCTCCGGCTCCTACTGTATGGATATCGATGATAGGCAGGCGCACAGGGAAATCTCCGATCCGCCCCTCATTTGTTCGCCTGATTTCTCCATCCATCAGGGAGACATCCGTGGAAGTGCCGCCCATATCAAATGTGATGAGATTGTTAGTTCCAATGGCCTTGCCTAGATGAAATGCAGCAATGACACCTCCCGCAGGACCGGAAAGAGAGGTTCGGATAGGTTCTGATTTTGCTGTCTCTATTGATATATATCCTTTATTGGACTGCATGATACGCAGTTCATTCGGGCTAAGGCGCTTTTCCAGTTGTTGAAGATACCTTGTGATAACAGGAATCAAGTAGGCGTTAACAGTTGTGACAGTTGTGCGCTCGTATTCTCTATACTCGGGAAGGATATCGCTGGATGCGGAAACAAGGATCCCTGCTTTTTCCAATATCTTTTTAACTGCCTGTTCATTTTGAGGATTAGCGTAGGAATTGATGAAAGAGACCGCTACAGCATCGAATTTTTTAGTCTGTATTTTCTGAATGATAGCCTTTAATTCCTGTTTAGAGATCTTCTGCTCAACCTTCCCTTTGGCTGAAGTGCGTTCCTTTATGCCGAAGCAGTGGCGACGGGGCAGGATGGGGGATCTTTCCTCGCCAAGAAGGCTATAAAGTTTATTTCGTGTCTGCCTTCCAATAAAGAGGATATCTTCAAATCCGCATGTTGTGATGAGCCCGATATGACCACCCTTACGTTCTAAAAGAGCATTAGTGGCAACCGTTGTGCCATGAATGATAAAAAGGCCTTTACCGCTTTCAAGAAATGATCTTAAGCCCTTAAGGATGGACTCTGAAGGATTATGAGGCGTAGATGGAATTTTCAGGATGTCTATCTGACCATTATTGTAGAATACAAAATCCGTGAATGTTCCGCCTGTGTCAACTCCGATTCGTATCATACAATTGCAATAGCTTCGATCTCTACCTTGACATCCTTTGGGAGCCGGGCTGCTTCCACTGCAGCACGAGCAGGATAGGGTGGATTGAAAAATTCATCATAGATACCGTTCATCTGACTGAAATTGTTCATATCATCCAAAAATACAGTGCATTTAACTACTTTATCCATAGAGCTTCCTGCTGCCTCAAGTACTGCTTTTAGATTAGTTAAGACCAGCCGTGTCTGATCCTCTATACTTCCACTCAACAGTTCTCCTGTAGACGGATCGATGGGGATCTGTCCGGATGCGAACACCATCCCATTTGCAATGATTGCCTGGGAATAAGGACCTATAGCTTTAGGCGCTTTTGAAGTTTTGACCTCTTTTTTCATGAATTGACTCCTTTTTTTTTCGCTGAAAAGAAGCGGGCTGATTAGAGCAAGGCAGCCCATAGACACCAGTGCGTCTCTTCGTTTCATTTTAGAACTCCTTAGCTTAAAACTCGAAAATCGATAGTTTTACTTTTAATGGTTTGTTTTTTCTTAACAGTTCGGACATGTATTTTATAAAAACCGGGCTTGAGTTTCCAGGATAATGAATGTGGTGAAGAGGATACCCCGATCTTTTTCCCGTTAAGCCACCATTCGATCTTTTTTATTCCGATGCCTTTACGGACTTTGGCTCTCAATTTCATCATCTGATATTCTTTCCTCAGTATGGGGTCCAACTTAAAAACATCGCCGTGAACTGGAAATGTAACGGATAAGATATTATTGAAAAACCGGATGTCTTCTGGAGCAGGATGGTTCTGGTTAGATAAAGACAGATCTCCATGAATTTCACAGAACTGTGAAGGTAAATTTCCTTCGGCAAAGACCTCGATGATACTTCCGGGGCAGTTATCAGCGGCAAGCTGGCCTGAGACAGAACAGATGGATGCCGTGACGATCCTGTCCGGCCTGGGAAATTCTATTTTGGAGGTGTTTTTATGAAGAAGCAGCATGATGTCTCTATACAGGGGACCACAGCCCGTAATACCCGATACATTATGCATCGGCTGGCCGTCAAAATTTCCAACCCAAGCACCTACCGTGTATTGAGTTGTGAAACCAATGGTCCAGTTGTCGCGAAAATCCTTTGATGTGCCGGTTTTTGATGCACAGGGAAAAGGAAGATTCAAAGGAGAGTTGTATCCAAATGAGGGTATTCTTGCATCTGAATCTGAAAGAATATGAGTTAGAATATAGGCAGATTGAGCAGAAAATATTTTTTTTGAATAGGAACGGCCTGGTTCTTCAGGCTCTGTTTTATTGATCCCTTTCAAATGAGCTATAGATCTTGAAGGAAGATAAGATCCTTGTCTTGAAAGGGTGGAATATGCCTGAACAAGCTCCAGCAGTGTTACTTCTCCATTGCCAAGAGTCAAACCGATGCCGTAATGCACCGGCCTCTTTTTAAGGCTTGCAAAACCAGCCTCATGAAGCTTCAAATAAAGCCGGTCCATTCCGATCTTTTCGAGAACAGAAACAGCCGGGATATTATAGGAACAGGCTAGGGCCTTTCTTAATCGAACGGGTCCATGGAATTTTTTGTCGTAGTTTTGGGGCATATAGCTTCCTGTTGGAGTCTGGAACTGGATCTCTTCGTCTGCTAATATCGAAGCAGCGGTCATTCCGGAATCGAGCGCCAAAGCATAGGTAAAAGGCTTGAGAGTGGATCCCGGCTGCCGGAGAGATGTAGCTCCATTGACCTGTCCGTCAATACTAAAATCAAAAAAATCCTTGGATCCCAGCATAGCCAGGATATCTCCGGAGGAATTATCCATTACAACAACAGAAACATTGGTAATATTTTTTCTTTTCAGGGAATCAATGTGATTCACAGCCAATTTTTCTATCTTGTATTGTAAATTGTAATCCAGGGTCGTGTGAATGGAGCCGGTAAGAGCCTGATCGTTATTCGGTATACGAGTAAGTATATAGTCACAAAAGTGAGGAGCCCTGAACTTGATATTCTCAGATAAAATATTAAGGGGTTCGGACAAAGAGCGGTCTAGGTCTTGCTTTCTGATGAATCCAAGATTGAATATTTGCCTGAGAACTTCCTCCTGACGTTTTCTGGCTCCGGATAAATTTCGATAGGGGTTAAGAACACTGGGTGAACGGGGAAGGCCGGCGAGAAAAGCCGATTCAGCCAGACTGAGGTCTGCAGCCCTTTTATCAAAATAGAGTTTGGCGGCAGCTTCGATCCCAAAAGCCTGATTCCCGTAAGAAATGCGATTTAAATACTGGATCAGAATGTCTTCTTTAGAAAGCTTTTTTTCTAGCCTTAATGCATTCCATGCTTCTACGATCTTTGTCAAAAGAGTTCGTTTTTGATGATAGATATTTCGAATAAGCTGCTGGGTGATGGTAGAGGCGCCGGAGATGATCCGGCGGTGCCTGATATTCAGATAGACTGCTCTGCCGAGAGCTAAAACATCAATGCCCGGATGATGGAAAAAATTTTTATCCTCTGCGGCCACAGTCGCAGCCACCAGCGAAGGAGAAATGTCTTTCAGAGAAACCCAAGTACAGCGGCCGCCTTCTCGCGAAAGCACCTCTCTCAGTAAATTATTGTTCCGGTCTAATAGTCGCAGAGATACAACAGGTCCGGGTTTCAGTTTCGACCCCGGGAAAGGAAGACATAGAGATAGACTAAAAGCCAGCAGCAAAAAGATAAGACCTGAAGCAGCCTTGAGTTTTAAAGTCATTTATGTATTCTTAATGTCCATTCCGGGCTTCTGCCAAAGATCTCTGGCGAGTACATTTCTTCGATCTTGGAGCCGGGTGCATGAAATGTCCCGAATGTCAGAGCCCTGGCCAAATATTGATGAGTATGAATACCGGGCGCCAGGGAATCAGCAAAAAGGATAACTCTGTCATCGTGCATTTCGATGTGGTTAAATCCGCGCCACCAGCGCTTTTTGTTCTTGTTGGACAGCTTTGCTAACTGCCTTTGCTGTTCCTGGCTTTCTGTGACAAATGTCGGGTTGACTGCTTCCAACCCCGCAGGAAGAGGATCATCCACAACAACATAAAGGCTTTCCTTCGGGACCACGATTTTCAGATTAACAACCACCAAAGAGCCGGCTTTAATGGTTTCCAGGGGTTTTCCGTCCAGGGAAGTATATTCTTTTATAATAGTGAATCCTTCGTCCCTGGGGGGCAGTTCGCCTTTTGGTGCATAACTCATGCGTACATCATAATAAAAAGTCCCGTCTCCCTTTTTCTTGATCTTTAACGGGACTGTCTTCCCGGGTTTCAACGAGCTGATCGATAGTTCTGACTGAACCACCTTGCTGCGTTCATTTTTAAAAATGTCCTTAATGATACGTTTGCCGGCCAGGGAGATATCAATGGAAAAATCCGGTTGGACATTTTCATATTTTGTGTAGAAAGAGTTGAGAGCATAGAACACATAAACGTTTTCCTGTGTGGTCATCCATTTTTTTGTCTTTCTTTTTTCCACTAGCCATCGTGCGATGGAATGGACAAGGGGGTGGTTAGAACCAGTTTCGATCAGAGCCTGAAGTGACAGAGCTGTTGTGCGCATGTTCGAAGAATATATCCATCGTCCGCTTTTCCCTTCATCATCCTCGAAATGTGCTAGATTTACGGTGACTTTGATTTTATTCATAAGTTCTTGAAGCAGTGTTGTTTGAGCTGTCAAAGAGCCTTTACCGTGATACAGGGCTTTAAGGAGCAGTGTTTGTCCGAACATGGACAGGTCCTCTCTTTCTTTATAGAGTTTTTCTGCAAATGCCGGTTCAGGTTTTCCAAGAAGGGCCAGGGCATAAAGGGCGTATGC
>DAOVDI010000171.1 GCA_030669585.1 Acidobacteriota bacterium
TCATTCCCGTGAAAACGGGAATCCAGGATAAGAAAATAGCCCAAAGCTTAAAGGAGCTTAGCCAAAGTCATTTAATTTCCGTCATTCCCGTGTAAGCTTGTCCCCGACTCCGATCGGGGACGGGAATCCAGAAGCCTGAAGTAGCTAGAAATACTAGATTCCCACTTTCGTGGGAATGACGAACCCAATAAATTCTTATCTTTTTTCTTTTCACTTGATCCCTTGACCCCTGTCTGCGTGCGGTCACGCACAGGCAGGCCTTGAATCCTTGAACCCTTTTCTAAAAGATTCTGCATTTTTCTTGTTCATATAGTGTATCTATTGTAAAATAAAGTGAAGAAGGATAAACATGCCTGAGTCATCTATTAATGCTTTAAAGTCAAAGATCGAATTATTCCCAAGAGTAGATCTGATACATATGCCGACTCCTATAAATAAAATGGAACACCTCACAAAAGAGCTGGGCGGACCTGAGATATATATAAAGAGAGAGGACCTGACAGGTCTTGCTTTTGGCGGCAATAAATCTCGAAAACTTCAGTATATCATTCATGATGTTCTGGATAAAAAGTGTGATGCTGTTGTGACATGGGCGAGTCTTCAGTCCAATTGGTGCCTTCAAACAGCGGCTGCAGCCAGAAAGTTCGGCATTACACCCATACTTGTTCTTTTTAAATCATATGACCTTCCGGATGAATATGACGGAAACATGCTGCTGGATATTATATTGGATGCGGAGATAAAGATCCGGGATGCGGAAAAAGGAAGAGTTGTGAGACCAGAGGATGCAGAAGATGTTGTGGAAGAGGTCATGCAGGAAGCCAGGAAGAATGGATATACCCCCTACAATATTCCACTTGGCGGGTCCATGGCCGGTGGGTCTATGGAGAAACCTATAGGCTCAATAGGTTATGTGGAAAGTTTCGTCGAACTTGAAGTGCAGAGCCAATATCTCAATGTTGATTTTGATTATATCATACATGCGACAGGTTCAGGAGGAACCCAGGCCGGTTTGGTAGCCGGGGCCTGTGCTCTTGGCGGCCGAACTAAGATCCTTGGTATCAGTGTGTCGGAGGGAAAGGAAAATTTCTCTAAACTTGTTCTTTCCATAGCCCGGGATACGGCTAATGCATTAAAACTGAAAACAGTTCCTCTAAGTTCTGATATTCTGGTCTTTGATGAATATATTCAGGACGGCTATGGCATCGTCAATAAAGGAGTGGTTGATATCCTGCGTTTTATCGCCATAAAAGAAGGGATCTTTCTGGATCCGGTTTACACATCAAAAGCGATGTATGCCTTGATCGATCTCGTTAAAAAAGGATATTTTTCCGGAAAAGACAAGATCGTGTTTTATCATACAGGAGGAACACCTGCGCTTTTTCCCAACAAGGGGTTGATCACATCTTTCCTGAGAGATAATAAGGCCCGGGCCTGATCGAATAATTAACTCGATCAAGCGCCGGGCTTCAAAACATACTAAATCAGAATTAGCGTCGTGAAGTGGATTTAAGATACTTCAGAAATTCGTTGTCCGTAGACAGCAGAAACCAGGTATCCTTGTCCAAAGTTGTTCTATATGTCTCCAGTGTGCGCATGAACTGATAAAACTCAGGATCAAGGTTATATGCTTGTGCATAGATCCGAGTCGCCTCAGCATCCGCCTTTCCTTTGATCTCCTGGGCTGTTTTATAGGCCCCGGACTGGATTCTCTTAAGCTCCCGTTCCTTCTGTCCGCGGATCTCTGCGCTTTTTCCGTCACCCTCGGAGCGGAATTTCGAAGCGATCCTTCTACGCTCTGCGATCATTCTATCAAAGACTTTTCTCTGGACCTCTTCCACGTAATTGATCCTTTTGATCTGGACATCTTTTAATTCGATTCCGAATTCACTTGTGATCACAGAAGATTTATCCAGAATGATTTTGGCGATTTTTTCCCTTCCTATTTCGATCTTGGCAATAATAACTGCTTCATCCAGAACTGTAACTTCTTCGGTCACTTCAAATTTCCTGTTGGTAGAGCGGACGATCTCGATCAGCTCGAAATTGGCTATCGCGTTACGTGTTTCGCCATCGATGATATCGTCGATCCTGGATTGAGCGCCTCTTTCATCGTGAACTCTCTGGAAAAACATAAGAGGCTCACTGATGCGCCAGCGTGCATAAGTATCTACCCAGATAAATCTTTTATCCTTGGTTGGGATCTGATTGGGATCTCCGTTCCATTCCAGCCAGCGTTTCTCGAAGTAATTAGCCTTCTGAATTAAGGGAGCCTTGAAGTGAAGGCCGGGTTTAGTGACGGCATCGCCGATGGGTTGACCGAACTGGGTGATGATGACCTGATTGGTCTCGGAAACTGTGTATATGGAGTTAAAGGCTAAAATCAGAACGCCAAAGATAACGACCACAATAATAATAAGTTTTGTTTGTTTGGTCATTTTTTCACCTCCTCGCCGATATTCATGAAGGGCAGGAGATTTTTCATTTTTTCGTCGAAAATGATCTTCTTTTTAAGCTTGGGAAAAATTTCGTTCATTGTTTCAAGATAAAGCCGTTTGCGTGTTACCAGGGGAGCTCTTACATATTCTCTATAAATGGAGCGAAAACGAGTGGCATCTCCCTGTGCGTTATTGACACGGGCAGTCGCATATCCTTCTGAAGCACGGATCACCTGATTCGCCTCTCCCTCTGCTTTAGGGATTTCCTGGTTGTACTCGGACCA
>DAOVDI010000149.1 GCA_030669585.1 Acidobacteriota bacterium
ATAGGTTGGCACAGCCAAACTACAATTTGTCTACAATTTGTCAATTTGCAATTCAATTTGCAATTGAAGACGGCAAGATAAAAGAAGAATGGGTGGAAGGCGATTTCTTAGGAATGATGATGCAACTCGGTATGGAGCTTAAGCCGAAGGAAGGGGAGAAGTAAGCCCTTATTCATATTTCAGCGCGGCAATGGGGTCGGCGATCGATGCTTTTATCGCCTGATAGCTGACGGTGAGAAATGCGATAATCCAGGCGATGCCTCCTGCCAGGAGAAATGTCCCTAACCCGATACCGGACCGGTAGGCAAAACTCTGGAGCCACCGGGACATGATCAAATAAGCCGCTGGCCAGGCGATCACGTTGGCCAGTAGTACCCACTTGGTGAATTCTTTTGAAAGAAGGCATGTGATCCCTGTGGCCGATGCGCCCAAAACCTTCCTGATGCCGATCTCTTTGGTCCGACGCTCGGCTGAATAAGAAGCCAAGCCGAACAGCCCCAGACATCCAATGAGCACGGACAAAAAGGCGAAATAACTGAATATCCTCTGCAGGTTTTCTTCGGACCTGTAAAGCTGGTCGAAGTTTTCATCGATAAAGTAGTAGGAAAACGGATAATTGGGCCGAAGCTCCGCCCAAATATCTTTGAGGAAGGCCATAGTTTGAGGAATGTTCTGCGGGCCGATCCGGATAGAAATCTGGGCGAGGTCTGTCTTGGACAAAAACATTACGATGGGGGAGATCTCCTGGTGGAGGGATTCGAAATGGAAGTCTTTGACCACCCCGATGATCTGCCCATTTCGCCGTCCATAGCCGAATCCTTTGCCGATGGCCTCTTCCGGCGATTGCCAGCCGATTCTCCGGGCGGCTGTCTCGTTGATGATAAAAGCCTGGGTGGGATCTGTTCCCATTTCCCTGGAAAAATTCCGGCCAGCCGCAATCTCCATCTTGAAGGTCGGGATGTAATCGTAATCCACCCTCAGCTGGGCGATGCGGAAATTGACCGGTTCACTTGTCTCCCCGCTCAACACCCGGGCTCCTGCAGAATCGAGCAGCCGGCCCGAGGGGACCCTTTTAGCGGCCGAAACGCTCAGAATATTAGGATTTTGGAGGAGGCGTGTCTTGAAACCTTCTAAACGGAAGATAATAGCCGGACTGCTAGGAAGGACAACCACATGCTCTTCATCAAAACCGAGATTTCTGGACTGCATGTAATCCAACTGGCCGGAGACAACACTCACGCAGACAATCAAAATGATGGATGTCGCGAATTGGAACACCACGAGCACGGTCCGGAAGGATAATCCTTTTTTACCTGTATCCAGATTGCCTTTTAGAACCCGCACGGGTTTGAAGGCAGAGAGGAAGACAGCCGGATAGATACCGGAGATCAGACCGACGAAGATCGCGATGAAAAACAGGAAAAAGAACAGCGAGATATTTTCTGAGATGTTTAATGATAGATCCCTGCCGACGAATTGATTGAATTTCTGGAGGACCAAAAGAACGATACCCAGCGCGATCAAAAGAGAGATGACCGCCGTGATGATGGACTCGCCCAAGAACTGCCGGATGAGCTGTGTCCTTTGAGCCCCGACAACTTTGCGCAGGCCGACTTCTTTAGCCCGGCCGGCTGAGCGAGCGGTGGCCAGATTCATGAAGTTGACACAAGCGATCAAAAGGACAAAAAAGGCGATGATGGAAAACACGTAGACGTATGTGATATCGCTGTTGGCTTCGATCTCGGAGTCGAGATGGGAATAAAGATGGATGTCGGTCAGAGGTTGCAGCTCGAGCTTGGTCCTCTCGCTCATCCCCTCGGACATGTTCCTGTCGATGAAAAGATCGAGCTGGCTTTTCAGCCGGTTTATATCATAATCCTCGGGCATGAGAAGATAGGTGGCATAGTTGTTGCTGGACCAGCTCTGCAGTTCCCGGTCCCCCACAACAGCCTCGTACGTTTTGAACGATCCCAGAAAATCGGGGTGGAAGTGGGAGTTGTGCGGAAGCGGTTTGATGACCCCTGTCACCTTCATATCCGCTTTTTGGGACGAAGCCTGGATTGTCACTGACTTCCCGATCGGATCCTCTGTGCCGAAGTATCTCTCAGCCATCTCGTCTGTGATAACGACGCTGAAGGGGTCTCGGAGGGCGGTCTCGGGGTCACCGGCAATCATATCAAATGTGAACACCTTGAACATATCCTCTTCAGCAAAGAAAAACCGGGGTTCCTCGTAAAATGCGGAGTCCTTGCCAACAAGAAGTCCTCCTATCCGAATCAATCGAACCGCATGAATAATCTCCGGAAAATCGTTTTTGAGGAGGGGAGCGATCGGAGGAGCGACATGTCCGAGGTGGAGATTGACCACGCCGTCCTCGTTGAACCATTTCCTGGTGACCCTGATGATGCGGTCGTGGTTTTCATGGAATTTATCATAGCTCAGTTCGTCGAATACGAAGAGCAGGATAAGGATGCAGCAGGCCATCCCGATGGCCAGACCCGCAACATTGATCAGGCTGTAGCCCATATGTTTCTTGATATTCCGATAGGCAATTTTCAGGTAGTTTTTAAACATGTGTCCAGACTCCTCTCCAAAAGGGAATACGTCTTACTAGTTAAATACGTCCAAACAAGTGAAATGGTTCTTGCTATTGCCACTGTCTATTCTCATTTTTGAGCTATTTCCACCCTCTAACATCCATTATTTCCTATATCATAGAGAAATCTTGTAGTCAAACACAATGAAATCGATAAAATGAGCCATTTAAGTAGGAAAGCAGGGGGGTAATATGGGCTATCTCTTCTATAATCTATAGGTTGGCACAGCCAAACTACAAAACCCAAACTACAAAACCGCTACAAAACCACAATCACACAAAGACCTGAGCTACTCACGGTCGAGCCACTTATTCGCCTCGAAGAGCATCTTGATACGGCCAGAATCTAAGGCTCCGAGATACCGGAGAAAGATTATATTCTATATAACCAGGTAAGAAATATATTTTAAGGGCCTTGACAAAGTTCTTTTAGTCTATTATATTGGACATAAGTCTAAAATATTAGATCATGGTCTACTTTTTTGTACAAAAATGAAAAAAGTATTGATTGCTACTAATCAACAAAAAGTTTTAGATTTTTTAATTCAATTTCCAGGAAATGAATTCTTAGAAAAAGAAATCCAAAAGGGAACCAGAATAAGTAAATCTGGAGTAAATTTCGCTTTGAGAGATTTAACTAAAACACAATTAGTAAAGAAACAAAAAAGAGGTAAAATTTCTTTTTATTCAATAATCTTTGATCATCCTGTAGTTAAACAATTGAAAGTTTTAAGAATCCTTGTAAATTTAGAACCTTTGATGAAAAAAATCAAAAAATTATCAAAAAAAATAATTCTTTACGGGAGCTGCGGCCGGGGAGAAAATACAAGCATGAGTGATATTGATTTATTTATAGTGACTAATAATTCTAATTTGATAAGCAAAGCAATGAAGAAAAATAAACTAAGCAAAAGAATTAGATTGATTGTCCGATCACCATTAGAA
>DAOVDI010000134.1 GCA_030669585.1 Acidobacteriota bacterium
GAAGTCGAAGAAGGCCAAGGTAAGACGTCATTCCCACGAAAGTGGGAATCCAGTATAAAAAAAAGCTAGCCTAGATTCCCGTTTACACGGGAATGACGTAAATTAAATGACTTTGGGCTTTGGGCCTCTTTTGCATTGGCCTTTGGCCGTTGGCCTCTTATTCTTTCACTTGACCCCTAGAACCCTGTCTGCGTGCGGTAACGCACAGGCAGGCCTTGAATCCTCGAACCCTATCTTATTTTCACTTGAATCCTCGAATCCTTTGCCTTTAAACTTATCTGATTTTTTTTGTGATGGATCTGACTTTAAGCAGTTCTTTAAGAATTGAAAATGCTTCTGCTCCGGGGCGGATCCGGGTGTCCGGGTCGCAGCTCCATTCCACCGGGAATTCTTCAATGCGGAGCCCTTTTTTTATGGCCCGGATCAGGATTTCGATCTCAAACATATACCCTGTAGTGAGACATTCACTGAACAGTTCTCTGGCGATGTTTCTTCTGTAGACCTTGAATCCGCACTGGGAATCTGTGATCCAGACAGGAAGTCCGGTTATCCAGATTGCCAGGCGGCGGAAAAGCCTGGAGAGAATGCGTCTTTTTAAGGGCCGGTTCCGCTTGATAACAGTATTTTTATGGCGGCGAGATGCAATGGCAATATCCAAATGACCGGCTTCCAATCGTTCTATGCTGTTTACTGCATTGATATAAGGAATACAGGTTCCACTGTCTGCAAAAAGGATGACCTCGCCTCGAGCAGCGAGAATGCCGGATTTGACAGACGCGCCCTTCCCAGAATTCATTTTATGTTTGAGGACATGAAGGTCGATATTATTTGGAATATTTGCGGCTTTGGCAGTTTCAGATGTATGGTCAACGCTGCCGTCATCTACGATAATAACTTCGCCTTTTTGACAGCGCCCGGATAAAAATGTTGCAGCAGCCTCCACATCAAAAAGGATCTTATTTTCTTCGTTCAAAGCAGGGATGATGATGGAAATATCCATTATGTCGCAGGAGATTTAATTTTTTACTTTTTCTTTTTCTTTATCCACTTAGAGCGCTCAGGATCATCGGGCCTTTTTATTTTTTTCGGAGGATTTTTTTTAAGCTCTGCAAGAAGGACTTCGACAGCTTTTTTTATACATGGATCTTCTCCTTTGGCCACGAGCTCAGGCCGGTCATATACTTCTATATCCGGATAGACTCCAACTCCTTCTACATCCCAGTTTCCTTCTGTGTTTATAAAACCAAATGTAGGAACTGCAGTATAACCTCCATCAGCCAAGGCCGGATTACCTGACATTCCGACAAGTCCTCCCCAAGTTCTAGTCCCGATTAGAGTTCCCAATTTATTCTTTCTAAAATAGTAGGGGAAAGCGTCGCCGCCAGAAGAAGAATAGTGATTGATGAGCATGACTTTTGGCCCCTCGTGAGCTGCGCCTGGAGTCTGGCTTGGAATCAAGCCTCTCCTTCCCCAGTAACTTAAGATTTTTCTTGTCAGGAGTTCTGTCATGACATCAGGAACAAAACCACCTCCATTGTATCTTTCGTCAATGATTAGTGCGTCCTTGTTTCTAAAAGCATAAAAGCCTTTAAACAGTTCCCTGTTTCCCTCAACAGAGGTATTGGGAACATGTAAGTAGCCTATTTTCCCTTTTGAGAGTTTATCCACCATTTCTCTTCTTGAATTCACCCAATCCATGTAAAAAAGATTCAACTCGCTCTTGATTGGCTTTATCAGGAACTCCCTTGCTCCTTTCTCAACAGGCGTAGAATTCACAACGATAGGTATCCTTTTTCCGACTGTATTTTCAAGAAATTTGTAAGGATTGTCGTTTATGGTGATATCATGGCCGTTGAGATTTATGATGTAATCGCCTTCCTTTACATTAATTCCCTGTTCGGTTAAGGGAGACCTTGTGCTTTCGTTCCAGTTTTCTCCTTTGTAGATTTTACTGATGATAAATCTTGAGGATTTCTGGTCAGCTTTAAGCTCGGTGCCCAAAAGTCCTCCTTCAACTCTTTTAACTCTTGGAAAATCTCCCCAGTTGATATAACAGTGGCCGGTATTCAGCTCTCCGACAAGCTCTCCAAAAATAAAATCGAGGTCGGCCCTGTGACTTAAATAAGGAACCAGCTGGCCGTATTTTTCTTTCATCTTCTGCCAGTCAACTCCATGTAGATTTTTTGCGTAGAACCAATCTCTATAGATTCTCCATCCGTCATTAAAAAGCTGTTTCCATTCTTTTAGAGGTTCTATCTTCATTGTTAAGCCGGAAAGATTTAGCTCTCCGGCTCCAACCTTCTGATCGGGTTTTAAATCGATGATTCCATATTTTCGCTGGGCACGGTAAAGAATCTTTTTTCTATTTGCCGAGAGTGCTACACCGGATATTTCCTTTATGATCATCGAATCTTTTTTGTCATCGATCTTAAACATGTGTAATTCGCCATTTTTGACATAAAGAATCCCACCCTCTACAGCAGTAAGATTTCTGTAGTTTCCGGGTTTTAGGGGGAAAGATATGATCCTTTCGTTTATTCTTTCAAAATTTATCCGGACTGAAGGGGACTTTTCTTCCTTTGTCTTAGATGTTTCTTTCGCTTCTTTTTTGGGTTTTGTTTCTTTTTCTGTTTTTTCCTTTTTGAGCTCCTCCTGGTCATTTTTATCTTTAAAGAGAGGAGGCACGGCTTCTGTTAAGGGGACAGCATAAATATTAGTTGATTCCCTGTAAATATAATCGAATTCAAAGCTTGAAAATTTCAGGTTGAAGCTTCTGTCTGAGAGGAAAAATATGTATTTTCCACAAGTTGAAAAGACAGGGGAGGAATCTATGAACATATCATTCGTTAGCTGGAAGGTTTTTTCCTTGTCCAAGGAATAAACCCAAACCGCATCTTGAGTATTATCACTGTATTTTGTATAGACTATCCACTTTGAATCAGGAGACCAGTCATAATCGGTGATATCATAAAGGCGGGCTTTATCCACATATGTGATGTTATTGGTTTTGATATCCAGGAACTGCAAATCCTGATTCCTGTCTGAGAAAAGAACCTTTGAGCTGTCAGGAGACCACACAAGGGGATACCGCCAGATCTCGTTTCCTTCTGTGAGTTGAGTGACAGTATTATCCTTACTCCTGTCCATGAGGTAAATCTCGTATTCGCCGGTTTTATCCGAGTAGTACGTTAAAAATTGCCCATCAGGAGACCATGCAGGGAAGATTTCCCTTACTCCCTGAGTGTCGGTCAGATTGTAGGTAATTCCTTCCTTTGCAGGGATTGTGTAGATATCCCCTCTAGTTTCGAATACTGCTCTTTTTCCAGAAGGGGATATGTCAAAGCTTGTTATATTTTCCTTAACATTTTTAAAATAGGGCATAACATGAGGGCTGTCATAATTGATGTTGACCTGTATCCTTTGATTCTCGTTTGTGTTGAGATTTAGTTTGTAGATGTAACCTCCATTCTCATAAACAACAAGCCCGTTTTCACCCGAAGGCCAGAGAACATCGTATTCTGAGTGACCTGTAATTTTTTCGATCTTTTCTGTAGCCAGGTCATAAGAATAAATATTTAAGGTTAAGTCTCTATCCGAAACAAAGTAAATTTTATCCTTATACCACATGGGATGCTGGTCGGTTCCAGGGAATGTCGTCAATCTTTTTGACACGTCTTTTTCAAGATCATAAGTCCATATATCCTGGGCCATTCCTCCCTGGTATCTCTTCCAGGTTCTGAATTCTCTGCCGATTGGAGTGTAAGTGATTTTTTTCCCGTCTGAAGAAAATGTTCCTCCTCCTCCCTCTGGTATCTGCAGGGGAGTCTCAAGTCCACCATCAATACTCACAAGAAAATATTTTCCTTTTCTTCGTCCGTATGGAGTCCTATTTGCCCTGACCAGAATTTTCTGGCTGTCAGGCGTCCAATCAAGAACCTGATAATCAAAACCACCTCTTGGCGGCATCACTCCTACATCATTGTAGTAGGTGAGCTGTGTTGGGATTCCACCTGTGATGGGCATGATATAGACCTGCCGGGAACCTGAATATTCAGCAGAAAATGATATCCACCTGCTGTCCGGTGATATTTTAGGAAATAGCTCCATACCTTCGTGAGACGTGAGTTTATTTGCTGCTCCTCCTGCTGCTTTAACAGACCAGATGTCTCCAGCATAGACAAAAACAATCAGGTCTTTATTTATGTCAGGAAACCTCAGCAGCCGAGCATCATTGACAGCAAAATTTGATGTAACTATACCAAGGCATAAAAAAATAAATAAAGTTGTTTTTCTCATAACATCTCCTTTTTTCGCTACCAGGAGAGTAGCTGAACTTATTAGACATGATCATTATAGGTAAATTGGCCATGATAAAACTAGTGTCCTGTCATCTATGTGATGTCGCAAAGATGATCGTCATTCCCGTGTAAACGGGAATCCAGATAAACCAGACAACGAACCCAATAAACTGGATTCCCACTTTCGTGGGAATGACGAGCGCCCGATACGATACTTC
>DAOVDI010000050.1 GCA_030669585.1 Acidobacteriota bacterium
CTTCTATTCTCCTTGATTCCTCGAACCCTTTTTTTCAGCGTATCGCAAATTTTTATGAATAATTCAGAGACTGTTTTATTCACGGGTCGATATGCACGGCGTGGCGCATGAAGCTGTATTCATATACTGCGAACGGAACGCGACGAAGCCACTGCGGTAAGATCGGCTAGTAAATTGTTCAGGCTGTCCTGGGTTATTCACGGGTCGATATGCACGGCGTGGCGCATGAAGCCGTATTCATATACTGCGAATGCGCCGCAACAAAGCAGATCGGCTTGCCCGGAGGGTAAAAAAAGGCCGATGATTTTTTTTATTAACGATCTATGATACTCAGCATCCAATTTATCCCTGGCAAAATTCTTTATTTAAAGCTATGACTATCCAAAATAAATATGTGAATCGGCCATTTTTTATGAATAATCCAGGATAATGAATTGTAAGAATAATAGCTATTCTTTATAATATATGGATCTTTAATAATAATGAAATATCAAAATGTGGATGAGAATGAAAATATTTACTTTTATCATTAGCCTTGTATGTCTGCTGTCTCCAGTGATGGGAAACACAGGAGGTTACCTATCATTTGAATATACCAACGGTCATAAAGACAGCGATGTTTACGGTAGAACATTCCAAAATGCTGAAGTTGGGATTATTTTTTCCGGCTTTTCCCAGGGGTTTGAATACACGGCAGAAATGAGCCTGGACCAGCAAAGGCATTTCCGCATAGAGCAGGCCTGGGTTGGTTATTCTACTTCTGAGCAGATCAGCATGAAATTTGGTGTTTATCCCGTTCCATTCGGACGTTATAATCAGATCAACAGGCCGCACAGAACGATCCTGGTAAATACACCCCTCGCTGTGGAGTATTTCTTTCCGAACAGATGGAAAAACCTTGGAGTATTGTTAGAGGGCCGAATCTCAAGTATTTTCTATTCCACTTATATCGGCAATGGATTAGCCGAGGCTGAGGGCCTGAATGCGAGCCAGACTTTCCAGGACAATAACCGTGATAAAGGCCAAGGCGGGAAAATCGGTTTGGAATTGAGTGAGGGATTGGATCTGGCATATTCCCGGTATTGGGGAAAGTATGATGATGCCGGCGAGCGCGATCTTCGGCTTGAAGCACTGGACGGACGCATTGTTATTGCCGGTATACAGTTTCTTTATGAACGAATCTGGGGGACCATCGAAAATCCCGGAGGATATCCTGATGGAACAGCAAAGGGATATTCCGTCCAGATGAATTATAATATGAACCGTTTCCGTCCTTTTGTGTGTTACCAGGAAGCGGTTTACGAAGACAGATATCATGGCCCGGGCTTTTTAAAGGATATATCCGCGGGGCAAGGCATTTCTTTGAGCAAAAAGCGCTGGGCTGCCGGGGTTGTGTATTTTCCTACTCCGAATGTAGTATTCAAGCTAGAATATGATTGGAATAAAGAAACAGGAGCCGGTAGAAAAGACAATGTTCTTGTTATTCAGGCGGCATTGAATTTTTAACCTTGTGTCAAACATAGAGTTCTGATAAAATCCGCTTTTTTTCTTAGGTAGAAAACCATGACGAATACAATAGTCCTTGGAACCCAATGGGGGGATGAAGGCAAAGGAAAGATCATCGATCTGCTGGCCCCGTCTTTTGATATGGTTGCCAGATATCAGGGTGGTCACAATGCGGGCCATACTGTGTATGTCGATGGCAAGAAGATCATTTTGCACTGTCTGCCTTCTGGTATCCTCCATCCCGGGAAACTCTGCGTCATCGGGAATGGGGTTGTCCTAGAACCCAAAGCCCTTCTTCAGGAGATTGCCATGCTGAAAAGCTTGGGTATTTCCGTAGAAAACCGCCTGCTTATCAGCAAGAATACCCATTTGATCCTTCCCTACCATACCATTGTGGAAAAAATCAGCGAGGAACTGGACGGGGAAAGAAAGATCGGCACAACCTCCAGGGGAATTGGGCCTGCCTATAAGGATAAGGCTTCCCGGCACGGCATCAGAGCAGCGGATCTGTTGAATCCGGAACTCCTCAGAAATAAGATAGAAAGAAATGTGAAAGAAAAAAATGTCATTCTTTCTTTTTTTGGCCAGGAAGGGCTGGATGCAGCAGAGGTATTCAAAGAATTTACCGAATACGCATCGCAGGTCAAGGATTACATAGCAGATGTTTCTATGATTCTGTCCGAAGAGATCGCCTTGGGAAAATCCCTGCTCATTGAGGGAGCCCAGGGAACGCTTCTGGATATCGACCATGGAACCTATCCCTTTGTGACATCCTCGAGCTCAACTGCAGGGGGAGCATGCACCGGCCTGGGCTTGGGTCCGGATAAAATTAATTTCATCCTGGGAGTGACTAAGGCTTACACTACACGGGTCGGGGAAGGTCCTTTTCCTACAGAACTCAGTGATAAAACAGGACAATTTCTTCTGGAGAAAGGGAGTGAATTCGGAGCGACGACAGGGCGTCCCCGGCGCTGCGGCTGGTTCGATTCTGTGGCCGTCTCCTATGCGTGCCGTATCAACGGGGTCAATAAAATTGTTCTGACTAAATCGGATATCCTGGATGGACTGGAAAAAATTAAAGTTTGCACAGCGTATCGGTATAATAATTCCGTTCTGAAAAATTTCCCAACTGAAGAATGGGTGTTGGCAGAGGTCGAACCGGAGTATAGAACCTTTGATGGATGGGATAAACCTGTCCGTGGAGTAAAAACCTTTGATGAGCTGCCGCAGGCATTTAAAGATTATGTCTCTTTTCTCGAAAAGTCCATAGGAACTGAGGTGGCGATCATTTCCACAGGTAAGGAGCGCGACGATACCATCTTTTTGGAATCACGCCTTAAAGATATAATCCCCTAGCTTGAATTATTCATAGAAACTACGGATGCTATTTAGCCTGATATTTAATATAATAAATAACAGTGCATATATTTTTAGGAGAAGTTTATGATGAAAGAAAAAGTTAAAAAAGCCCTTGACATGGTGCGTCCTTCTCTTCAGGCTGATGGTGGGGATGTTGAGTTTGTAGATGTGGAAGACGGTGTTGTTAAAGTCAAGCTGACCGGTGCATGTGCCGGATGCCCGATGTCTCAAATAACCCTGAAGATGGGGATCGAGCGTATGTTGAAAAGAGAAGTTCCTGAAGTCAAGGAAGTTGTTTCAGTATAGCATCAGTATCCAGTACAAGAGAGGAAGAATAAAAATGTATAATGATAAAGTGTTGGGCCATTTTGAAAATCCTCGCAATGTCGGTGTAATAGAAAATGCAGACGGTATAGGCGAGGTCGGAAGCCCTGTCTGCGGTGATATGATGTACTTCTATATCAAAGTCGAAAACGACAAACTTGTGGATGTTAAATTCAAGACATTCGGATGTGCGGCGGCCATTGCCGTGTCCAGCATGGCCAGTGAAATGGCTATAGGCATGTCTTTGGACGAGGCCATGAAGATCACAAGCAGCGATGTGGCTAAGGAACTGGGTGGCCTTCCGGAAAGAAAGCTGCATTGCTCGAATCTCGGGGCTGATGCCCTTCATAAAGCGATCGAAAACTACCGCGGAAAAAACACAAAAGACTAGGATATAAATGCCAATATTATTAGTCTACATATTAACCTGTATTATTCACGAGTCGAGGTTGCCGTAGCTGCGAGGAGTGGTTTGTGAAGCTGTATTCATATACTGCGAACGGAACAGGACGAAGCCACTGTGGTGAGATCGGCTTGCCCGGAGGGTAAAAGATGCCGATAATAGAATTGAGATATTACAGAAATGTCATAGAACAAAGTTATGGCGGAAGTTTTTCGGATAAAAAGCCTAACTGGATGATATATAAGAAGTTATTTTAGGTTATCGGCAATTTTTATGAATAAAGCAGGTTAAACAAGAATGAAAGAGGGATATGTCAATAAACACGAGGTGGTCAAACGAATAAACAAGTTAAAGAAAGAACGTAATGCTGTTATCCTCGTCCACAATTATCAGATCGGGGAAGTCCAGGAAGTAGGGGATTTTATTGGCGATTCACTGGAATTGAGTCAGAAAGCCGCTCGGGTTAACGAGGAAATCATCATATTTTGCGGCGTCCACTTTATGGCTGAGACTGCGGCTATACTTTCTCCGAACAAAACTGTCCTCATTCCTGATGACTCAGCCGGTTGCCCCATGGCGGATATGGTCACAGCCGAGGATATAAGAAAGTGGAAAAAAAACTATCCGGGACGGAAAGTCATATGTTATGTGAATACATCTGCTGAGGTTAAAGCCGAATGTGATGTCTGCTGTACATCTGCCAATGCTTTTAAGGTGGCCGAGTCAGTAGAAGGAGAGGATATCCTCTTTGCGCCGGATAAGAACCTTGCCTCATATATCGCCCGCAAATCCGAGAAAAAGATAATCCCCTGGGATGGATATTGCTATGTTCACAACAATATTCGGGCCAGACATGTCAGGGAACAAAGGCAGAAGTATCCGGATGCTGAGTTTTGGGTGCATCCCGAAAGCCGGCCAGAGGTCATTGACATGGCGGATAAGGTGCTCTCAACCGGAGGAATGGTCAAAGAAGCAAGAACCACCCGAAAAAAGAACATAATTGTTGGAACGGAATCCGGAATGGTGTACGGGCTTCAAAAAGAAAATCCCGGCCGGAATTTTTTTCCTGTCAAGGAGATGGCCCTGTGCAGCAACATGAAAAAAATCACTCTGAGAAAAGTCCTTGCCTCATTAGAAGAGAAAAAATATAGAGTCGAAGTTCCTTGTGATATTGCTGATAGAGCAAGAGGGGCTATCGAAAAAATGGTCAAATTATAGAAGTCCTTAGAGGTCTATAGGAGTCGTCGGAGTCGAAATAAAAAAAGAGGCGAAAGGCCAAAGAATAAGAGAGAGGAATCAAGGATTCTAGGGTTCGAGTGAAAGAATAAGAGGCCAAGGGCCAAAGGCCAAAGTAAGAAATGGGAAAAGAGCAAGTTGTCATTCCTGCGAACGCAGGAATCCAGTATAAAAAATATATCAATAAACTGGATTCCCGTCCCCGATCGGAGTCGGGGACAAGCTTACACGGGAATGACGTAAATTAAATAGCTTTGGACTAAGCTGCTTTAAGCTTTGGGCTTTCTTTGACTTCGATAGACTTCGATGGACTTCGACAGACTTTTTTCGCCGACGAGACAAACGAGATAAACGAGACAAACGGAACAAACGGTTAATGCGACATTCTTGGCGAATAGGACGAATAGCAGGCATTGATATCAACGTTGATTCGAGCTGGTTTATAATTTATTTCCTGCTCACATGGATGCTTGCAACGTCTTACTTCCCCCAAAGCCTTCCTTCTTACAGGGGCGCTTTTTACTGGGTTATCAGCCTGCTGACCAGCCTGCTTGTTTTTGCTTCAGTCTTGATTCATGAACTGGCTCATTCTCTGGTTGCCATCAAACAAGGAGATACGGTTCGCAGCATCACCCTCTTTATTTTGGGAGGAGTAGCACAAATAACAGAAGAACCAAAAGATCCCGTTTCTGAATTTGTCATGGCAATCGCCGGTCCTTTGGTCAGTTTTTTTCTCGGTTCTTTTTTCTTTATGCTCTCACTCCTCCTTCTGGGTGTTAACGATCCACTCCTTGTCATGATCTCCTATTTGGGTTTGATTAATATCATACTGGGAGTGTTTAATCTTCTTCCCGGTTTTCCAATGGACGGAGGAAGAGTTCTGCGGTCGATCGTGTGGAAGATCACAGGAGATCTCAGAAAGGCTACACAGATCGCATCCTTTTCAGGCAGGGCTTTTTCTTTTCTTCTGATCTCTATTGGAATTTTCGAGATCTTGCAGGGCAGTCTTTCCGGCCTGTGGTTAGTATTTATCGGATGGTTTCTGCACAGTGCAGCAGTTAAGGGATATCATCAGGTTCTGATGAGAACCCGTTTGAATAATGTCACTGCAGAGGATCTTATGGTTGAAGATCTAAAAACAGTTCCCGGTCATGTGAAAGTGCAGGAATTGGTGGATGTTCATATCCTTAAAAAGAAAGAGCGTGTATTTATTGTGGTCGATAACGGTAAGATGAAAGGGATCGTCTGTCTGGAAGATATCAAAACGATTCCCCGGGATAAGTGGAAGTCAACGGATGTAAACGAGATTATGATACCAAGAGAAGAGATGGAGATAGTCTCTTCTGACACTGATGGGGAGACGATTCTGGCAAAGCTGATGTCCAGGAATATTCGTCAGGTTTTTGTCATGGATGGAAATTCGATTCGAGGGGTCATATCCAGTGGTGATATTCAACGTTATATGCAGCTGCGTTCAGAATTGGATAAGAAATAAAAACAGAGATAAAATAACAAGTGAAAAAACCGGCAAAGGTGAAGGTAAGTGAGATCCTTCGTATTTTGGAAAAGGCCTATCCACGGAGCCGTACATCTCTTCAATATAAAAATCCACTTCAAATTTTGATAGCAACCATTCTTTCCGCCCAGTGTACGGATGCCAAGGTCAATGAGATTACACCCTCCCTTTTTAAAAAATATCCGAAAGTTAAGGATTTTGCCGAAGCGGAAAGAGAAGAATTGGAGCATGAGATTCATTCAACCGGATTTTACCGTAACAAGACAAAAAGCATTCTGGGCGCTGCAAACAAGATCGTTAAGGATTTTAACGGGTATGTGCCTGATTCTATGAAAGACCTCCTTACTCTACCTGGTGTTGCCAGGAAAACGGCAAATATTGTGCTCTCCAGTGGATACGGTAAAAGCGAAGGGATAGCTGTGGACACCCATGTAAAGCGGATATCCGGACGACTGGGTTTTAGCAGCGAAAAAGATCCCGACAAGATCGAACAAGACCTTCTAACCATCATCCCTAAAAAAGACTGGCTGGATTTTAATTACATCCTTGTAAATCATGGCAGAATGATCTGCCAGGCTCGAAAGCCGCGGTGCGCGGAATGTCCTGTTAAGCATCTCTGCCCCTCCTCGAACCCTTTGCATCAACTACTGGATGATATATAATAAATTATATTAGGTTATCGGCAGTTTTTATGAATAATTCAGAGACTGCTTTATTCACGGGTCGATATGCACGGCGTGGCGCATGAAGCCGTATTCATATACTGCGAATGCGCCGCAACAAAGCAGATCGACTTGCCCGGAGGGTAAAAAGTTGCGATATAGAAAATAAATTATTAGATGATTGTGTTAATGTTTAAACGTATCGCAAATTTTTATGAATAAAGCAGGTTGGTCGTTAAGATGATTAAAGAAGCTATGCTCTATAATTCTCTGGATGAGCTGAAAGTAGCCTGCCATCTATGCAGCCATTTTTGTGAGATTGTTCCAGGAAAGTCCGGGTTCTGTGGCGTCAGGGAAAACAGGGATGGGAAATTGTTCAGTCTTGTTTACGGTGATGTCATCGCGTCGCATGTGGATCCGATCGAAAAAAAGCCCCTCTACCATTTTTTTCCAGGTTCCCTGTCCTATTCTGTCGCTACCATCGGATGTAATTTCCGCTGTTCTTTCTGTCAGAACTGGCAGATATCCCAGGCCTCAAGGGAAAAAAATGGAGGACCGTCAGGGAAGAACCTGAAACCGTCAGAAGTCGTCACTGCTGCACTCAAAAAGGGGTGCCGGAGCATATCCTATACCTATACGGAACCCACGATATTTTTTGAATATGCCTATGATACGGCCAGGTTGGCCAAAAAAAAAGGTCTTGCAAATGTTTTTGTGACAAATGGGTATATGAGCGCTCAAGCCCTAGAAACCATACATCCCTATCTGGATGCTTGCAATGTTGACCTGAAGTCATTTCGGGAGGATTTTTACAAAAAGATCTGCAGAGCGAGCCTGGAGCCGGTCCTTGAATCAATTCGTATGATGAAAAGGCTGGACATCTGGGTCGAAGTGACCACCCTGGTTGTTCCCGGGCAGAACGATTCCTCCGAAGAACTGGCTGAAATCGCAGGATTCCTTGCATCCGTTGACCGCAATATCCCCTGGCATATCAGCCGGTTCCACCCTGATTATTTGTACACAGATTCCAAGGCCACTCCTCTGGATACTTTGAGCAGGGCATTGGAAATTGGCAGAAATGCAGGGCTTCGTTTTATCTATATCGGAAATGTCCTGGGAATGTCAGAGGATACGCTCTGTCCTGTATGTGGGGCCGAGGTCATCCGAAGGACAAACTTTTCGATTGCAAACAATAAACTAAAAGAAGGAGCCTGCCCATTCTGCGGCGCTGCTGTATCCGGCCGGTTCAAATGAGTGAACAAAAATTTGTTTTTCTCGATCATACTGCGGATGCAAAATTTAGGGCTTTTGGTAAGACGCTGGAGGAGGCCTTCGAGAACAGCGCCCAGGCACTTGTCTCCCTGATGTGGGATGCGGCCCGGCTGAAAAAGGTTGAAAATATCGCGATCCATATAAACGGAAATGACTTAAAACAGCTGCTGTTGAATTTTTTGGAGGAAATATTATATTTGCTGAATACCCGGGAGTTTCTCCTTGCGGAAGCCATATCGACGCGGATCTTACATGATGATTCCGGCTTTCGCCTCAGCACAGTTTTCAGAGGAGACAGGTTTAAAAAAGATTATAAGGTTTTTGGAGAGGTCAAAGCTGTGACCTATGATGAAATGAAGATCGAGGAAGAAGACGGCTGGATGGTTCAGGTCGTTGTAGATCTGTGAGTGCGTCATGGAATTAAAAAAGATCAACGACTTCACATGGGAGATACCCAGAGAGGGGAATATGAAGGTTTCTGTCCTTATCTACACATCTTCTGCCCTGCTTGAAACGGTCAAACGTGACCGTACTCTGACCCAGGCGAAAAACGTAGCCTGTCTTGATGGCATACAACGGCATTCTTATGTTATGCCCGACGGCCATCAAGGCTATGGTTTCCCAATCGGCGGGGTTGCTGCTTTTGATATGGACAAAGGTATCATATCACCGGGAGGTGTCGGATATGACATCAACTGTGGTGTCCGATTGCTGAAGACGGAATTTACAGCGAAGGATATTCACGGTAGATGCGAGGCCCTTTTGAACCAGATCTCCAAAGAGGTACCTGCCGGTGTCGGGAAGGGAGGGATCACCCGGATCAGTAAAAACGTCTTGAGAGAGGTCTGCCTGCGAGGAGCGGAATGGGCGGTGGAAAACGGTTACGGCGAGAAAGATGACCTTCAGAAGACTGAGGAATACGGGAAAATGTCCGGGGCGGATTTTACATTACTATCTCAGAGGGCTGTGGAAAGAGGCATCCCTCAGCTGGGAACATTAGGCGCTGGCAATCATTTCCTCGAGATCCAGAAAGTGGAGAAGATCTACGAAAAGGAAACAGCCGCTGTTTTCGGAATTCATTCGCCTGAGCAGATCATGGTTATGATCCACTGCGGGAGCCGGGGCCTGGGCCATCAGATCGCATCCGATTATATAAGGCAGATGGAAAATTTTTTTGGTGTTGAAAACCTCCCGGACCGCGAACTGATCCATGCTCCCATAAGATCCGAACTTGGGAGAAAATATTTTAAGTCAATGGCTGCCGCTGTGAATTTTGCTTTTGCCAACAGGCAGATGATCGCGCACTGGGTTAGAAATTCCTTTCGAAAGGTTGTAGGAACATCAGGAGGCATGGATCAGATCTATGATGTCTGTCACAATGTTGCCAAGATAGAAAAACACAATATCCAGGGAGAGATTAAAACCTTCTGCGTTCACCGCAAGGGAGCGACGCGCAGCTTTGGGCCGGGCCGAGAGGATATCCCTGAGGTATATCGGAATATCGGTCAGCCTGTGATCATTCCGGGCAGCATGGGAACAGCATCCTACATCCTGGTTGGAACAAGAGAGGCAGAAAGACTGAGTTTTGGTTCCACGGCTCATGGTGCGGGGAGAATGATGTCCCGTCATGAAGCCCTGAAGCGGTTCCGTGGGGAAAAGGTCAAGCGTGATCTGGAATCCCGTGGTATAGCCCTGAAATTTACAGGATGGAAAGGAGTTGCGGAAGAAGCGCCCGGGGTTTACAAAGATGTTAATGAGGTTGTTCGAATTTCTCATAGGGCCGGTATCGGGCGGCTTGTAGCCCGGGTAGTACCAGTAGGGGTTATAAAAGGTTAGATAAATGAAGGTTTTTCTGGCCGGGTACAATGTGGACAGTACGGTTTTGGAAGATCTGAAGAGGGCTTGTGAGCCGCGAGATGATGTAACACCCGAGATTCTTTCTGCCGCATATGCGCGCATCTCGCGTGATCCCCGGCCTGTGAACGAATTGAGGGAGGCGGCCAGAGCAGAGGTCAAGCGGGCAAGACAGTCGAACAAGACCATAATTTTCAAGATGGGGCATCATTCCGTTGCCGAGCATGCGGTGTTCAATTTTGATGTCCTGGGTGTAAGCCGCCTGGCTGTCGAGGAACTTCAGAGATTCAGGCTGTGCTCATTTACGGAAAAATCCCAGCGCTACATTACCTTAAAAGATGACTTTGTTCTTCCAAAGGAGATCAAGAACGCTGGTAAGGAAAAGATCTTTGTTGATACTATCCGGGCCCAGAATGACCTTTACAGGAAGCTGTTCAGGCAGTTAAAACCGTATGTTTTTGAAAAAAACAAAAATTTGGCTGAAGATCCGAAAAAGCATACCATTCTGGAAGGCTGGGCCAAGGAGGATGCCCGGTATGTGGTGAGCCTGGCTACCCAGGGCCAGTTAGGCATGACCATCAATGCACGGAACCTCGAATACATGATCCGGCGTTTTGCGTCCAAAGACCTGGAAGAGATCAAAGAACTGAACCGGAATCTTTATGACCTGGTAAAAAAGGTGGCGCCGTCCATTATCCTCTTTACAGAATCCAATGATTTTGATGCCAGGACATACAAAGATTTGAAAATATCTTCAAAAGATTTCTTGAGAGAGGAATTGCCGGTTGACAGTGGACCGGTCCGCCTGGTTGATTTTTCTCCTGATGCAGACGTAAAACTGACGGCAGCCCTTTTGTTTTCGACATCTTCCCGGTCCTATGAAACATGTCTAAAAAGAGCTCAAAGGCTGACTCCGGAGCAGAAAAAAGCATATGTCAAGAAAGCATTTCAATATATGGAGTTCTATGACTTTGTACTGCGGGAATTTGAGTACATAAACCTGACCTTTGAACTGGTAGTCTCTGCAACATGTTTTGCCCAGCTCAAACGGCATAGGATGGCGACAATAACAACCCAGGCATATGATCCGTCCCTTGGAGTAACCATCCCTTCCTCCATTCGGGATATAGGAGCGGTCAAAGAATTCGAGGAGATTATATCAAAAACAGATGATGTGTATTACCAGTTGAAAGGTTCACTGGAAAAAGGAGAGGAATATATCCTGACCAATGCGCATTGCAAGAGGGTGCTGTTTCACATCAATGCCAGGGAGCTCTACCACATCAGCCGTCTTCGTGAAGACCCTACCGCCCAGTGGGATATCCGCGAGGTCTCCCGCAGAATGAGTGAATTGGCTGAAGAGGTTATGCCTCTGGCCTGTCTTTTGATCGGCGGGAAGAATGATTACTTGTCCATCTATGAAAGGGTATTCAGAAAAAAACCCAAAAGGAGGAGATTCGATGAATCTTAATAAAACGATCATGATTTTAATAATGGGAATGGTTTTAGCTTGTGGGCTGTTCAGCTGCAAGAAGGCTGAAGAAACTGCCTTGGATCAGGACACCGAACTCATAAAAACAGATGTTAAAGAGTCCAAAGAAGGTTTTGACAAACGAATGAGCTGGTGGCGCAAAGCCCGGTTCGGGCTTTTTATACACTGGGGGTTGTATGCCGTTCCGGCCGGCGAGTGGAAAGGGGAAACCAAACACGCCGAGTGGATCCTGACCACGGCTCAGATCCCGGTGAGCGAATATGAGAAATTCGCCTTGAAGTTTGATCCGGTCAATTTTGATGCGGCAAAATGGGTGGGCATGGCCAAAGATGCAGGTATGAAATATATTGTCATTACCAGTAAACATCATGACGGATTCTCCTTGTTTGACTCCAAAGTGTCCGATTACGATGTTATGGATGCCACCCCTTTTAAGAGGGATCTCCTCAAAGAACTAGCCGAGGAATGCCGGAAGCAGGGAATAAAGATGTGCTGGTACCATTCCATTATGGACTGGCACCATCCCGATTATCTCCCAAGGCGGAAATGGGAAACAAGATCCACTGAAGGGGCAGATTATGACCGGTATATTCAGTATATGAAGGGACAGCTCAAGGAGCTTGTTGAGAACTACGGTGATATCGGTGTCCTATGGTTTGACGGGGAATGGGAGCATACCTGGAATTATGAGAAAGGGAAAGACCTGTATGCCTATGTGCGTTCTCTGGATCCCGATATCATCATAAACAACCGTGTGGGCAAAGGGCGTGCTGGTATGGCCGGGACATATGATCCCGGGGCTTCGTCAGGAGATTTTGGCACGCCGGAGCAGGAGATCCCGGCTACCGGTCTGGGGTATGACTGGGAAACATGTATGACCATGAATGATCACTGGGGATACAACAAACATGATGACCATTGGAAATCGACAAAAGACCTTATCCAAAAGCTGGCAGACATTGCCGGCAAGGGCGGGAATTTTTTGCTGAATGTCGGCCCTACATCCGAAGGATTGTTCCCTCAGGCCAGTATCGACCGTCTTGCCGCTATCGGACAATGGATGAAGGTCAATGGAGAAAGCATTTACGGGACCAAGGCCAGTCTTTTTGAAAAGCTGGACTGGGGGCGTTCCACAACTAAAAAGAATACACTTTATCTTCATGTTTTTGACTGGCCCGAAGACGGCAAACTTAAAGTACCGGGCCTTCTCAACAAACCGGAATCTTTGTTCCTGCTGGCAGACCCCGGCAGTGAACTGGATTTTCACCATGAAGGAAATTCTGCTGTTGTCGAACTTCCTGAAACTGCGCCCGACCCTATTAATTCTGTCATTGTTTTAAAATTTGCAGCCGGTCCTAAAGTGATCAGTTCCAAATACATCAAGACAGAATGAATTTTTCGAATTCTTTTTTAAAAATATATTTTGAATTTCTTAACAAACTAATTGAAGTCATCATTAAAGAGTATTAGAATACAACGTTTCTTATATTAGTATTTTAATATCTTATTAAGTGAGGAAAAAATAATGGCTTTCACAAAAAAAGAAGCGCTTGATTATCATTCACAAGGACGAAAAGGCAAGATCGAGGTTCGCTCCACGAAACCCTGCCTGACTCAAAAGGACCTGTCATTGGCTTATACACCGGGAGTGGCTGTGCCCTGTCTGGAAATAGAAAAAGAACCTGAAAAAGCTTACACCTATACGGCGAAAGGAAATCTGGTTGCAGTGGTCAGTAACGGCACGGCTGTGCTGGGCCTAGGGAATATCGGGCCCTTAGCCGGAAAACCTGTGATGGAAGGAAAGGGAGTTCTTTTCAAAAGATTTGCCGACATCGATGTTTTTGATATTGAGATCGATTCTGAAGATCCTGAAGACGTGATCAAGGTTACGAAACTTCTGGAACCAACATTCGGAGGGATCAATCTGGAAGATATCAAAGCGCCCGAATGCTTCCTGATCGAAGAAACACTAAAAAAGGAGATGAACATCCCCGTATTCCATGATGATCAGCATGGAACAGCCATTATCTCAGGAGCGGCGCTTATTAATGCTCTTGAGATCCAAAAAAAGAAGATAAATAAAGTAAAAATTGTGATAAATGGAGCCGGGGCTGCAGGGATTGCAGTGGCCGATCTTTATGTTAACCTGGGTATCAGGCATGAAAACATTATCATGTGTGATTCCAGAGGAGTGATCTATAAGGGACGGGAAAAGGGAATGAATCCCTATAAGGAAAAATATGCCAAGGAGACAAAACTGAGAACCCTGGCTGATGCAATGAAAAACGCTGATGTATTTATGGGGTGCTCGATCGCGGATGTAGTATCCAAGGAAATGGTTGCCTCGATGAATGATAGACCGGTTATATTTGCCATGGCTAATCCTGACCCAGAGATCAAATATGAAGATGCCCTCAGCGTGAGGAAAGACGTTATTATGGCGACCGGTCGCTCGGACTATCCCAATCAGGTGAACAATGTACTCGGTTTCCCGTTTATTTTCAGGGGAGCTTTGGATGTGAGAGCAACCGCGATAAACATGGAGATGAAGATTGCCGCTTCACAGGCTCTGGCTAAACTGGCCAAAGAAGATGTGCCTGATGAAGTGATTCGGGCGTATGGAGGCCAGAAGATCAAATTTGGTCCGGAATACATAATTCCCAAACCCTTTGATCCAAGAGTGCTCCTCTGGGAAGCAGTGGCCGTGGCTAAAGCTGCCATGGAAACAGGCGTTGCTCAAAAACCGATCGATATAGATGAATATACCCAGGAGTTGGAAGCACGTCTCGGGCGGCAAAAAGAGGTGATGCGGATATACCTCAACAAGGCAAAGACCTTGCCTAAAAAAATCGTATTCCCTGAAGGGGATGAGGAGAAGATCCTCCGCGCCTGCCAGGCTATTATAGATGAAGGAATTGCTCGGCCCATCCTTTTGGGAAACAAAGAAAGTATTGTACAGAAGATAAAAGAACTCGATCTGCATATTTTAGACGATGTCAAAATCATTGATCCAATCCAGGATTCAAAAATGGATAAATATGTGGAGGCGTTCTACCAGATGAGGCAGAGAGAGGGAATCACCAGGGTTAAGGCTGAAAAGATCTTGAAGACACGGAATTACTTTGGCTCTATGATGGTGCAGACAGGAGATGCTGATTGTCTGGTTTCGGGTGTGAATATGAACTATGTTGACACCATTAGGCCTGCTTTACAGGTTGTAAAAGTCAATCCCGAATATAAAATCGTTTCAGGTTTATACATGATGATCTTTGAAAATGATGTCATGTTTTTTGCTGATCCCACGGTGAATATTGAGCCCGGTTCTGAAGAGCTGGCAGAGATTGCGATCAACACAGCAAAATCCGTACGCCAATTGGGCGTGGAACCAAAAGTAGCTATGCTCTCATTTTCCGATTTCGGCAGCAATCCACATCCTCTATCGGAAAAAGTCAAGAAGGCAGTGGAGATCGTGATGGAAAAAATGCCGGATCTGACCATTGATGGGGAGATGCAGGCAGATACAGCCGTTGTAACCGAGATCCTGAATTCGACTTATCCTTTCAGTCATTTGAAAGAAAAAGCAAATGTTCTAATCTTTCCTGATCTTCAATCCGGAAATATTGCCTACAAGCTGCTGGAAAGATTGAGCGAAGCAAAAGCTATCGGGCCTATACTAATCGGGATGAACAAACCGATCCATGTGCTGCAGAGAGGGGCCTCGGTCGACGATATCGTAAATCTTTCTGCCATTGCTGTTGTAGACGCTCAAAATTCTGATTAAATCCAGATTATTAACGAGTCCAGGCCGCTCTAGTTCGCTGTGGCTTTCTGCCGGTGTAGATGATCAGTTTGTAGTGTTCTCTTCCATGTAAATCAGGATTATAAAAATGTGACTTGCCTTGACTTAATGGGAGGATTGTGTGTAAATTGAAATTGATTCATAGAGGGAAAAAAGTACAAAAATGATGGTAAATAAAAAAACTCTTTTGAATAAACCTGGAAGGGTTGATGAAGAGACTTTAAAACTGGAAATTTCCAAGATTGAAAATATCCTCAATCTTCTGGACAAGACCGTCAATATTATGAAAATATTCTCATTTCGGCATGAGAATGTTAAAAACTTTGTGGATCAGACTTTTGACAGTTTATTAGAATATTTTGAAGACCATTTGATGCTTGATCTGGAGATTAAAGAGTTTTCATTTGAGTATCAGGGAGAAACCGTTTTTACGGACACCCAGATCGACAAAAGCCTTCCTTATCTTTTTTTCAAGGATGGGACTATTTATCTTTATTTAAAAAGAGGGTTGTCCCGGGAAGAATTTGAGGAATTCTTAAAAGTCATTCACACCAATACCATACTTTCTTTGGAGGAGAGCGACATCGTTTTTTCCATCTGGGAAAAAGATTTTGTGAACATTAACTATCTTGCTACAGATGAATTACTTGCGGCAAAAATCGGCGTCGGCATGAAACCTTTAAAGTATGAAGTAGATAAAGACAACCTTTTTACAGGTTCTATGGACCTGAATCCGGAAGACAAACGATCTCTTTCCGTGGAAGGGACTGCCTTGGGTTTATCCGAAACTGCCTCTGCCAGACGATCATTGATTCAAAAAATAAATGAGCCGTTTGACAATAAAAAAGCTATTTCCGATCTTTCTGAATACGAAGTGACTATTCTAGAGAACATGATCGAATCCAATCGAGAGATGTCCTCCCAGGATGAGCTCCTAGCTCTTTATATTGAATTACTCTATCTTGATCAGCGGCCGGAAAATTTTTCTGAGACTCTGACTGCTTTGGAAAATTTGCTGGAGGATCTTATTAAAAAAGGAGATTTTGAAAGGGTCTCCAGGGCAATGGATTCTGTCCGGGAGATTAGTGAAGCCATGATCCAGGAAAAGGGGAAAAGCCTTTCCATTCTGGATGAATTTTATAAAAATATTCGAAAATCCGATTCCCTTGCATTGATCAAAAAGGCATTCTATCTTATTGATGTTTTTCAATATGATTATTTTCTGAGTTATCTTACTCATGTCGGTCCGGCCAGTCTTCAAATGATCGTTGATTTGTATGATGAAAACAGAGATGAAGTTTTTCTTGTTAAAATCTCAGATTACCTGAAAGATATTGCCAAGCAAGACGCTTCCTCCTTGATGAGTATTATCAGTGAAAACCGGCCAGAAATAACTAAATATGCCATTTCTGCACTGGGGTTGTCCAATGACCCGAAGGCAGTCCATTATTTGTCTCAATTGGTCAGATCGGCCGATTCCTTTGTGAAAAAAGAAGCGATTCAGGCCTTGGGGATAAGCAGTGATATGGCTGCCGCAATGGTCCTCTTGTCTCTCCTTTCTGCAAAAAACAGGGATATCCGGATCCTGGCCGCTCAAAACCTCAGTTTTTTCCCGGATGATGCCGTGGTTATTAAGTTGATGAGGATTATCAGGGAAAAATCATTTCAAAAAAGGAGCATCATAGAAAAAAGGGCGCTTCTTGAATTTTTGGGGAAACTTCATAACTCAGAAGTCATGAAAATTTTCCAAAGTTTCATAAAAAAACCTGGGCTGTTCTTCCGTTCAAGAAAGATTCAAACAGGTCAAATCACTGCCGCTGTTCTTAAAACGATAAATTTAGAGGAAGCATACAGTATACTTGAATCAGGAACTCGATTAAGGAATAAAAAAATACGGCAGGCCTGCCAGGATGCCATGGAGCAGTCCGCCGAATGATTTTAGCATAACAAAAAAATGAATACTCCTTCCAGTCCATCGGATAATAGAATTGAACGGCAGAAATCTCAAAATTTTGAGCTCAATAGAGATGCCGCAAAGATCCTTAATCTACTTTATTCCATTAATAAAACTCTGAAAATATATGATATCAATAATGTTCTGTCTGTTGACTTAATAAAATCTTTTCATCAGGCCATTCAGGACATG
>DAOVDI010000095.1 GCA_030669585.1 Acidobacteriota bacterium
TTTTAAATATTTGAATTAGGGGGAGGTGACCCTCTCATCTGTCCTCAATGTGGTGGCAGTATGAAAATCATCTCCTTTATCAAAGACCATCGTTCCATTCTGAAAGGATACCGCTGGTCAGGCCGAAGGTGAAGAGGAAGAAGACAAAAAAAACGGAGCAATCAATTAAATTGAGAAAAGAAATAGCCGCAAGAAATCTAATTTTTTTCGGAGCAGGTGCTAGCAAGGGCACACCTAATGTTCTCCCCGAATCTCCTCCTCTCGGGTCTGGATTATTTTCAAAGCTCACTGAAGCTTTTACTGATATAAGGGGAAACTCACCTAATTCATTCGCTGTTAATTTTGAAAATGACTTTGAAAATGGGATGGAAAAACTATGGAAAAATCATTCTAAAAGTGTTCCGGCTCTTATGCGAGATATGGCATGCTTTTTCGCCAAATATAAATTGGATGGAACTCGGGATGATTATTATTCACGAATCATCTTTGCTTTACAAAAAGCTAAGAAATTGCAGGATTATGCCTTTTCAACAATAAATTATGAATGTCTATTTGAAAACGCATTAAAATTGGCTGAGAGAAATTTCTGCTATGGTCCAAAATTTCAAAGTGATTCAAACATGTCAACTCTATGGAAAATACACGGTTCCTGCAATTTCATTGTTAAAGGCATCACGGCCAAAAAAGGCTTAATTAAATATACTTCCAACGCTTCTTTTCATGGCACTAAAATTAATTTCATTAAGCCCTCAGAAGTCCCAAAATATTGTGCAAAAAGCGCATTATACCCATGTATGAGTTTATATGCCCCAGGAAAGCCAAATCAAATGGGGAGGGCAACGATAGAAGCTATGCAAAAAAACTGGCAAGCGTATTTATTATCTGTAAATAAAGTAATTATAATTGGAGTTAATCCTTTTCCTCAGGATGCTCATATTTGGGATTACATCGCATGTTGTCCGGGCCATTTATATTATATTGGAGACAAAGAGAAATTCACGAAATGGGCAAGTGATCACAGAAGGATGGATACTTATTCTTTTCTTGGAAACAAGCTGGAATGTTGTTATGATGATTTGGAGCAGGTTTTATAAAGAGACTGAGGCGCCTGGGCCCGGATCAACAGAGGTCGGAGATCCAAACACATTTTTAGAATAGCAAAGAGGGAAGCAAACCTCATATAGACGGATGACAGACGAGAAAATTCTCACTTGCCCGTACTGTGAGAGCAAGGACCTCCGAGAAGCGTCTAATATAGGAGGAACGAATTATTCTGAAACCGAATATATGATATACAAATGCCTGGCCTGTGGTCGGATCCTTGATGAGAGGGAGATGAGGGGCGGCATATAGAATAAAGGAGGGAAAATGGATCAAAAAGAAGACCTGAGGCAAGAAATCGAGCAAAAATTAATAGCCATGAATACTCAATTAGAAAATATCAAAGAAATCATGGTTGAGGCGACCTGGGATGGGGTATCAGAGAAAGATGTCCATAAAGCTATGGGTGCCATTTCTGATCTCATGATGAAATTTAATTATACACAAGGATAAAGGCAACTTTTTTACCCTTTTTAGTGTATATATAGTGAGAGACGGGTCCAAAATAATACTTGACAAACAAGTATTAAATTATATACATAGTAAAAAGGATTTGAATTTGCACCCCGGAAGACCGCTGGCTCCGGTTGGCCTCTTTCGGGGTTATTTTTTATACAATGTCAGATAATCCTTATCGTCCCTCCATTTGTCGTGTCCACACATTTTTCGATGCCCAGAATTTCTTCCTGACTGCAAAAGAATGCTTCGGCTACAGTTACCCAAATTTCGATCCCATCAAATTGTCTCAGCTGGTTACGGGATTTGAAAATAAACGCGTTCTAAATAAAGTCCATTTTTATACAGGCGTTCATTCTATCAATGAAAATGAATACCTACATAAATTATGGATGAACAAGCTTCAGGGGCTGCGAAGAGCCGACGTGGATGTCCACTACAGAATCTTACGATATACTGAAATGAAACATCTGAATCGCAATGGAGAAAGGGAAATAATTAAAAAGCCTCGTGAAAAAGGCATTGATGTAAAAATTGCCGTTGATTTAATCAGGCTTGCCAGGAAGGGTCTTTTTGATACCATGATAATATTTAGTCAAGATACGGATTTAAATGAAGCCATCAATGAATTATATGAAATAAAAAAGGAATTCAATCGGTGGATCCGCTTTGAAAGTGCATTTCCTTTTATACAAGGCATGAAAAATCCTCGAGGTCTCGAAAGAACAGAATGGAGAAAAATATCGAAAGACATGTTTGACCAATGCATAGACGAGAGAGATTATAGGCCATCAGCCCCCCCAGAAGAGCCAACTTTGTTCAAGGAAGATGCTAAAAAGTAGAGAAGGCCCCAAACCTAATCTGTCTTTCTATCGAGTTGCATAATAAATAACTGTCTTATTCTGATATCCTTCCCGGCGTATTCTAATCCCATAATTTTCTAAAAAGCCTGGGTATTCTGTTTGTCTTACATCTGTGGGGCCGATTCTCGCAATGTCTTCAATCTTTATATTGAAGCGCTGTTGTAAATCTCGACGCTTCATTTCTTTACCAGGTTGTTCCTTTATATATGCAGCCACTTTTTGAGCGAATTTTAAATCTTTCCAAAGTGCTTTTTGTGATCAACAGGTCGCTTTTTAAGCCGATTTCAGAAAATCAGAAATTAAGATTTCTATTGAGGCGACTACTAAAGTAGGGTAAAATTTTATCATGAGGCAATAAGGAGAGAAAAAATGCTTGACGTTGATCAGTGGAACTCTTAAATGTCCAAACATCTAGAAAAAAAGCCCAAAAAGTGGTAAATTTGTCACCTATTTGTCACACGGACAATCAAGAGCTTCTTGAGAGTTTGCGTAAATCCTTTATTTTCAATTAAGTGGGCGGTTAGCTCAGTTGGGAGAGCGCGGCGTTCGCAATGCCGAGGTCGTGGGTTCGAGCCCCATACCGTCCACCATCCCACGCACTATTTGATCAGAAAGAGAACACAAGGCCTCCCATGGCGACCACGGCTGACTGTGCATCATCTGATGCGAGATACTGATACCTTCCTTGTACCATCAGCGCTATTCCACGGGAAAAATAAACCTCCAGACCCAGTCCTCCAAAACCGACAATAGGAGTTTTCTTTTTTGGCGGCTCAATTATGGTTTCAAATCCCAGAGAAGAGGTGTATGTTTTTGTCTTAATTTCAATGCCATAGGCGATTCCGCCTCCGCCCTGGATATAGAGCCTGAATCCTGTGCTCTGAACAATATTTAAACCGAGTGTAAGGAATCCGGACGCGTATTTGTATGTATCAATAACAACGGTATCATTATCTGAAGGGTCGGTCAAAGTGGCTGTCCCGTTCAGGTTATAGTGAATTTCCAGGCCAAAAAAAATTCTTGAACCTGCGGTCAACCCACATCCGGTGCCATATGTGGAATAGGCCGCCTGGGTGGAAAAATCATTGGCTCCTGCTTCATATCCTGTATCAAGAGCGTTGTTGAAATTGGCCTTGCCAAATGTATAGAACTGAACTGCTCCGTATCCCCAAGTCGTGAGAGCTAAACAAAAAATTGGAATCAGCATTAATTTTAACAATTTCATTGCAGGTCTCCTTAATATATCCCTTTGCCCTTTTTCACATTGATGACGGTAATAGTAATTGTTTCATAGTCTTCGAAAAGCCCGTCTGTCACTGAAAATTTTACACTGTATGTGCCTGATTGAGTAAATGAGGGGGTCCAGGTGAGTAAGCCGGAATTGTTATTGAATGAAGCTCCTGAGGGAAGGGATGAGGCATTATAAGCAAGAGTGTCCCCGTCAGGATCAGTTGCGTTTGCCTGGATGGAAATGGCCTGACCCTCCTTTGTAGACCGGGTGCCGATCGCAGCAAGGACAGGAGGCTTATTATTGATGGTTACGCCCCAGACTTTGGTTACCCACTTTCCAGTATCACAGGCCCCTCTTTTTATCCGGAAATAGCCGGCGACTCCCCAGTTTGTTCCCCAGGAATTTTTACAGATCCAGGCATTCTGGCTGTCATTATAGCCTACAAAGACGATACAGTGTCCTCCCTCGTAAGTGGCTCCTGCGGTTGGAGCGTATATGCCGCTGCTATAGTTATAAAAATCCGAATAGACTTTCATGGTGGCGATAACAGGCCCGTTTTGAAGTGCGGTTTTAATTGCATTTTCATTGATGGCGCTTGTGACAACCCATGCCCAATTGGAAATCCTGGATAATTTTTGCAAGTAGTCAGTGCATCGTTGACAGGACACATCATCTGCTTGATATGGAAAGCAGTTTTCGGGAACGATACCGCTGTTTTTAACATAGCTGCAAGCTTGGGAGACGAATCCTCCGTCGCAGTCGCCTGCAGTTGAACAGGAAATAAGTTCTTGTTCGGAAAAATCCGGGTAATTCAGGGCCTGGATGCGGATGGGATTTTGTTCATAAAATGCGGAAAACCATTCTGTCCTCAAGGAATTGTTAAGAAGGAAAGCAGGCTCGGTGGAATACAGGCCTTTTTCGATATTATATATGGTCTCAACAACGCCCAAGGTCGCGAATGCCCAGCAGCTGCCGCAGCTTCCCTGGTTCTTTACGGGTGTTATGTAATTCCTGCCGTCTTTACTGGTCCAGTTGATTGATGCCGGCAATTTTGCCTCTGGTTCAAGTGGCTCAAGAAAAAGGACATCATTGGGGTCGGCTTCAAAAGGAATCCACGCCCCCAGTCTCTTTCTTTTTTCTTCCGGAGGGAGTTTTGTGAGGGAAGTTATCCCGGCACGCCACTCCAGACCCTGGAGATCGATCTCCAGGTTGATCCGGTCGATCTCCACCTGATATGGATCCTGTTCCGAGGTGGATCCAACCAGGAAAAAAGAAATAGCAGCAATGACGATCAAAAAAACAAAAATTCTTTCTCTTTTCATTTTTTACCTCATTATGGCTTGAAAATTAAAAAACGATTCTACAGGCAAAAACAGGAATTGTCAAAATGCGGCCTTTTCACTTTGTTTTTGTCCTGAAAGGATTGTTGAAATCTTTGAAGTTATCTTCTAATATCTGAAAGAGACACTTACATGAGGTTTGCTGTAGACTGCATGCTCGGGAAACTGGCAAAATGGCTGAAGATCCTGGGATTTGACACTGTTTTTTTTAGCCGGATCGAGGATGAGGAGTTGATATCAATTTCCAGGGAAGAAGGAAGAGTACTGCTGACGCGGGACACCGGCATTATGAGCAGAGCCAAAGATTTTCGATCCCTTTTTATCGACAGCGAAGATTGGCATGAGCAAGTCCGGCAGGTGCTGGATGAATTGGGGATCCGGGATGAGGTTAAGCCCTATTCCCGCTGCATTGACTGCAACACCGCGTTAAAGGAGTTATCAAGACCCGGGGCTAAAAACCTTGTGACCCCTTTTGTGTATGAACATGCGGATGCCTTTTCCCTGTGTCCGGACTGCGGCAGGGTGTTCTGGCGTGGTACGCATTTCAAGGATATGGAGATCAAGCTGAATCGTCTTTTAAAATAAAATTATTAGGAATATAATTAACCTGAGTTATTCACGGGCCGATATGCGCGGCGCAGCGTGTGAAGCCGTATTCATATACTGCGAATGCGCTGCAACAAAGCAGATCGGCTTGCCCGAAGGGTGAAAAGTGTCGATACATATAAATAATTCTTCTTATGATTGTGTTTGCGTTTGAACGTATCGACAATTTTCATGAATAATTCAGGATGAGGAGATAAAATGGATAAGAACATTAATATAATTGGAATTTTATGGATCGTTTATGGGGCCTTATGTATCTTTTTTGGATTTTTTCTATTTATGATTCTTATCGGGGTTTCTTTTATCCCGGATATCGGATACAACGCTCCAGTGGTCTTGAGAGCAGTGGGGATCGGTATTGGCCTGTTTATGATCCTCCTGTCTATCCCTGAGATATTGGCCGGGTATGGGGTATTGAAGGGAAAGGAATGGGGGCGCATCCTGGTCCTGATCCTGTCTTTTCTGAATGTTTTGAATATGCCTATGGGAACTGCTCTGAGCATCTACTCATTCATAATTCTCATTAAGGAAGACAGCATCAAATATTTTCAAAAATCCTAGATTTGTCAGGGATGGGGTCGAATAATATTTTTCTGGGAGGAAGTGTTATGCGAAAAATTTATTATTTATTCATGATCGGTCTGGTATTTGTATCCTGCACAACAGAGAAGAAGCTGCAGAACATCGAAGGCTTAAAAGGGATATATCGGGTCGATGCCAAAAACTCTATACAGGAGATGACTTCCCTTGAGATCAGTTTTCCCGGAATCGAACTGGTGAATGGAAAGGAGGCGGTCTGGTTTCAGATGAAAGTCTTTGCTGGAGAAAAGCAGCTTTACGGCCTGGCCATGCTGGTTCCCTCGCTCGATTTTCTTTACCCCTGCGGTCAGGATGTTGATGTTTTTCGCTATTGTCTTTTTCCCGGGAATGGCCGGCCTCTTGAATTTAAGTCCCGGTCCACAGGGAAAGCCTCTCTCCCTAAAATGGACTTTTTTAAAAAGCTTCTGCCGCATGCGAGTGATGTGCAGGATCCGGATATGCCCTTGTTTCAAAAAGGAACCTACTTGGGCCACACACTCCATCTGATCGGCAGAGAAAAGGAAGCCGTATTGCTCTCTCTGGATAAAGTCAAGCTGCTCGATCTGGATACGGATGTGCTTATCGGAACAAGCCGCAGCTTTCGTGACGACATGAGCGGTCGCAAGTATCCGCCGGCTTCAGAATGGTCGGTTCAAAAAAAGGACTATACCTATGTCCCTCTCACAAAAACAGATTATCGCCTGATGATGGATGCAGGTATGAATATTTTCAGAGTGCCGCTCGACCACCTGCCGTGGATCATTGAGGAGCCTGTTTTCTTTCTGGTCCGCAAAGGGTTTAAGAACATGCCTGAACTGCTCTACCGCAGTAACTTTTACGGGGCGGTCATGTACATGGACGAACCGGCGATCCGTGCGATGGCCTTTGAACAACTGCTCCGGGATTTTAAATCTCCTCAGAAGGCTGCCGCATTGGTTGTGGAACTGACCAGAGGGCGTTATGAGGGGACAGGTGGATACGGCAAGCGGAATCTGGATCTCCTTTTGCGGCAGGCCGGATACAACTTTGGAAATATGGAAATTCTTCAGCCGGATTATCCGGTTTGGGAGACCGTTCCGAGCTCTGCCTGGTATGAATTTGAAGCAGGCATATCCGGATGGTGCCTTGAGGGACGGTATAATCCTGGATGGTTTGCCGGTTTGATCAAAAGCGAACTGGGTGTGGATTTTCCTGATGATACTCTGTCCTGTATCAAATTTCATCATGCCTTTTTCACGGGAGCGGCAAGGAGGTTTGGTACTAAATGGGGTGTAGCGATCTATGGACAGATGGATTTAAAAGCAGCCGAACTTGTCTTCCCCATGGCCTATGAGCAGGGTGCGCACTATTTCTGGTTCTGGACATCAGATCATGCCCACCATGTTCCATTTGAAGAGCAGTTGGAACACACCCGAAATTTCAGGGCTTATATCCAATTGCATCCGAGAAAAACATCAGCTAAAAACCTGACGGCTCAGGCCAAAGTCGCTGTGGCGCTGCCCTGGGGATACCTGTGCGACCACTATCAAATGAAGCATTATACAAGTGTGGACAAGACATTCTCAGAGGGGCGCATGTGGTGGAGCACGGAGATGGAACTCAGTGACAAAAACAGTAAGGGAGTTCCATACCGGGATGTGCTGGCTGCAGCCGTGAAAGAAGCGGTGGAGTTATTAAAGTCCGGGACACCCTTTGATTTTATATTTTTGCGAAATGGGGAGAAGACCAGGGAATATGAAGAGGTTCGCCGGGTATTGGAAAACGCCAGTGTTATTATTGAATGACGCGAATTATTGCCAGGTCAACTATCCTGCTTTATTCATAAAAACTGCCGATAACCGAACATAACTTCTTATATATAATCCAGTAGTTGATGCAAAGGGTCCGAGGATTCGAGGGGTCAAGGATTCAAGTGAAAGAATAAGAGGCCAAGGGCCAACGGCCAATGCAAAAGAGGCCTAAAGCCCAAAGCAACTTAGCCCAAAGTCATTTAATTTACGTCATTCCCGTGGAAACGGGAATCCAGTTCTTTGAGCTCATTGAGTTTGTTGAGTTAAATTTTTAAAA
>DAOVDI010000133.1 GCA_030669585.1 Acidobacteriota bacterium
TTTTAAAAATTTAACTCAACAAACTCAATGAGCTCAAAGAACTGGATTCCCGTTTCCACGGGAATGACGTAAATTAAATGACTTTGGGCTAAGTTGCTTTGGGCTTTAGGCCTCTTTTGCATTGGCCGTTGGCCCTTGGCCCTTGGCCTCTTATTCTTTCACTTGAATCCTTGACCCCTCGAATCCTCGAACCCTTTGCATCAATTGCTGGATGATATATAAGAAGGTATGTTAGGTTATCGGCAGTTTTTATGAATAAAGCAGGCTCAGAGCTTTGCCTTCCAGTTTAAATACTAGAGATGCCCCTTGCTTCTGGTTTTATTGACATCAGGAGGGGCATATGCTAATTTTTGTTGTATAAGACAATGAAATTTTTAGAACTGATTCTCCAAGCAAGTCCTGTAGTTAAATTTGTGCTTCTAGTCCTGCTGTTCTTTTCTGTTTTTTCGTGGGCGGTCATCTTTTTCAAGAGAAACACGATCAGAACAGCCTCTGCTCAGTCAAAGCAGTTTCTTTCTGTCTTCAGAAAAAGCCGAAACCTCACAGAAGTCAGCGAAGCTGCCCAGAAGTACCGATCCAGCCCTTTGGCCACCCTTTTTTTAAATGGCTTTAAAGAACTCAAATACCTGAACAAGAACAAACCCGAGCTTGTACTGACCCCGGGTAATATGGAGACCATCAACCGCGCTCTGGTTAAAGGGTCCAACAGAGAGATCGCCAGGCTGGAAAAAATGATGAATTTCCTGGCGACAACCGGAAGCATTACGCCCTTTATCGGCCTTTTCGGAACGGTATGGGGTATTATGGACTCCTTCCAGGAAATCGGTCTACAGAAGACCGTGGGTCTGAACACTGTCGCTCCGGGAATCGCCGAGGCGCTGATCGCAACGGCCCTTGGTTTATTTGCAGCGATCCCTGCTGTTATTGCCTACAACTATTTTCTTAACCGGATCAAGGAACACATCGTGGAAATGGAAGATTTCCAGATCGAGTTTTTGAACATCACGGAAAGACTCTATGGCATTTAAATACCATTCCATATCCAGAAAAGAAGTAGGAACGGCTCTCTCCGAGATCAACGTCACTCCTCTGGTCGATGTCATGCTAGTGCTTCTCATTATCTTTATGGTTACAGCCCCTATGATGCACCCGGGGATCGGCGTCAACCTGCCCCAGGCGGAAACGGATTCTGCTCCGGCGGATGAAGGCCTTGACGTGACCATCGACAAAAACCGCTACATCCATATAGAAAATTCGGTGATCAACCTGTTTTTACTTGAACAAAGACTGAGAGAGATCTTCTCCGGAAAAGAAAAAAAGGTTGTTTTTCTCAAGGCGGATACAGATCTCCCTTACGGATTTGTGATCGAGATCATTGACATCTTCAAAAAAGTCGGCGTTGAAACCGTCGGCCTTGTCGTAGATCCAAAAAGAGACAAAGATTAAAATGGCTGTATTTTATCTTGATCATCCTCATTTTAAAAAAGCGGTGATGGTCTCCATATTTATTCACATCTCTCTTTTTCTCGTCATTCTGCTTTCCCCCTATTTTCCAAAATTCTCAAAAAAAAGAACTGTTTATTACGTGGATTATGTTATGAGAGGCGGGGGCGGCGGCAGCGGAGGAGGATCTCCTGCTTCAACTCTTCAAACAGAGACCGAAGAGATCACAGAAACAGAAACACCGGCCGGACAGACTCTCAAGGACCTGACCATCCCTGAGAATCTTGAACAGACAGTTCCCAAGCTAAGGCATCCTGTGGAAAAACCTAAAAGGGAGCCGAAAAAAAAGCCTCTGAAAAAAGCCGTCATCCAGAATAAAGCAAAAAAACCCTTACCGAAACAATCCTCCGGACAATCGGGAAGCGGTTCAGGAATCCGCCTCGGAGGGATCGGACCGGGAACCGGAAGTGGTTCAGGACCCGGAACTGGGTCCGGTTCAGGCATAAGCCTGAGCAACTTCCCCTACGCCTACTACATCGACCGCATACCAGGCATTATTGCAAGCAACTGGTATACTTCCCAGATCAGGGCCGGTGTTTCCGGCCATTTTCAGACTGTGATACGATTCAAAATCCACAAAGATGGACGAAAAGAAGATGTCAAGGTCTTTGAGTCCAGCGGGATCAGAACACTGGACAATTCCGCCATCAGGGCGGTCCGGCAGTCCAATTTTCCTCCTTTGCCGCCCTCATTTGAAGATGAATTTATTATTCTACGCATTATCTTCGAGCATAAACAATGAAACTGAAAACCATAATAATTTTATCAAGTCTTTTCTTATTAAGTGCGATCTCCCTTTTCCCCCAACAAGAATTTGTCATTAGAATCCAAGAAGGGATGCCGACTATCCCCTTAGCCATCCCCAAGTTTATTGTCCACGGGGCAACAGCTGACCTGATATCCTCCTCTGAAACTCTACATGAGGTGTTCTCCGCTGACATGAAATACAGCCGGGTATTCAAACCTCTGCCTAAAAAGCATTACAGTTATATCAAACCAATCGATCCCGGAAATATCAGGTTTTATGACTGGGAATCTATCTCGGCTAAACTTCTGATGGTCGGCGAGATCTCTAAGGGGGAAGGAAATACGGTCATCTTCTCAGGCAAGGTTTATGACGTCAAATCCGAACGATACATCTTCGGAAAGAGGTATACGGTCGAACAAGGCCTTTTGCGCCTGGCTGCCCACAGAATGTCCAATGAGATGATGAAGATCTACGGCGAACCTGAGATCTTTACGACAAAGATCATATATGTTTCCAACAGGGACGGAAACGACGAGATTTATATGATGGACTATGATGGCCACAACCAAACACGGTTGACCTTCAATAAAGTAAAGGACTATATGCCGGCCTGGGCGACCGACGGGAGAAGCTTTGCCTACACTTCTTACAGGTTTACCAAAGCCAGCCTGTTTATTTTTAACCCTTTTGACGGAACACACATCGAGGTCCAGAGCGAAAGGACCAACTGGGCCTCCAGTTTTTCCCCGGACGGTAAAAAACTTGCTTTTTCTTCCACAATCGCGGAAAACAATTCCGAAATTTTTGTTTGTGACAGCAACGGCAAAAAAATCAAAAGAATCACCTTTAACAAATCCGTCGATACGGCTCCATCATGGTCCCCTACCAGCCGTCAGATCGCCTTCACCTCTGACAGAAGCGGCCGGCCTCATATTTACATAATGGATGCAGAAGGCTCCAACACCAGACGTGTCAGCTTCGGCGGCACCTACCATGATGGGCCGGCCTGGTCCCCGGATGGAGACAGGCTCGCCTATGTTTCCAGGGTCGACCAGATCTTTGACATCTATATTCTCAATCTTCGAACTCAGAATATCAGCAAGCTGACAGAAAGTTTCGCCCGAAACGAATCCCCCTGCTGGTCCCCGGACGGTCGCCATTTGATTATTTCCTCCAACCGTTCCGGTAAGATCCAGCTTTACACTATCGACTATGATGGGACTAATGTAATGCAGCTGACTTTTCAGGGAGACAACAAACTTCCAGACTGGTCGCGAAAATAAACCTTTTAAATCCCTGTAAAACACGCCTTTTCCCAATTCCCAATATTTTATAGTTAGCCCGGATTATTCACGGGTTGAGGAAAGGCCAAGGAAAAACAGTCTATAGAAGTCCTTAGAGGTTTATTGAAGTCGGTAGGAGTCGTCGAAGTCAAGAAACTCAATGAACTCAAAGAGCTGGATTCCCGTCCCCGATCAGGTCGAGGACAAGCTTGCACGGGAATGACGAGAGTAACGAGACGAACGAGATAACGAGACAAACGGAGACTCTTTGCATCAACTACAGGATTATATATAAGAACTTATGTTAAGTTATCGGCAGTTTTTATGAATAGTGCCGGTTAGATGTTGACAGTTGTAAATCAAATATGTATAAAGATTAGGCAACAATGCCTTTAAAGAGGAGAAATTCATTTTTTTAAAAGGAGGCCCAATGAAAAAAGTCATTATTTTATCCCTAGCGTTAGTTGTATTAATATCATTTTTTGTCACATGTAAAAGTAAAGTCGAGCAGGCTCCGCCTCCTCCACAGGTTAAGGAGCAGCCGAAAGTCAAAGAGGTAGAAAAGCCACCCGTTGTAAAAGAACCCGTACTCACAGAAGAAGAACTCTTCATAAAAAAGACACTTGAAGAAATCAATGCAGAAAAGCCTCTGTCCTTGATTCATTTTGACTTCGACAAATATTTTATCCGTGAAGACGCCAAGGCTGTGCTTGATAGAAATGCAGCCTGGATGAATAAGTTCAAAACGGCAAAAGTTCTGATCGAGGGTCACTGTGATGAACGCGGAACCGAAGAGTATAACATGGCTCTAGGTGAAAAAAGAGCCAAAAGCACCATTGATTATCTGATCTCACTCGGTATTTCCGCAGAAAGAATCAAGATCGTTTCTTACGGTAAAAGCCAGCCTATTGATCCCGGACACAATGAAGCCGCATGGAACATGAATCGCCGTGCCCACTTTGTTGTGATCGGCAAATAATAATTTATGCGAAAGGTTTTTTCTTCCGGAATACTTTTTCTTCTTTGTTTTTCGCTTCTTTTTCCAGTA
>DAOVDI010000104.1 GCA_030669585.1 Acidobacteriota bacterium
TGCTTTATTCACGGGTCGAGATTGCCGTAGCTGCGAGGAGTGGTTCGTGAGGCTGTATTTATATACTGCGAACGGAACACGACGAAGCCACTGCGGTGAGATCGGCTTGCCCGTAGGGTAAAAAGTGTCGATACATGAGGATAAATCTTCAAATGATCGTATTGTTGTTTAAACGCATCGACAATTTTTATCAATAAAGCAGACTAAATATGATATAAATATTAATAATAATATTTTTGATTTTTAAAGGAGCTTAAAATGTTATCCAACCGAAGGGAGTTTTTAAAAAGTTTAGGTTTGGGCATTGGAAGTTTGGGATTCTTTGGTCTCTCTGCAAAGGATGCCCAGGCTGAGATCCAAAAAAAAATCGAGCAGGTAAAACACAAAACAGCAGCAGCGATCGCCAGGGATGAAGACTTCTGGTTTTATGTTCAACAAGCTTTCAACATCGATAGAAGTGTTATCAACCTGAATAATGGAGGTGTTCATCCGGCTCCGAAGATCGTTATTGATGCAGTACACCGGTATCTGGATTTTTCAAATGGTTCACCGGTTTACAATTCCTGGCGTATCCTAAGACCAAGAAAGGAGCTTATCCGTAAAAAACTGGCCTCCACGTTCGGATGCTCTCCAGAAGAGATCGCCATGGTCAGAAATGTGACCGAAGCCCTTCAGATCGCTCTACTTGGAATAGACCTGAAAGCCGGAGACGAGGTTTTAACTACGACACATGATTATCCGTCAATGAAAAACGCCCTTTATCAGAGGAATAAAAGGGAAGGAGTTGTCGTAAAGACTTTTCCCTTTGAGTATCCGCCGAAAAGTATGAAAGACCTGCTCGATCAGTTTGAAAAAAACATAACATCGCGAACAAAAATGATTCTTGTCTGCCATGTTACTAATCTGACAGGACAGATCTTTCCAATAAGGGATTTGTGCCGGATGGCCAGGAAAAAAGGGATTGAAGTTGTCATAGACGGAGCCCATGCGTTCGGTCATTTCACTTTTAAGCAGAAAGACCTGGATTGTGATATTTATGGCGCCAATCTTCATAAATGGATGATGGCGCCAATCGGGACAGGATTTTTATATGTTAAAAAAGATAAAATTCGGAAGATATGGCCGCTGTTTCCAGCGGCTGAACCTCAGGGCGATGATATCCGCAAATTTGAGCATATCGGGACGCATCCGGAATACTTGAAACTTGCTATCGGCGACGCACTGGCATTTCACCATGGAATCGGTCCGAAGCGCAAAGAAGAACGTCTGCGCTACCTGCGGAATTACTGGGCAAAAAAAATTGAAACCCTTCCCGGAGTCAAATTATTGACTTCATATTCCCCGGAAATGTCATGCGGCATCGGAACTTTTACCGTTAAAAATATGGATATGGGCAAATTGAATACCGTTCTTTTTCAGCAGTATAAGATCATAGTGACCGGGGTCGGTGTTCCTGCTCCAAAAATTGGCGGAAAAACAGTGAACGGTATCCGGGTCACGCCAAGCATTTATACAACAAAACGAGAGCTGGATATTTTTGTTGAAGCTGTTACAGGATATGTGAAAAACGGGCTACCTAGTATTGCCGAATAATGCATATTAACTTGAATTTCCATTTAAATTGACATACATTTAAGGTCTGTATTCGAATTTGAACTGAAATGAAAACGAGTAAACGATTGGCTCTAATACTTCTCGCAGGGATTATTCTGTGTCCCCGGATGCATACCGAAATTATCTACCCCTGGAAGAATACATGCATAGGAGCTCTTGAAGACAAGGCATGGGCCGGTCTCGTACTTGTTCCTGACAAGAAGAAAGTTTTTGCCTTTCGTCTGAGAGTTATAAAAGGGGAAGAAACAGCAGACGGACTTGACCTGCTCTATCTTGTGTCAGAGGTAGGACCACATTCTCCTGATGGGAAATATGCCAGGGTAAAATTTGATCTGAGCCTGCCTTTCGGAAAAGGAAACGAGACTCCTATACTGAAGAAACCTGCATCCAAAAAAGATGTTATGACCCTTGAATGGTCACGACAGGATGAGAATACTGTGGTAGGGAAAATCTCTTATCCCAAATACATAGAAATCGCTTTGCATCATTATTTTCCATGGAATTATAACGGCGTCTACAGATCTTTAAAGGGTAGATATATCCTGGGAACCGGTTCCTCAGGCGGTCCTCTTCAATATCTATTTTGGAGCAGTCGGGAAGCACAAACATCAGAGGCCCTGGAAAATGGAGATCATGTACAGACATTTGCACGTACGAGGGAAGTTTATTTTGTAGTTAGTTTGGGTGAAGATCTGAATATTATGAAAAATCACATCTACCGCTACAAAAACGAAAAGGCTATTGATTCGTTCTTGAAGGAAGAATCACAGAGATACCAGCAGGCCAGAGTAAAGATCAAGGGTTACAACGAGGGCATTTGCAGTGCAATTACAAATAACCTTTTTTGGATGACTTTATATCAGCCAGGGCATCATCGCCTGTATACTCCGGCAGGCAGGAAGTGGATTTTTCCTAAACCGGACGGTATAAAGGATCACTGGACTATCTTTGAGTGGGATTCCTTTTTTAATGCGCTTGAGGTTTCAATCGAAAGTTCAAAACATGCTTTTGATATCCTAAGATCTGTCCTCCAGACACAATATACCAACGGAAATATACCAAATTGGCGAAGCCGGTATAACGGCACTCCGGATCGTTCACAACCGCCAGTAGGGGCGTATGTCGTATTGAAGATTTTTCAGAGAACAGCGGATGTGGATTTTCTTAATTTTGCTTATCCCTATCTGACAAAATGGCATTCCTTCTGGAAAGCCAGGACATTATCTGGTCGTTTTCGCAGGGATGGAAATGGGGATGGCCTTCTTGAGTGGGGTAGTGACAGGATTCTTGTCAACAGAAGGAAATACCCGGAATGGGAGGTAGATACAACAGGCAAACAAAGGGCTATGTGGGAATCCGGACAGGACGATCTGCCGAACTGGGATGAGGCTGGGTTTAATGATTCATCAGGAACTATGACAATGAACTGTATCGATCTGAACTCTCTTTATGCATTAGATGCATATTGTCTGTCCCAAATCGCAAGTATTCTGCAAAAACGAAGGGACCACAGGCTCTATTCCGATGAATATGAATCTATGAAAAAGTTGATAAATGACGTTCTCTGGGACAACAGGGAAGGTTTTTATTTTGACCGTCATTGGAACGGGACTTTTTCGAAACGAAAAGCATCCTCGAATTTTTTTCCTTTGATAGCAATGATTCCAACCAGAAGGCAGGCGCTGCGCATGCTTCGCCATCTGGTCAATGAGAAATATTTCTGGGGTGAATATGTCATTCCGACCATTTCTCGCAGTGATCCAAAATTCAAAGAACAGCAGTACTGGAAAGGCACGATCTGGCCGCCGACAAACTATCTTGTGTACCATGGGTTGAAGGCTTATGAGTTTGATGCGGCTGCGTCGGAATTTGCAAAGCGGAGTGTTTCTCTTTTTATGAAGAGTTGGGAAAATTTTCAACTTTGTCCTGAAAACTTTGATTCCCGTACAGGTGAAGCGGGAGGACAAAGACATCAAAGCTGGGGACCATTGTTTGCGCTCATAGCCCTGGAAGAGTATATGGATATTACACCTTGGGAAGGATTTCGTTTTGGTGTTCTAAATCCCGAGAAAAAAGGGACTCTATCCCGCATGTCAATTCAGGGACGGCACTACGAGCTGAAAATATCTTCCAGAGGGATCAAGCTAAAAGAAGAAGGAAAAGAGATAATCAGGACAAACGGAGGAGCAATTTTTCGACGTTTCCTGTATTCGGAACCCGAAGTCTCCTTTGATATATCGACGTTTGAGAAAAGAAAAATCACCATACGGTTTTTAAACAAGGGAAAATATGAACTTATGGTCAACGACCAGACGATCGAGATTTTTTCAGCCAAATCCAAGAAAATCAAAATCCCTAAAGGGAAAACCAAAATAGTTATTCTTATGCTGAAAAAGGAAGAATGACCTGGAATTAGTTCAGAATAAAGACTGATTTTTTTTCAGTATAAGATAATAAAGACTGACAGGCACCCCTAGAGCGGCGATCAAAAGAAAAGGTGTATTAATACCGAAATAATCTGATAAAAAACCTGAAATGAGTCCGAAGATCGAGCCGGAAAGCATTTGTATATTAGCAGCAATGCTGAAGGCAATGGTTTTGTTTTTCTCAGATACTGAATCCCCGACAAAAGCCTGCAAAGCTGGATAATTCAAAAATAGAAAAGTACCGAAGAAAAATAAACTAAGCAATGCTATTAAACTGCTTTGGGACAGTCCAAGCAACACCAGGCATAAAGTCGAGCCAGTAAATCCGGCAATGCAAATATTCCACCGGCCGAATTTTTTACTCAACAATCCATACAGATAGGTCATAATGGTACCTAAAAAGATCCAAAACGCCATATAGAAACCGGTTTTTCCCAGGGGAATTTTAAATCTGTGGTTGAGAAGAGAAGGCGCAAAATAAATTGCAGTGGCCCAGCATGCTCCTCCGAATATAAAACCTGGAAAAAATACTTTTATCTGTTTTATTGTCTGGGCCCAGGAAGAAAAGGTTATTGATTTTCCAGGATATGTTTTTCTGGTGGTGGTGTTCTTCATAATAGTATAAGCCAGTACTCCAAACACAAAACATAACAATGCCCAGAGAACCATAGGCATCTTCCACGAATATTTTTGAGATAGATAACCAACAGATATAAAAGCCAGAAACACACCGAGATTTCCGGAACCGCTCTGGATACCCATAGCAAAATCCAATCCCTTGTCAGCATGAGATCTGGAGATCCAGGAAATACCGAGAGGATGATAGAAACTGACGAAAAACCGCATTACAAGATAAATTCCGAGAAACATAAGAAAACCTGATGTTGTAGTGAGAAGAACAAGGCTTACGCTTATGCCGATGAGGCTGAAAAGTAGCATATGCTTGTATTCATATTTATATTCAAGATGAGTAATGAGGATATGAAAGAGAAATGTAACAAAAAGCCCAAGGTTAGACAGTATACCAATATGGGAATACTTTGTGATAATCAAATGTTGGCTGTAAAGAAGAGGAAAGATCATCGCCACTGCGACTGTGGATGCATCGTTAAGAAAATGGATGATGGAATTGGAGAGAAGGATGGTCTTTTTCATTCGTAAAGAAGACCATATATACTAAAAGATTAAGGGACTGTCAATTTTCAGATATAAAAAAAGGAAAATTCTTTGTGGATTATAAGTATTCTTCGAGAATATAAGAACTGATGCCGTCTTTTTGAAGTCTTAAACGGATTTTTTCTGCATCGCTTTGAGATCGAGCATTGACGCGAACTCGATAATACCAGTTTTCAGGTGTTTTGTAACATGTGATACTGACATTGTCGTATTTTTTTTTGAGTTTGCGTTTAAGATGAGTGGCATTTTTTATCATGATAAAAGATGAGATTTGAACGACATACTTTCGTGAGCTTTCTTTAGGAGATAGATGTTCGAGGATTTCAAGCCGGACAGGGATAACACCGGGCTCGATCATATCAAGCGCTTTTGCACCTGAATAGGACATATCGATAATACGGCCTTTAACGAATGGCCCCCTGTCATTGATCCGGACCACAACACTTTTTTTATTATTAAGGTTCGTGACCTTAACATGTGTGTTGAATAGCAGATTGTTATGAGCCGCCGTCAAAGCATACATATCATAGATTTCTTTGCTTGATGTTAATTTTCCATGAAAATCTTCCCCGTACCAGGATGCAAGACCAGTCTGAACCGCACTTTCGGGACTCGTTATGATCCTGGCACAGGAAGACAATACAAGGAGGGAAAATAAAAGGAGAAGATATATGCGAAAATTCTGTATTGTTTTCATTGTTGATACAGATGATGCTGGAAAACAAAGGAGCCTGCAATCGCCTATTTAGGTGAATCACAGGGTGAATTAAAAATCAAAATATCATCTTTGAGGATGATGTTAGATTCATTCATGGATGTAAAAAAGAAAGCTTGTTTATTTTAGAAATCTTGGAAGATCCTTTTTCAGAAGATCAAATGCTTCCTGGGGGCTTGAAACAAATTTAAACAGCTTAACATCTTCAGATGCGATGGCTCCGTATTTTACCAAATGATCAAAATCAACGACCTTTCTCCAGAAATCTTCCCCGTAGAGGATGATATCTACTTTATTTCTGTGAATCTTGTCTGTCTGTACCAATGTCAGCATTTCAAAAATCTCATCCATTGTTCCAAATCCGCCCGGGAATGCAATAACAGTTCTGGCACGGTTGATAAGAAAAAATTTTCTCATGAAAAAATAGTGAAACATAAAATTGAGTTCGGGCGATATAAAAGAATTCGGATATTGTTCAAAAGGAAGGGAGATGTTCATTCCTATTGTCAGCCCTCCCGCTCTTTGTGCGCCTCGATTGGCTGCTTCCATTATTCCTGGACCACCCCCAGTACAAATAACAAAATTTTTTCCCTTAGGTTTCAATCGTATTGCCCAGTGAGCGATTTTATAGGCTAATTCTTCTGCCTCCCAGTAATAACGTGTTATAAGGGATTTCTTGTCGTCCAAATCGGTTCGTGAAGAACCAAGAAATAGCACGGTGTTGTTGATACGGTGATGATCCAGCCTGGAAGTAGGTTCAAGATATTCACTCAATATCCGAATTGTCCTGGCCTTCTCGGAATGGAGAAAATCTTTGTTCTGATATGCTTTTTTTGGGATCTTGTTTTTTTGGCTCATCTATTTACCTCTCTGATACTGCTTTATTTATAAAAACTGCCGATAGCCTAACATAACTTTTTATATATCATCCAGTCAGGCTTTTTCTCCGAACAATTTCCGCCATTACTTTATTCTGTGATATTTATGTAATATTTCAATTTTATTATAGGCATTTTTTACCCTTCGGGCGAGCCGATCTCACCGCAGTGGCTTCGTCGTGTTCCGTTCGCAGTATATTAATACAGCTTCACGAACCACTTCTCGCAGCTACGGCAACCTCGGCCCGTGAATAAAGCAGTCTCTAAATTATTTATAAAAACTACCAATAGTTTAACATAACTTTTTATGTATCATACAGTAGTTGATGCAAAGGGTTCAAGGTTGTCCCGTTTGTCTCGTTTATCTGGATTCCCGTTTTCACGGGAACGACGTCTGGATTCCCGTGAACCCTGTCCTCAACTTGATTGGGGAACGGGAATGACGTCTACCTTTCAC
>DAOVDI010000139.1 GCA_030669585.1 Acidobacteriota bacterium
CGGCAAGCATGCAGCCTGTTCATGAATTTTTAAAGAATTGCGATTTGATGGGTAAATGGGAATGACGAGAGAAGCGAATTCAACACATTCTGGAGGGTTGGCAGGCAGGAAATTGTTTTCATTTTTCATGTCCATTATTCACGTAAAAATAAAAGGAGAGTAAAAATATAAAAAAAGCGATGGAGGAAGGATATTCAAGCAAGGGCGGCAATTAAATGCAGCCAAAAGGGCAATGGATGAATTCTCCGTTAAATCAAAGGCCAAAAACGGCACAACAGTCATTATGAAAAAATATCTGCTCATCCCTGAAGATGAAATTGAATATGGGATAATCTCTTTAAACGACGAGCGATATTCTGTTAACGGCGATGCCTGGGTAATCAAAGAATTTGAAGGAGACAAGGCGCTTTTGGCTGTGATCGACGGGACGGGAAATGGATTCAGGGCTAATAAGGCCGCCAATTTTGTCAAGGGTATTGTGGAGGAAAATTACAGATCAGGACTACCTGTGATTGTGAGAAAATGCCATAAAAAGATAAGAGAGACCTTTGATGTCTCTTCAATCATGAGCTGCGTAATGGGTCTTCTTCTATTAAAACCGCGATCCCTGGAATATGTGGGTGTAGGTGATACATATATCCATGTGACTGGCACATCGGAAATAATACATCTTCAAAGTCAGAGAGGAATTGTGGGAGATATCAGACTGCCTGATTTAAGATCGCAGAAGCATCGCTGCGGCCGTAATATCATCGTCATTATGTGTTCCGACGGGATAATGCCCCAGTTTACCGCAAAGGATCTGCCATTAGACAGAAACGCGCAGCATATAGCTGATTTTATCATGAAAAATTATATCCGTGAATATGGAGATGCAACAGTTCTTGTGGTGAAAAAGAAAAGGTAAAAACTATGGATGTTTATAAGGGCAAGCAGGAAAAAGACCTTTATAAAGTCAAAGAGTTTCTGACATCCGTCATAGCAAATGCTCCCTATGGCATTATCGCTTTTGATTTAGAGGGCGAGATTATCATGACCAACGCTCTTGCCATTGAATATCTCGACAAAAAGATGTCCGTAAACAGAGCCATGGGGAAAAATATAGTTGGATTGACAAAGGACATCCCCCTGCTTGCGGCAACCGTTAAGAACTGTATTGAAATAGGCAAAAAATCATTTGACCTGCCCTCTGTTCTGATAAACAAACAATTCATGTCCATAAAAGGGCGCCCGATTTCAAGCGGCGCTATAGTCATGATAGAGGACATAACATGTCAAAAGAAAACAGAAGCCGAACTGTCGGAGCTAACTGAGGAATTGTCTGAAGCAAACATCAAGCTCAGAAAACTCGACCGGCTCAAGAGCATGTTTATTGCCAGCATGAGTCACGAATTAAGAACCCCGCTTAACTCCATAATCGGTTTCACAGGGTTGATATTGCAAGGCATTTCCGGAAAGATAAACCAGGAGGCAAAGGAAGATCTTCAGATTGTCTATGACTCGTCAAAACACCTCCTAAGCCTTATAAATGACGTTATCGACATCTCCAAGATCGAGTCGAAAAAATTAGAAGTTTATTTCCAGGAGCTGAAACTCAATGAGGTTCTTAAAGATGTTGTAACAATAGTCTCGAAGGACGCGGAGGAGAAAAAGCTTGAGATTAAAATTGATTCCCAGGAAGGTCTCAGCATAGTAGGCGACAGAAAAAGGCTCTTTCAGTGTGTGCTGAACCTCATGAGCAATGCGGTGAAGTTCACTGAACATGGCAGCATAGAATTGAGGGCTGTGAAAAAAGCCGGCATCCTGGAGATATCTGTCCGTGATACGGGCATCGGCATCAAAAAAAAGGTTATGCCGAAGCTCTTTACTTCTTTTACACGGCTCGATTCGCCCCTGAAGGGAAAGACATCAGGCACGGGCCTTGGGCTCTATCTTACCAAAAAAATTATGACCACTGCATTTAATGGTGATATCAAGGTTGAGAGCCAATATGGCAAAGGCAGCGCCTTTACCCTGATTATTCCCTCAAACAACAAGGAGGCGGCGGCGGCAGCGGCTTAATGAAAAGAGTACTGGTTGTTGAAGACAACAAAAACAGCATGAGGCTTATAGTAAAGCTGCTTGAAAAAAAGGGCTATGAAGCCATCAAGGCAGAAACAGGTGAGGAGGGTGTAGGGCTTGCAGCAGAAGAAAAGCCCGACCTCATCCTGATGGACATAAAACTTCCCGGCATAGACGGCGTAGAGGCAACCAAACGGATAAGAGCCCCTGAGACGGACAGCAGGCTCCATATTATCGCTTTAACCTCTTATGCCATGGCAGGTGACAGGGAAAAATTTATCAAAGCTGGTTTCACCGGCTACATAGAAAAGCCCTTGGACCCATATACAATAATACAGGAGATTGAGAAGATATGCCGAAAACATGCAAAATTCTCATAGTGGATGACCGAAGTGTTGACAGACGTCTTATGCGGAAGATACTGGAGAGCAGCGGCTATATGGTGCAAGAAGCTGCAGACGGCCGGCAAGCCCTTGAGACAGCGCGGCTTCATAAACCCGACCTGATCATTTCCGACGCTCTTATGCCGGTCATGGACGGGTTTCAGTTTTGCAAAGCGGTGAAGGGTGATAAAGACCTGAATCATATCCCCTTCATCTTTTACACAGCCACATTTACAGAGGAGAAAGATCAGGAACTTGTCCTTAAAATAGGAGCAGACAAATTTATTCGAAAGCCGGCTGAGCCGGATAAATTCATAGAGATCATACAAAGTGTAATCCGGGATATGGAAAAGGGCAAGATAAAACCCAGGAAAGCGGTGTCAGACTCTGAAAAAGAGGTATTCAAGCTTTACAGTGAACGGCTTGTAAAGAAGCTCGAGCAAAAGATGCTGGATCTGGAAAAAGAAATCGCCGAGCGCAAGCGCGCAGAGGAGGAAAGGAAAAAACTCGAAGCCCAACTCCACCAGGCCCAAAAGATGGAGGCCATCGGCACACTTGCCAGCGGCGTTGCCCATGATTTCAACAATATACTGACCACCATCATCGGGAATGCCGAGATTGCGTTGATGGATGTCATTAAGGATGAATCCTTACGCAAGGGAATAGAAGAGATCAAGAAAGCCGGGGAAAAAGCAGCTTCTTTGACCCGCCAGCTTCTTGCCTTCAGCCGCAAGCAGATTGTCCAGCCTAAGATCCTGAATATTAATGAATTATTAACAGATATAGAAAAGATGCTTGGCCGCCTGATTGGGGAGGATATTGAGCTGTTGACGATTCCTGAGGCCGCATTATGGCAGGTAGAAATAGACCCCGGTCAGATAGAGCAGATGATCATGAACCTTTCGGTCAATGCCAGGGATGCTATGCCAAAGGGTGGCAAGCTCACCCTTGAGACAGCCAACGCCTATCTGGACTGGAACTATTTTCGCGAGCACGATATTAAAGGAAAAAAAATAGGCCATTATGTGATGCTGGCTATAAGCGATACCGGCAGCGGGATGAACAAAGAAACCCAGGAACATATCTTCGAGCCTTTCTTCACTACAAAGAAAGTAGGCAAGGGCACGGGACTGGGCCTGTCCACAGTTTACGGCGTTGTCAAGCAAAACAATGGCTTTATCTGGCTTTACAGCGAGCCTGGACAGGGTTCTACCTTCAAGATATATCTGCCAAAGGTGAAGGGGGATGCGGAGCCAGAGAAAAGAGAACAAACCTCTGTGGACGATCTTAGCGGTTCTGAAACCGTTTTGATTGTAGAAGATGATGATTCGCTCCGAAATTTTGCGCAAAAGATTCTCCATATCTATGGGTACAGGACCCTGAATGCTAAAAATGGCGAAGATGCCATAAGGGTCTGCAAGGAGCATGATGGTCAGATTGCTCTGATAATAACCGATGTGGTAATGCCGAAGATGGACGGCAGGGAAACAGCAGAACGGCTGCAACATCTCTATTCACAGATGAAGGTGATTTATATGTCAGGATACACGGACAACGCAATTGTTCATCACGGTGTTCTGGAGCCGGGGCTGAATTTCCTTGAAAAGCCTTTTACACTGGAAGGTTTGGCACGCAAGGTGCGGGAAGTGCTGGATGGGTGAAGATGTACTAACATCTTTCTGACAAACTCATTAAGGGGGCCGGAACTGTCAACCAAAAAAAGCAGAAAAATAGCAATTTCTTGCCAGGTTTTTTTTGCCGTATACTGTATTCAGAAATTTGAAAACTCAAAAGTAACTTGTTAACAATTAGAGGTGGCGGGCATTTAAATTTAAAACGGCTGACTGTTTGAGCGTAT
>DAOVDI010000032.1 GCA_030669585.1 Acidobacteriota bacterium
GACGGCTACCAGTACGTCAAGCGCTACAAGGTGATATGGAATTATTGAGGTTTAAAGGTATCAGCCAATGCTTTTATTTCAATCCCCGTTTCTTCAATAAAGGCTCGATCCTGGGTTCTCGTCCACGGAAGTTAATGTACATGGACATATAGTCAGCCGTACCATTTTTCTCCAATATGTGTTTTCTAAAGGCGTTGGCGGTTTTTTGATCAAACAGGCTGGTCTCTTTAAACGCCTCAAAAGCATCACAATCCAGGACTTCTGACCAGATGTAACCGTAGTAACCTGCGGCATATCCCCCGATGATGTGACTGAAATAGGTGCTCCGATACCTGGAGACGATCTCAGGGATCAGGCCGATCTTTTCGAAATAATCTTTTTCAAATTGATTGATATCCAGATACTGTGGTTCTGTAAGTGTGTGGTATTTCATATCCAACAGACATGCAACTAAGTATTCAACCGTGATAAACCCTTGGTTGAACAAACCGCTCTTTACGATTTTATCGATCAGATTGTCGGGAATGACCTCGCCTGTCTGGTAATGCTTGGCATAGTGTTTAATCACCGTCGGTTCCATGGACCAATGTTCCATAATCTGAGATGGGAGTTCGGAAAAATCAGGAGACCGGAAAGTCGTTCCATAAGTCACATTAGACAGAAGGTTATCCAATCCGTGCCCGAATTCATGAAAAAGTGTTTCCACCTCTTCAAGAGTGATCATAGCCGGGTTGTCTCCGGAAGGTTTGGAAAAATTACAAACCAAGTTAACAACAGGGTCGATCTCTTCTCCATATCTCCGGCTCTGACTCCGGTATGTGCCACACCAGGCCCCGCCGCGTTTGCTTGTTCTGGGATGGAAATCCATATAAAGGACTCCACAATGGGATCCGTCTGCTTCCTTGACCTCAAAGACTTGGGCATCCGGATGCGGCAAAGGCATTCCCTCGAGTTCCTCAAAGGTCAGCCCGTAGAGTTGGTTGGCCACCCAGAATGCTCCATCCCGTACATTATTCAACACAAAATAGGGCCGCAATTCATTATCGTCGAGTTGGTATTTACCTTTTCTCAGCTTCTCAGCGTAATACCACCAATCCCAGGAGGCCAGTTTGAAGCCGCCGCCTTCTCTGTCGATAATGGACTGCATTTCTTGCCTTTCTCTTTTTGCAATGGGAAGAGAGGCATCCCACAGCCTATTCAGCAGTTCATAGACATTCTGTGGATTCCTAGCCATCCGGCTTTCCAGAACATAATCGGCGTAAGTCTTATAACCGAGGAGATTTGCGCGTTCGACGCGAAGCTTGATGAAATCGGAGAGGATTTTTTTATTGTCGCGTTCATTGTCGTTATCCCCTCTTTTTGTGTAAGCCCTGTACAGCTTTTCTCTCAGGTCCCTATTGTTAGAATACTGTAGAAACGGAATCATACTGGGTTTATGGGTAGTGAATATCCATTTGCCCTCTAATCCTGCTTCCTTGGCCGCTTCGACAGCTCCTATGATCGATGATTCCGGTAAACCGGCCAGATCTTCTTCATTTTCGATCACAAGTTTGAATTCATTGGTTTCAGCCAAGACATTTTGACCGAACTGGACACCCAACTTTGACAGCTCTTGATTGATCTCTTTGAGCTCAGCCTGGTCTTCGTCATTCAGGTTGGCTCCATTACGGATATATCTTTTGTAAAGATTTTCGAGCAAATACATCTGCTCATCGGTGAGATTCAACTCGTCCCGCTGCTCGTATACGGCTTTTATGCGCTCAAACAATTTTTTGTTCAGGTTGATCTCATCACGATGAGCCGCTAACCGGGGCGACATTTGTTTCTGGATTTCTTTGAGTTCATCATTTGTATTGGCTCCACTTAATCCGGAAAATGCCTTGGACACTTCGGAAAGCAGCTTGCTCGACCGGTCCAGAGCAACGATCGTGTTATCAAAAGTCGGGGCTTCGGGGTTATTAACAAGTTTTTCTATTTCCGCTTTTTGCTCCTCCATCCCTTTCTCGTAGGCCGGGATAAAGTGCTCGGGTTTGATAAAGTCGAATGGCGGAACTTTAAACGGAGTGTCATATTCAGCAAAAAATGGATTGTCTGTTGTGGACGTTTCTGCAGGAGTTTCCGATGTTTTGGAACATGCGGCAAATAGTAATCCGACTGCCACCAACAGAATTAAAATCAGGTTTTTTTTCATTTCGTTTTCTCCTTTTTCCTCTATTCATGAATCTTTCCAATTGATTTGTTCCCGTAGATTTTTCGGTAGACATCTCGCCTATGGCCGATTTTAACAATCCAAATGGTCAGCACATCATCCTGGATAGAATAGATTATTCTGTAGTCTCCCTGCCGGATTCTGTAGCGGGGACGGACCGGCGGAAATAGATTTTATATGCGGCCATTCTTTTTCAGATCCTCGAGAACATCCTCAAAAGCGATAAGAGGATCAGATTTTCTTTCAGAAAAAGCAGCAAGGTCTTCTGCATCCTCAAGGAGAGAGAATCTTATCGCTTCATTGATAAGTTCGGAAATGGATCGGGATGTTTCCGCTGCTTTAATTTTAAGGGCTTTATGAAGCATGGGATCCAGGTAGACGGTTGCCCTTTTTATTTCGTCTTTCATGTGTGACTCCGCATAGAGTCTTAACATTATAACATTAAAGCGTCAAACCGGAAAATTTATTTACAGTGTCAATTGTGCATGGGCTAGATTCAACAGCCCCTGTATGGGAACACCATAAGGACAGGATTGTTCGCACCAACCCCCGCAGTTGCGGCAGTAATCGGCATTATGAGCTGCAAGTTTTGAATATTTTTCCATGGCGAATTTTTCACTGCCATGGGCTTCAAAATAATGGTTGTAGCGCATTATCGTGTTCACAGGAACATCATGAGGACAGCTGGATTCGCAGATACCGCAGGCGTGGCGGCAGTAAAGAGAGCTGCATTCCTGTTCAAATGCAGCCAGCATGGTTTTATCTGATTGTTTGAGGCCAGAGCCGGAGAGTTTCAGTAAATTACTGATATCATCAAAATTATTGAAGGCAAGATTCAAGGTATTGACTTTGGGATTGTTGAGCACAAACTTTAAAGCGGCTGTTTTGATTTCGCGCGGGTCCTTCAAATTGTTCTTTTGTAGGAAAGATTCCGCTTTTTTAGCCGTCTCTACCATTCGGGACATATAACGCTGGGTTCTTTCGTCTACAGTTTCTCCCTTTTCTTTCATCTGTTCTATGCGTGCCTTCATCTCAAAATATCTGCCCAGTGGATCGGATTTCATGATAGTAGTGGCGATGTTTTTTTTGGCTGCGGCTTCAAGAATCTTTTCTCCAGCTTCTTTTTGAATGAAATTATAGACCAGGAGCAAGACATCATACCGGCCGTCCTCAACAGCAGCAAGAAGCACTTTTTCCATAGTTTCTCCCTGGTTTTGAAACCGGCTTCCATGGTTGGCAACCCCGACAAATCTCACTTTTCCGTCTTTTTTAAGCTGGGACATTCCTTGATGGAAATTTTCATCTTTGAGTGCCTCGACCGTGGGAGGCCCTTGAACCATTAAGCAATCGATATAGTCAGCCTGAAGTCGCTGTAAGCATTTCTGGACTTTTTCAATCACCTGTTCTTTGCTGTTGACTCCCCTCATCCGGATTTTTGTGGTTATAAAGAGGGATTTTCTGTCTCGACCTTTGATGGCTTCTGCGATGTTCTTTTCTGCTGATCCCCTTCCATACCCTTCGGCCGAGTCGATGTAGTTTACTCCCGCATCCAGGACGGCATTCATAACAGGTATCGGATAGACCCGTGATGTCCCGATCCCGATATCGGACGTTTTGAACCCAGTCCGGCCCAAGGTCCGGTATTCCTTGATCTTAGGATATTCCGTCTCGCTTCCCTGTTCAGCATACAATGGTTTGCCTGAGAGAATTGCACCTACACCCGCTACTCCAAGGGTCGAAACTTTGATAAAATCCCTTCTGTCCAAAGACTTTTGTTTTTTCATCAATTTTGCTCCTTTTACTTTTAGACGGGTATTCCTGGGAAATTCTTCCGTATTTATTTTGTATCTTCGACGTAGAGCGGGCGTTATTTTTCCGGAGGCGGTTTTTGCTGCCAGATCGTCTTGATCCGTTCTTCCCATCCTTCTGGTTTTAAATGTTTCAGAAAATAGCTTGTCCGGAGTTTGTTCACATGATTTCTATGGTATCCTCTTATGCCGTGACGGTTTTCGGGATAGATCATGAGATCGAAGCTTTTGCCGGCTTTTTGAAGCGCATCAGCAAGATGGATGGTATTTCCCACATGAACATTATTGTCGATCAAGCCGTGGGTCATTAACAATTTTCCTTTTAAATTGTCTGCGTATGTCATAGCAGAGCCTAATTTATAACCTTCTGGATTAGCCTGAGGTGTTCTCATGTACCGTTCGGTATAGATCGAATCGTAGCTTCTCCAATCGGTTACGGATGAACCTGCGACCCCTACGTGAAAGATATTCGGGTAGCGGAGAAGAGCCATACATGTCGAGTAACCTCCGTACGAGCCACCGGTGATGCCTACACGCGAGCCGTCGATATACGGCCGTTGGGAGATCTGTTTGACACCTGCAGCCTGATCGTCTATCTCTACCTGGCCGAATTTTATATAGGTTTTAGTCAGGTGTTTTTTGCCCCGGTTCGTAGTTCCCCTGTTGTCCTGTCTTATGATGAAGTAACCGAGCTGAGCTGTGCGGTTACCGATGCTGAAAGAGTTGCGAACTCCGCCTGCCGGCCCACCATAGACAGAAACCATTAGGGGATACGATTTGTTCGGGTCGTATTGCGCAGGTTTATAAAGAATTGCGTGAAGATCTGTCTTCCCGTCAGCAGCTTTAAAATAGACTAGTTCAGGGAGCTCAAGGCCTAACATTTTCATTTTTCCCGTATCCAGCGTTGACCTGGCCAGGTTACGGACCAGACTTCCGTTCGCCTTATGCATATTCACGATCATTGGTGTTGTCAGGGAAGAATAGCTGTCAATATAGTATTTACCTGCAGGGTCAATACTGATTCTATGCCAGCCTTCAATCGTTGTTAATTGTTTAAAGCCTGTTCCGTCGAACTTAACGCGACAGAAATGGGATTCGAGTCCCTCTTTCATGTACGCACTGAAATAGATAAAACTGTTTTTTTCATCGATACAATGAGTTCGGGAGAGCTCCCAGTCGCCATCAGTAAGCTGTTTGACCAGTTTTCCCTGAAAATTATACATGTACAAATGGTTCCATCCTGTCCGCTCCGAACTCCACAAAAAATGCTTGCTGTCGTTAAACTGATAAAAATTATTGTGCGTGTTAATAAAGCATTCTTCTTCTTCAACAAGAATGGTCCGGACAGCTCCGGTTTTAGGATCTGCCGCCAAAAGTTCGAGCTTATTCTGGAAACGGTTAAGCTTTTGAAAGATCAGCTCGTTACCGCCTTTACGCCATTCAACTTTAATAATATAGATATCCGGAGAACTATCGGTTTTGACCTCGACCTTTTTTTTTGTTACTAGGTCAATGACAAACAGTTTTACCGTCGCATTCGGCTCGCCTGCTTTTGGATAACGCTCTATCTCCAGGAGATTTCTGAACCTGTAATGTTTGATTCCTTCTTTAACATCGAGGTCTATTTCATGGAGTAATGGATAGCGATGCTCGGCCCGTACGTCAAACTGAAAGTATGCAATCTGCTTGCCGTCAGGCGACCACCAGAAGGCTTTGCTCTGATACAGTTCCTCGGGATATACCCAGTCTGTACGGCCGTTCATTATTTCTTCTGTTCCTCCGAATGTGATCTGTTCTTCATGACCGCTTTCAGAGTCGAGAATGTAGATATCATAGGCTTTGACATAAGCAATCTTTTTAAAATCAGGAGAGTAAGATCCGGTTGTCAACTGGTTTGAACTGCGGTGGGGTTTCCATCCTGCTATTTCGGAACGTGGTTTAACCAGTTTGAGCATTTCTCCCGTTTGGAATTTGTATACAAACTCACCGGCATTCTTAACTTTGAACCTGATGCCGGTTTTATCGGGCAAATATTCAAATTTTGTAAAAGGAAATCCGGATTCCGATTTACCTGTGACCCGGTTATATTCTTCGACAATACTCATTTCGATGTTTTTGTCGAACAGTAGAAAGCGTTTCTTGTTCTTCGGATCAACTTTGTAGAACACACGATTGCCCGTATCAGAATCAACCTCGCTTTCGAGATATCCCATGCCGTTCGGCAGCCATATCAGACGTTCACTGCCTGTTTTTTTGACAAGGTCAAGCTTGTCCCACTTGTCATAGATTTCTTTCCTGCTCAGTTTGTCCTGCGAGTAGCAGGGCGCTAAGAATAATGCCATTAAAGCAATAAATAGAAAACAGGTTGTTAAGCGTTTCATGAGTCCTCCTTTTATAGTCAATTATAGCCAATTAAAATATCATGCTGTAAAGAAATATGTCAATCACTTCTCATGCTGTTGATATCCAGCAATATAATGTATTATGTTCATCAGTTGGAGATTTCAAGGACACTCTGAATTGAATGGAAAGCAGAAACAACATATAAGATCGGGTCAAAGTATTAATAAAAAGCATATCGACCCTGATGCACTTAAGATTATCCACCGTCTTAAAAAAAGTGGGTTCACAGTTTATCTGACCGGGGCGGCTGTTCAGAACCTCTTGCAGGATATCCCCCCAAAGGATTTCGACATCGTCACAGACGCCAGACCTGGACAGATCAAGCGCCGTTTCTCAAATGCTTATCTCATCGGAAGGCGTTTCAGGTTGGCCCATATCCATTTTAGCCAGGGAAAGTATATTGAAGTTGCAACATTTCGACGTGCGCCTGATATTGTAGATAAGCACGGTCCTGACCTGGGTGAAAAGAGGAAACATACCTACGGAACGCCGCGGGAAGATGCGTTCAGGAGGGATATCTCGATAAATGCTCTTTACTATGATGTTGGTTCGGCTTCTGTCATCGATTATGTCCAGGGCCTGAGGGATCTTGCCGAAAGAAAGATAAGAATCATAGGTGATCCCAAAGAACGTTACACCGAAGATCCCGTACGGATCCTGAGAGTCGTTAGACACGCTGCCCGTCTTGGGTTCAATATAGAAAAGAGGACGGAAGAAGCCATTTATTCTTGCCGTCATATGCTCGCTGATTGTTCCGGAGCACGCCTTTTCGAAGAATTAAACAAGGATATTGCCGGAAAATCCCGGCCCGTTATCAAAGCTTACAAAAGATATGGGATTCTGAAGTACCTGCTCGGCCAGGTTGGTGAGGAATATCAAGCCGATCCCGTTATGTTCTCTCAGCTTATATCAATCCTGGAATTCAAGGATCGTGCAAGTTCTGGAGGTTTTAAATATTCCCAGGATGAACTCTACTCATTATTATTCTGGCCATGGGTAGAACGTCATTTCGTAAATGAAAAAGGGAATATGCAAAAAATTCTTGATGAGGCCATCATAACGACTTTGTCAATGATCACTCTCCCCCGGAAAATTCGTACTAGCCTCATCCATATACTGATTATGCTCAGAAACCTGAGTAAGACGTCCCAGGGAAACAAATCCTTTGAAAGTCTTTTTCGTCAGGCTGTTCGTTTCAACCGGAACAGGCGAATACCAAGCCGCAGTCATCCCCGTCTCAATAATTAACCTGGATTATTCACGGGTCGAGGAAAGCCCAAGGAAAAACAGTCTATTGAGGTCCATAGAAGTCTATCGAAGTCGTTGAAGTCGAAGAAGGCTAAAGGCCAAGGTAAGACGTCATTCCCACGAAGCTTGTCCCCGACCTGATCGGGGAGGGGGAATCCAGTATAAAAAAAGCAAGCCTAGATTCCCGTTTGCACGGGAATGACGTAAATTAAAAGACTTTGGGCTAAGTTGCTTTGGGCATCTTTTGCATTAGCCGTTGGCCTTTGGCCTCTTATTCCTTCACTCGAATCCTTTGCATCTACTACCCGAAGTCTATTTACCGATATACCGGTTGATGAATTCAAATGTGCGGTTGTAGGCCTCCATGCGATTTTTATAAAGAAGGAATTCATGGGGCTCGTCAGGCGCTATCATGAGTTCGATGTGAACATCCCCTTTTCTTCGCAGCTTCTGCACGATGTCGGTTGTCTGCTGAAAGGGTACATTTCGGTCGTCGTCGCCATGGATGAAGAGCACCGGAGAGGTCCAAGTCTTATAGTCTCCGACCGGAGATGATTTGCGGGCCACCTTTTTCATCGTTTCATTGAGCTGCCCCCAACGCATTTGGGACCAGTCATGCACACCTGCCATGTCCACACCGACCTTGAAGATATCGGAGTTGCGGGCCAAAGCCATAGCCGTCAATAGGCCTCCGTAAGAAAGTCCCCACTTCCCTATCCGGTCAGGATCGACCTCGGGCCGGCCCTGGAGATACTTTGCGCCGGCCAGGACATCCTGATACTCGGACGCACCCCGCATGCCGGTTTTAGGAAAATTTCGAAAGGAACGGCCGTAACCAATGCCGCTTCGGTAATTTATGGAGATTACCACATAGCCCTTGCTGGCAAAATACTGGTTGATGCCGTAAGCTTCCGAGTAAAACTCCATATAATGCCAGCCCAGGAGCATCTGGCGAATAGGGCCTCCATGGGTGTAAACCAAGCCAGGACGATTGTCACCCGGTTTAGCGTCCTTTGGGAGAAAGATCTGGCAGGGAATCTCGAGTCCGTCTGCGGCCTTGACTGTCACAAGTTTTGGGATTACCAGGTCATCCTTGGGAAAATCGGATGGAAGATTTTCAGGAGCTACCACCTTGATCCTGCCGCCGTTGGCCGGGACAGTGGCAATAGAGGTGGGATGAATGGCTGTTGCATAGAGAAAAGCGACCTTTTTTCCCGAGGCCAGAGCCGCAGGACAAGTGCCGATTGTAGCGCCACGTGTCAGCTGAACAGCTTTTCCCCCGGCTGTGGGAACCTTCCAGATGTGGCGGCCGTGGATATCAGCCAGGTTGCTGCTGAAGAATAGGGTTTTTCCGTCCCTGGAAAGGCCAATATGCTCCACAAATGCTTCTCCTGGAGTGAGGTCTACTGGCTCTCTTCCTGAAAGCGGAAGAGAAAACACATGATTCCAGTTATCATGTTCGGCTGTAAAGAGTATCCTGTCACTGGCCGAGAGCTTAAAATTTCGGAATGTATAAAAACGGGATTTGTCCTTTGGGGTACGCCAGATCTCCTGTGCGGTCCCCTTCTCCGGGTCACCAACCCAGATAGCCAGGTTGACCGGTCCGCGTCTAAAAAAATCAGGAGAGGATTGGCTAAACTGAAGCCCTGGTCTGCGTAAAAAAGCGATTTTTTTGCCGTCAGCAGACCAATAAGGATCACTGTCCCGGTCAACATTGGGAGCGATCCATGTAATTTTTCTTTTCGCGATTTCAAACAAGCCGATATAACTGTGGTCATTCCTGAGGCTTACAAAAGCGATCCGTGTTCCGTCAGGGGACCATCGCGGAGAGCCGTTCTGACCGGCCGCTCTGAACAGAAGTTCAGGTTTTGGAATGGAAGCTGAATCTGAAGGAGGAGTTAAAGGCACACGATGGATCAACCCATTTTTTACAAGCAGAATCCATCGTCCATCAGGTGACAGGACCGGATCTCTTCCAGGTGCAACTCTCCAGAGTTTTCCAGTGTCGGTCCTTACTGCCCAGATGGCTTGCTCCATTCCTTCCGGGTCACTGCTGGAATTAGTGACCCACCCTTCGCTGTTGGGACGGCCTCCTTTGATAAAGACCACGGTATTTCCGTCATTGGTGATATAGACCTTCGGGATCTCGAACACCTCATCCCGGGCAAAACCAGTCAGGTTGACCGGCTTGAAGTCCGGAGCAGCGGCAGTCCATACATTGCGCTCCCCTTTCGAGTAAAAGACCCAGGCCAGGCGGTCGGCTTTTTTGGCAGATACAAGGACCCGGGGATAAAGAGGACTCAGAACCTGTTCCAGAGTGAACGTCCCTTCGGCCAAGGCCTGACCGGCTGTGCTGAAAACTATTACTATACAAACAACCATTAAAAAAAGCTTATGTATTCTCATATCAGCGCCTCCTGATCTGAATTTTAACAATTGCCAGCATTTATTTCTTTTGCTCTCTCAATGATTTTATTTGAAGTCCATTCCTCTGGCTTTTCTAAGCGGCTGGCCTTGGGTCCCGGATCATATGTGCCTGCGTCCAGGATAGCTTCTATTACCAGAGGAGCAGTATTATCTGCATTGAATACATTTACCAACATATCGAATACAAAATCTTCTACCCGAGCAACCATCCGATCTCTTATTTCCCTGGGTTGTCCCAGCAATTTATTTTCAAACGGCAGGTTGAGTTTTTTATAGTTTCCACCTTTCAGGCCTTTGTTTTCGGCATAGGCTGTCATTTCCACCCACATTTCTTCAGTAACACCCTGGCCTATTACTTTAATGAATTCGCCGTTTTCATCCTGGAGCGCATTGCCATAGTCATTAACATCAAGCCCCCAGGACAACATCTGGAGGGCGGTAGCAACATTAGCTTTTGTTGTCCTGGTTCGGGCGGCAATCTCCCGTAATCGGTCGGAATTATTTCCTGAAGTCCCATGTTGGGCTCCGGATACATTATATTTTGAAAGCGCAGCATGTATCTCTTCAGTCAATCCCAATTGAATTCCTTTATCGCTGGCTTCAATACCATGAGTTGTTCCGTTATTCAAAGCAATCCAATTGGGAAAAATATCATTGGCATTAAGCCCCCGGATAAGAAATAGGGCTTCTTCTACTGTAGACAGACCTTCTTTTCCTTTTATCTCACCTACTTCGGTTTCCAATCCGGCCCATTCCGGGACATAAGGATTCAATTCAAGATTAGCCAGCAGGTTTTTATCGTCAGGTAGATGAGAAGCATCAATGGCAATAGAGGTCATTCCCGCTTCAAATAAAGTGGGGATTTCCGTCTTGGCCGGTTCAATATCTTCTTCTTTTTTTATGCCGTAATGGTCGGCATGTATAGCCACCGGGACCATTATATTTAGCTCGTTGCATATAGCGTCAACCTGAGGTGCCAGGTTCCAGAAATTTGCAGCACAATAGGCTCCTGCGCCTCCTTCTGATCTGGCGATTTCAATAATGATTGCCGAATTGGCCTTCTGGGCCGCTTTTAAGGCTCCCTTGATTATAAAATGATTCCGGCCATTGGCAGCCATACAAATCGCTTTCCCTTTAGCCAACATAGCTAAATCGATAAATTTTCCACTAACCAAAAGCGCTTTAGAATTGGGAAACAGACTGGAAATATTCGGAGGTCTTCCGAATTCAAGCGCTTTTTCAAAATCTTTTGAATAATTCATCATTATTTTAATCTCCTTTAATACAGTGAACCTATATCACCAAGTATAAAATATATTTTGTTTCAATAAAATAACTTTTTTATTAAAATAATTGTATACTAAAAATATGAAACAAAACAATAGGAGGCTTTCTATGCATCGAATTCCCTTATTAATTCTAATTGTAATGTTATGGGTCATCCCGCTGCCCACAACAGCCGGAGACACTCTTATATTGGCCCAGAAGCCGACTCTAAGTCAGGCAGATGTTGTTTTTGTTTTTGCCGGAGACCTATGGCGCGTCTCCCGCAAAGGCGGAGCGGCTCAGAGGCTGACCTCCGATCCGGGTGTTGAGACAAATCCTGCCTTTTCCCCAGACGGTTCCTCTATCGCATTCACCGGTGAATATGACGGCAATGTTGATGTATTTGTGATCCCTGCAGCCGGCGGAGAGCCGCAGCGGCTGACCTGGCATCCGTCTACCGATATTGTTCTGGGTTGGACGCCGGATGGTAATAATATTCTCTTCACATCACGACGCACTGCCTTTTCCAGATTCAGTGAACTTTTTACCGTAAGCCTGGATGGTGGATTACCCAAAAAGCTTCCTCTGCCCATGGGATTCGAAGGCAGTTATTCACATGGCGGCCGGAGTATTGCTTATGTCCCCCTGTCCAGGGCATTTTATGCCTGGAAACGTTACAGGGGAGGAAAGGCTACCCCCATATGGATAGCCGATCTGACTGATTCCAGTATCGAGAAGGTTCCCCGCAAAAAATCCAACGATTATAATCCCATGTGGGTCGGAGACAAGGTCTATTTCCTCTCTGACAGGGATGGTCCGGTAACACTTTTTGCCTACGATATAAAGACAAAAAAAGTCACACGGATTTTGGAAAATAATGGTTTGGATCTCAAGTCCGCCTCAGCCGGACCCGGAGCCATTGTTTACGAACAATTCGGCTCTCTTAATCTTTTTGACCTGGCCTCCGGCAAGACTCAACACCTTTCCGTTACTGTTGCAGGTGATATGACCGGAGTCCGGGATAAGTTTGTCAATGTCGGCAACCGGCTCTCTTCTCCAAGCCTCTCCCCTAACGCTGTCCGAGCCGTTTTTCAAGCCCGGGGCGAGATCATATCCGTCCCTGCGGAAAAAGGCGAATTCCGTAATCTAACTAGCACTCCGGGAGTAATGGAACGTTATCCTTCCTGGTCTCCTGATGGAGAAAAAATCGCCTATTTTTCGGATGAATCTGGCGAGTATATGCTCCATATACGGAACCAGAAAGGAACCGGAGATGTAGTTCGCATAACTCTGGACAAGAATCCTTCTTTTTATTATGCCCCCGTATGGTCGCCCGACAACAAGAAGATCGCATATGTAGATTGCCATTCGACTCTCTGGTTTGTAGATCTTGCGAAGAAAAAACCGGTTAAGTTAGATAAGGACCGCTTCCAGGGAGGCACATATGACCTGGTTCCCAGTTGGTCCCCTGATTCGAAATGGCTGGCATATACCAAGCGGCTACCCAATTATCTGGGCGCGATCTTTCTTTATTCTCTGGAAAGTGGTAAAAGCACACAGATTACCGATGGCATGAGCGATGCACATATGCCGGCATTTGATGCTGGAGGGAAATATCTCTATTTCACGGCCAGCACGGATTCAGGCGCTTCTCTACAGCCGGACATCCACAGCATCTTTCGGCCCGTAACAAGATCTGTATATCTGGCTGTGCTGTCAAAAACCGACCCATCGCCTTTTTCTCCGGAAAGTGATGAGGAAAAGACTAAACCGGATAAAAAAGCGAAAAAGACTGAGGATAATGAGGATGATAAGGACTCAGATAAAGAAGGTAAGCCATCGGATAAAAAACCTGTAAAAGATGTTAAGGTCAAGATCGACTTGGACGGGATTCTCCAGAGGATCTTGTCTGTTCCCATGCCTCCCAGACCCTATGTTGACCTTCAGACGGGAAACAAGGGAGTGCTTCTGTCCGTAGAATCTGTTGCGCCGCTGCCCGGAACATTTTTTCCTCAAGGATACACTGTGCACCGTTATGACCTTAATGCCCGAAAAGCTGATGTGGTTATCAATAAAGTAAATGCCTTTGAGATGGCCCGTAACGGAAAAAAATATCTTTACAGCCAGAAAAGCCGCTGGTTTATAGGAAGTCTTCGTCCAATGCCTCGATCAGGCACTCCTTCTCCACCCTTCCCAGCAGCAAAACCTTCCGGAAAGGCTCTGTCTACGCAGAATATAGAGATCAAGGTGAAACCACGAGAGGAGTGGCGGCAGATGTACCGGGAAGCCTGGCGACACGAACGGGAATTTTTCTATGATCCAAACCTGCACGGCCTTGATCTTGAAAAAGTCCAAAAAAAATATTCTCCTTATGTTGAGTATGTTGCTGCAAGACAGGACTTGAACTACCTTTTTGCCGAGATGCTTGGTGAGATAACGGTTGGGCATCTTTCTGTTGGCGGCGGCGATCTGGTTCGGGCGAAGCGTATTTCAACAGGACTTCTCGGGGCGGATTATAAGATCGAAAACAACTGCTATCGATTTTCCCGAATTTACAACGGTGAAAACTGGAATCCCCGGGTCCAGGCTCCCCTGACCCAGCCTGGAGTGAATGTCAAAGCAGGAGAATACCTGCTGGCCGTGGATCGTCAAGAGGTCAAAGGAAAAGACAATATATACAAATTTTTCGAAAATAAAGCGGGAAAGCAGGTTGTTCTCACTATAGGCCCTGATCCGAAACTTGAGGGGTCACGGGAGGTGACAGTCGTTCCCGTCGGAAGTGAAGCATCCCTGCGGAATTTTGCCTGGATCGAAGACAACCGTCGTTATGTCGACCGGGTGACAAACGGAAAAGTGGCCTATGTCTATATGCCTGATACGGCTTTTGGCGGATATACCTATTTCAACCGCTATTTTTATGCTCAGGTCGGCCGGGAAGCTCTTATCGTTGACGAGCGTTTTAATGGTGGCGGCATGCTGGCTACGGATATTATAGAGCGTTTTAAACGTAAAATGATGAGTCTGGTGGCAACACGGGACGGAGTTGACCAAGTCCAGCCCCAGGGTGCCATTTTTGGCCCCAAAGTTATGCTTATTAACGAGTTTGCAGGATCCGGAGGGGATGCTATGCCCTGGTACTTCAAAAAAGCCAAAGTGGGACTACTTGTAGGCAAACGTACATGGGGTGGTCTTGTCGGAATGGCCGGAGCCCCCCGACTTATGGACGGAGGATATGTCACTGCTCCCAGCGCAGGTGTCTGGAGCCCGGACGGGAACTGGATAGCGGAAAACATCGGTGTTATTCCGGACGTCGAAGTGGAACTCGATCCAAAAATTGTCCGACAGGGAAAGGACCCCCAATTGGAAAAAGCTATTGCGATCGTTCTGGAAGAGCTGGCTAAAAACCCGCTTCATAAGCCTAAGCGTCCTTCATATCCCAACTATCATAAATAGCCTGAATTATTCATAAAAAATGGCCGATACCCATGTTTCTTTTTTTTGTTGACTTCTCACTCTGATTGTACTCATAAGCAAGAATGAGCTATTGTTCTATGATTGCTTCCCATTAATAATCGGCCCTTTTTTCCCCTACGGGCAGGCCGATCTGCTTTGTTGTGGCGCAATCGCAGTATATGAATACAGCTTCATGCGCCACGCCGTGCATATCGACCCGTGAATAATCCAGGGTAGCCTGAACAATTTACGAGCCGATCTGTTGAAAAAAAGGGTTCAAGGATTCAAGTGAAAAGAATTGACTCCAATAGACCTCAATGGACTTCTACAGACTTCGATGGACTTTTTTTCTTTGGGCTAAGCTGCTTTGGGCTCTTTCTTATCCTGGATTCCCACTCCCCGATCAGGTCGGGGACAAGCTTCGTGGGAACGACGTCTGGCTCGCTGGCGATAGCTGCCTTTGGCCTTTCGCCTCTTTTCTTCTTTCGACTTCAACGACTCCGATAGACTTCTATAGACCTCAATAGACTCCTATGGATTTCTATAGACTGTTTTTCCTTGCAACAAGGCATTAAAGAGCAGTTTGTATGTGCCGTGAGTCTGGCTGCGGTGCTGGGTCCGGAAACCGATAAGTACTACTTCTCCTTTGCCGTATTTGGCATTGACCATAGCAGCAAGGTTGGCCAGATGTTCTTCTCCGATCAGCCATCCGCTCTGAAGCAGATCCCTGTTTTGGTAACGGACAACGGTTTCATATCTTTCATTATGCTGGCTTGGAGTAATAGCGAAAGCTGGGCTGGACCAATACAGGACAAGACCTTCTGAAGGCATTCCATAAGCCAGGGGGTGTTGGTTGTCGAATTTTACTTTGATAGTCGAACCCGGGCAGAAAAATTCTTTAGAGCTTAAATTGTCCATTGCATTGTAGACGCTTAATCCGAACTTTTCGATCCCAAAGTCACACGCCCCTCCGAGTGTGACCAATGTTCCTCCTTCTTCCACAAACGTCTTCAGCGCTTTAACTCCTTTTTGGCCGATGCCGCTTTGATATTCAGGAGGAACCGATGATAAATAGCGCCGGTATCTGCCTGTGATCTGGCCCATGATCATGCCAGTCGAGTCACTTGGCAGGATGATTACGTCATAGGTTTTAATCAGGTCTCCTTTCTTGATCTCTGTATCCTTCAACGAAGTGTACGGAAAGGAAAACTGCTCCAGGACAAATCGGGTCCAGCCCTCATCCATGTTTCCGCCCCAGTAGCGCTGATACATACCGATACGGGGTTTCTTGATCTTATGGGTCCATTCTTTCCCTACATTTACATTACTTTCCAGAGCTAGAAAATCAACGCCGGTCTGTTCTGCAATATCTTTAATGACAGCTTTTGACCCTTTAGAGACGATGAAGTCGCCGGGGCTTAGGCCTTGGACCGGTTTGTCAACACGATGAACTGTTATCCCATTCTTAAACAAGAGATTTACAGCCTTAAAGCTGGCATTCAGCCTGCCGTCCAATACAAATCTCGAACAACCCTCCTCGACCTTTCCCACAACAGGAACTGGACCGGCGAGTTTTTCTAAATCACCGCCTGCCGCTTCATCGATCGGATCGACACGTATGCCCATAAACTCGTTCATAGTATGAGTTGCCAGATCATAAGGCCGTACTGGAGAACCATCATCTGCTCGAGTCCACGCGTTGTCCGGATAGATAGTTCGCCCAAGCAGGTTTCTGATCAGCCCCATCTTTGGCTGTTCCAGAGAGATAACAAAAGAGCCTTCCGGGTAAGTTATTCCATTAACATTAAGTGCAGTCCGAGACTGTTTTATCTCGATACCTGACAAAAGCAGAGTATTTATCATTTTTTTTGCAGTCAGAGGATCATGCTGATTATTCGGGATCACATAAGCTTTTGGTTTCCCCTGAGCTCCCCTCTCTGTTTGACGTTTCGCTTTCAAATAAGCGTTCCAGAGCACGGTCTCCTTGTTCCGGGCTGCCAGATCCAGAAGGGCCCAGGCTGAAATCTTTTTCTGCTCTACGATATCCCTGAGCCTCCACCAACCTCCCGGCCAAGGATTGGGGAAAGTGGTCTGGGCTTCGTAATCAGGAAACTGACGGGCTCCACCTCTGAGCTGTTCAGGATGAATGTAGATGGGTGTCGCCAATTTTGTGCTGGCTGATTCTGTAAGCATTCCGGCGATGTTGTGAAAAGGAGTGACCCAGTGCCATCCAAAATGGCCCCATCCTGAAAATTGGGCATTGTTAAGAATGCCGGCTTTTTCATTTTCTTCGAGTTTGTAGGCGATGTGAGCGCCGTACCAGCTGATTTCACGCCAGATGAGAGGGTCGGCATAGGGACGGATTGGCTCACAGTAAGGAGGAACGTAGAACCGGGCCCCGTAACTTCCCATTTGGTGATGATCGATATAGGCCTGGGGAACCCAGTCCTTGTACATGATCTTAGCTGCATAGACCGACTCGATCATGTTGAGAAAGTCCCCGTCCCTATTATTGTCGTGACCGACATACTTGTGATAGAGCCATGGAAGACCAATGCCCTCGTACTCTGTGCCAATGGTTTTATTGTACCAATCAGTGACCATGATCTGGCCGTCCGGATTAAAGCAGGGTATCATACAGAAGACTACATTGTTCAGGATGCGCTGTGTCTCCTTATCATCCCGGGTTATAAGCTCATATGTCAGCTCAGGCGCCATCTGTGTGCCTCCGATCTCTGTGGCATGAAGGCTCATAGATTGGCATATGACTGCTTTGCCTTCCTCAATCAGTTTTTTAATATCTGACTCTGTAATCCCTCGCGGGTCACTGATTCTGGCATTTACTTCGCTGAGCCGTTCCATATTGGCCAGGTTCTCAGGAGAGGAGATAAAAACAAGAAGAAAAGGGTTCCCCATAGTGGATGGCCCCATATTTATTACTTTAAGTTTTTCGCTTTCCTTCTCCAGGAGTTTGAAGTAATCAACTATCTTGTCCCAACGTGCTATCTTTTTGTCACTGCCTAGCCTGAATCCGAAAAAATTTTCAGGTGTTGTAACATTTTTCTGTGCTGCTGCTATCTGGGTCATAGATCCCAAAACAATAAACATCAGTGCAATTACTTGAATTGTGTAAAAGAATTTGGTTTTGTATCTCATAACTTCTCCCTACTGTTGACTCTACTTTTTCTTCGAAACGCGATCTATAGGCTTTGGGCGAGGGGCATGCTTGAAAGAACTCTTTTTAAGGAGCTTCATTGCTTCTTCAACAGCCCGTTTTAGCTGCGGATCTTTGCCCATGATCACGGCAGCCGGTGTCATCTCAACTTCGATGTCAGGTGCAATTCCAATGTTCTCAACATCCCAGTTGCCATCGATATTGTAGAAGGCCAGGTTGGGAGAAGAAATAGATCCTCCGTCGATTAGCCTAACACCTCCGTGGTGGCCTACCAGGCCTCCCCACGTACGTTTACCGACCAGAGGACCGATCTTGAGGAAGCGAAAATAATAAGGCAGGGCATCTCCGCCGGAACCGGCAAATTCGTTTATTATCATTACCTTTGGGCCGAAGATCTGAGCAGCAGGAGTGGTAAATTCCTGACCGTCCCTGGTGGCCCAGTAATTCATCAAAGGCCGGGACATAAGATCCACAAAATAATCGGCTACAGAACCACCCCCATTAAACCTCTCGTCAATGATCGCCCCCTGTTTATGCTGTTGAGCAAAGTAATAGCGATTGAAGTTTACGTAACCGGAACCAGAAGTATTTGGGAGATAGACATATGCCAACCGGCCGTCTGACATCTTGTCTACCATGCGTCGGTTGTCTTCGATCCAGGACCGAGCCCTTAATGATCTTTCATTGCCTACAGGGACGACGGTTACCAATATGGAACCTTTTCTAGTGGGGTTACTGTTCACGCGCAGGGAGATCTGCTTGTTGGCGGTAGCTTGAAAGGCGCTGTACAGGTTTGTGGTTGGTTTAACCGCAATCCCGTTGACTTCAATGATGTAATCACCTTCCTTTACTTTAAGCCCTGGAGCGGTCAGGGGCGCTCTCAGTCCCGGGTTCCAGTTCTCTCCATTGTAGATTTTTTTGATCCGGAAATAGCCGCTGTCGATCTCATAATCAGCGCCTAGAAGCCCGATTGGCACAGTGGATACGCGAGGTACATCGCCTCCTCTGGCCCAGGAATGACCGATGGTGAGTTCACCGATCAGGTTGGTCAGTATGTAACTCAGGTCGGAACGGTGAGCCACATGCTTCAGAAAAGGTTTATATTTTTTATACATCGCATCCCAATCCGCCCCGTGCATTTGAGCGTCATATAGGAAATCCCGGTTGATACGCCATGCTTCACGATAGATCTGGCTCCATTCAGCAAGAGGGTTGACCTTCATCTGAATCTGGGAGGTGTTTATCTTGCCATCCCCGACTTTATGCTTACCTTTAGTATCGACGATACCCATAATACCGCCTGAGGCCCGGTAAAGAAGCTTTTTGCCGTCAGCCGAAAGAGTGTAGTCTGAAATATCGGATATGAATGGCTTGGATTCTCTAGCTTTCAGATCATGACGATGAAGGATGTAGTAGCCGGGCTTATTGGGAATTATCTCCTGGTAAAAGAAAACATTTTCTCCAGCGGCCTCGAGCCTGCTGTATCTGCGAACCGGTATGTTCAGATCAAGGATTCGTTGATCCAGGCCTTTTATGTCGATCTTGACCTTTGGTCCTTTTTGTTCATCTTTGGAAGCAGCTTTTTTATCGATGTCCTTTTTGTTTTCTTCTTTTTTTTCTTTCTTTTTAACTTCTTCTTCATCGCTTTCCGGAAGCAGAGGCGAAAGGTCATCAGAATTGAGTAACATCAAATAAACACCTAGTGTATAAGGCCGATCGTAGGAGGTCATATCAAGCCATCCTGTATTGAGGGCAAAATTTGTGCTGGCCAGAAAATAGAGATACTTGCTGTTTTTGTCAAAAGCCGGAGAGACGGCATCTGAAAGCCCGTCAGTGAGCTGACAGGATTTTCCTTCATCGAGAGAATATGCAAAGATCGCATGCATGTGGTTTTTAAGACGTTTAGAATAGACGATCCATCTGGAATCCGGGGCCCATATATGGTCTAGGGAACGAAGGGGATGGTCGTAAGTATCCTTGTCGATCCTAACAATATTTTCTGACTCAAGGTCAATGTAGCATAGGTTGAGTTTTTTATCAGCGAAAGCGATCTTTTTTGAATCCGGCGACCAAACCGGAGCATAATAAAATGAAGGGTTTTTTAGTGCAATGCTGTGTATGGGTTTGATACCTTTCTGATCGATGATCATTAGGCTATATTCGCCGCTTTTGTCAGAAAACCAGGCAATCTTTTTTCCATCAGGTGACCATGTGGGAAAACGGTCGTTTGCGCCAGAGGACATTGTAAGATTTCGATAGTCTCCTTTTTTGGATGGCACAGTGAATATATCGCCCCGGGCTTCAATTACAACACGTTTGCCTGTAGAAGAGATGTCACCGCTGGTTATTAGCCGAGAAACATTAGCAAAATGAGTCCTGATACCTGGAAGATCGCCTCGGATCTCGACATTCAACCTGGCTGATTCTTTGCTTTTTGGATCAAATATATGCAAATATCCGGCTTGTTCATATACAATAACACCGGCTCCAGCGCTCGTATTCTTAATATCGTAATCCTCATGGAAAGTGAGCTGTTTGACCTGTTTGCCACCCGTATCATAGGAAAACAGGTTCATTGTATGGTTGCGGTCGGAAATAAAGTACACATAGTCTCCAATCCACATGGGATCAGTGTCATTACTGTTTTTACGAGGGATCTTTTCAATTTCATGATCATCCATATCAAATAACCATACTGCTGTTGTCCGTCCTCCCCGGTAATGACGCCAAGCGTTGAAGGCTTCCCATACACGCACATAGGCCATGCGTTTCCCGTCCGGCGAATAAACACCTTTATTAGCCATGGGCATAGGGAGCTGGTCCGGCATCCCGCCTTTTATAGATATAGTCCACAGTTTGTCATAAGGAATCGGTGCAGATATCCGGCCTGAGGCAAATAAGACCGTTTGACTGTCGCGTGTCCAACCTCTGACTATATCCGGGTAAGGATGAAAGGTTAAACGTTTGGGTTCGCCTCCATTCGAAGGAATGATAAAGACATCGGTATTACCGTCGTACTGGCCTGAAAATGCGATATATTTCCCATCGGGTGAGAAAACCGGATTTGATTCAGTGCCAGGATGCGTAGTCAATCTGCGCGCGTTACCTCCGGATCGTGAAACTATCCAGATGTCATTGGCATAAACAAAGGATACATGATCCTTACTTATGGCCGGCTGCCGGAGCAAACGTGCTTCATCGGCCGTAGCCGGTTGCATAACAAAAACAAAAAGTGTTAATAAACTAAGACAGAATGCTGCTTTTTTCATGATTTAAACCTCCATTTATTCATTTATGTAAAGATTATTTTTATCATAGAAAATTTTAGAGGTCAATTGCCGGAGGAATTTTAACGGATATATCTACGTGCTCCAACAAAGTGTGTACGGTAATAGGAATGGTTTAGGGAATCTGTACGGATTTTCTTATTACGGGCAGAAGCATGAATGAATTTTCCATTTCCGACATATATTCCAACATGGGAAATATTTTTTTTTCCTGATTTTGCAAAAAAAACAAGATCACCTGACTGAATATTATTGTTTGAGACGGGAATTCCTGATGCATACTGTTCGTGACAAGTGCGTGGAAGGGCAAGTCCGTTCAAGCGGTAAACAGCCACAGCAAGTCCGCTGCAGTCAAACCCGATATCAGGAGAAGTGCCTCCCCAACAGTATGGAAGTCCATGATAATTTATTGCAGTCTCCACAAGGTTGTTGCGTAAAGCTTCCCTCCTGGATAATGGGATAGCAGAAGGAGACGATATAGATGGATCTATAATGAAAAACTCCGGGATAATGTTTCTGTAAATTAGGTTCTGTGCTTTTTCCTCGGCTTTAGTTCGAAATGAGAATTCTCCGAACCGGACCTTATAAAGGCCGGACTTATGGCGGAAGTAATAGGCCTCAATCCCATGTTCCCGAAGAATATCGGTCATGTGCAAGGCGTTTTCCACTTTTGAATAAGCGCCGACCTGGATTGAATATCCTACTGGTTTCAGTTCCCCTTGTATTTGGGCCTCTGAAGGATAAGACTTGATCTCCTTCCTTGTACTACATCCGGTTAAAAAAATTAACAGCCCCAGCAGGGACAAAATCGTTAGCTTATAAACTCTTTTCATCATAATGGCATCCTCAGTTCTTTTTTAAGGATTTCATAAAATTTGTCCTTTGACTCCCTTTCAATCCAGGGAAGATGACCGCAGTTTTTTAGCAGTATAAATTGAAAGTGTTCCAGAACAGCGGAAAGGGGTTTTTGAACTCCTTCCGCCGGATGAGGATCATAATCGCCGTGAATTGCCAGGACCGGGCATTGGATCTGTTTTCCGAGTTTCAAAAGTTCTCCACTTTGTCTGAGATTTGCAGCATCGTTCCAAACACTTTGATAGATATAGAACTGCACTTCCAGATCCGAGGTGTTTAGTGTCAAGGGATCATAGGCATCAGCTTTAGTAAACAGATTTGCAAGTTGATCCAGAATTGTGTTTTTATCCTGATCATTATTGAATT
>DAOVDI010000153.1 GCA_030669585.1 Acidobacteriota bacterium
GAAAATGGGCTTGAGGCGATCAACAACATTTACAAAAGATCTTATGATTTAATTATCACGGATTATATGATGCCAAAAATGGATGGGCTTGAATTAACCAAAAGGGTAAGATCAGAATATCCTTCTATTCCCATTCTTATCGTTACCGCCAATGGGCCTGAACATGATTTCCTGAAAAGTGGGGCCACATTCTATATCGAGAAACCATTCAGTATCTTAGAGATACAAAACATAATAAAAATAATGTTGAATAAAGAAAAATAGACTGATATTTATAGTCATTGCCGCCACGGTTGTTGTGAACGAAAGTGCGGCAATATCCAGCCGCTTGCGCCATCCCGGGGAAAGGATAAAGAATGACAGAAGAGCGAAAAAACGTAAACTATGGGTATGACCAGGAAGACGAAATCAATCTTTTGGACTACATTATTGTCCTGCTGAAGCACAAAGGGTATAATTATGGAAAATAACAGAAGACCCGAGTACTATGAGGATGAGGTTGAGCTTATCGATTATCTCCGGCTTTTATGGAGGTGGAAATGGGTTATAGCCCTTATGGTTGTCATTTGTGCCGGAGCAGCCATTGGAATCACAATGGTAAAATATCCCACGAAATATATAACTGAATGCATTATTGCACTCAATTTTCCGGGAATAGAAAAACACCGGAATCCGGATGGCACTCTATTTGATAAAAATCAGATTATCACCCCGGCAATCCTGTCCAGGGCCGCCGCCTCTCTTCAAAAAGAAGAGGTCGTGAGTCTAAGGGAAATGATAGCTATAAAAGCTATAATACCGCCTGAAGTCCAGGAGGAGATAAAAAAGGCTGAAAAGAGAAAAGAATCATATGCTTTTTTCTCAAACCAGTTCAGCCTGGCCCTCGCTACAGAACAGAAAGATATTTTTTCGGAAGAGGAGAAAAGCCGGATTTTGCTTTCGATAGTGGACGAATATCGAAAAGAATTTGAACGAAAATACGGGGAAGAACCTTTAGTGGCAATCAACTTTTCTGACGATCTCCTTGCAAAATATGACTATGGCGAGGTTGTTGATACCTTTAAAACAAAAATAGACACCTTTATCAAGTTTCTGGACTCAAAAGTAAAAAAGGCCGGATTTTTCAGATCTCAAAAAACGGGACGACTTTCCTTTATAGACATCAAAAGTGATGCTGAGTCACTCAGAAATATTGAGCTTTCAAAAACAGAGGCGATCATCGGGACCTTAAAACTTACCAAAAATAAAGAGGATCTTATCAACCAATATAAATACAATATTAGAAAGATTGAGATCCGGAAAAGAAAAAAAGAGAAGGAGGCATCAATTGCCCATAGACTGCTGAAGGAGATGAGACAAACCGGCAGGTATGAACTGTCGAAGGAGGCGAGCAGCGAAAAAGGGACAAGTCTGGTTCTCGATTCTTCATTCATTGAAAATCTGATAAAAAACGACTATTTTTCATCTCTTCTGAAGACGGCACTGAAGGCGGAGGTAGAGGCAAAGAACCTGGAAGTTGACAAGGAGTTTCTGGAGAAAAAGATTATCATATTAAAGGAAAAGAAAGATGGAAAGCCGAAAAACATTGCCTGCGTACAGAAATCTTTAAAGACCGTAAAGGATGAGATTTCTATCCTGTCGCAAAGGGCAAATGAGCTGAATATGGAATACCTGAGAAGATCGGTGGCCGGCGCTGTTCAGGTCATCAAGGATCCTGAAACCTTCAAAACGAGATCGGGGAACCTGAAAAAAACAGCGCTTCTTGCCGCAGTTGTCGGGCTTTTCTTTTCAATCTTCCTCGCCTTTTTTATCGAGTATATAGGGAATGCCTCGAAAGCAGCTCAGAAAGGGGACTGAAATTGTGGGGTGCTGGTCTTAGTAATGTCTGCGGATATCATTCAAGCAACTGATAGTTTCTCTCTTTGGCTATCCTTTCCCCTTTATTCACAGCATAAACCACGCCGGATTGGCTCATTTTAAATTGTTTCGCCAGCGAAGTTCCAGTCAAGCCTAATTCACGAACTGCCCAGTTCCAGCTTCTGCACATACATCCGTTCCTGGACGGCAACGGCCGCACCTCCAGGCTGCTCTCCACCCTACGCCCTTAACAGGGCCGGATACGATTTCAAACGGCTATTTGCCATCAGTGAATATTATGACAGAGATCGTGCCACATTCTACCAGGCAATTCAGAGTGTCCGGGAAAACAACATGGATATGACCGGTTGGCTGGAGTCTTTTATTGAAGGCCTGAGCACCCAGCTTGCCGAGGTCAAATAAGGGGTCACCCATTCGATCCATTCGGTTTCCATTCGATTTATGGAAAATTAAGTCGGGCGGCAAATACCTACTAAGGTCGAAAAGAAACCACGATGCGGCCAGCAAAATTATTGGAATTATAATAAGTAGTCTATTCATATTTTCTGAAACATAATCCACTCGCACCGAGGACCGTTAGGCCCTTGGTGTCAGGTGAAGTGACAGGTTATGCTCTGGAAGCAACTTGAGTTAAAAGTCAAATAGTATACAGTCTTTTTCGCATCAACCAAACAGCGCTGCTGTCTCTTTAAGTTTCGAAATACCCCATTCAATTCTATTCGGCTCGTAAGCTGGAAAGGTCAATCTGACGAAAAGACCTTTTTTCCGCATTTCTTCCCTGAAGTTGGGAGCGACAGCATCCCATGCAGCAGCTATACCCACGCCAGCTTCTTTAGCGCATTCGATGAAGGATGCTTCTTTATCACTTGAAATATTTTCAAGGGTTAGGGGAGCAAAAAAGCCACCGCTGATTGCACCTAGAAATGCACCCGGGAAATGGGCATTAAGCGCGGTATTTAACGCCTCCATTCTCGGTTTGTACAATTCGCACAAGTACTCAACGAAATCATTATACCCTCCCGATTCAATAAAATCGGCTATGAACGCCTGGGTCGGCAGGTTGGGATTTATGCGTGTATTGGCAATAATTCTTGATAGATGCTCGACATAATGATTTGGAACGATCAAATACCCGCATTTGGTTCCTGGAGAGATAGTTTTTGTAAAAGAGCTTGCTAAAATTGGTCCCCATTCAGAAATTTCTATGAAACTATTCACTTTTCCATCATATCGAAGGTCCTGGTAACAGACATCCCATACACACAGAATATCATGTTCCTGGCATACACGCTCAACAGCCTTGCGGTTCTCTTCTGTGTAATTGAACGTCTCGGAATTTCTACAACGCGTTGTAATCACTGATCTTTAAGTGGCGCTTTTCTGGGCCATCAGTATGGAATGATGGACTAGTGGAATGATGGAATGTTGGGGATGAGAAGCAGAAAAAAATCATTTTCTAATTGTT
>DAOVDI010000181.1 GCA_030669585.1 Acidobacteriota bacterium
ATTGCAACTATATCAAGCTGCACCCGAATAATCGTGAAGTATCGTATCGGGCGCTCGTCATTCCCGTGTAAACGGGAATCCAGTATTTCTGGCTACTTCAGGCTTCTGGATTCCCGCGTGCGCGAGGATGACGATACAACCTGGCGTTAGCTTCACTCGAACCCTCGACCCCTTGACCCCTTGAACCCTTGGCCTTTATATTAAAATGGTATCAAGCTGCTCCAGCCATTAGGCAGCCTTTTCACTATATCATTGAGGATGATAAACACAATAAGAAAAATAAATATGGCAAATCCGATCTGCATGATGACCTGTTTGACCTTCAGGCTGAAATCCCTACGAAAAATTCCCTCCAGCGTCAGCACAAGAATCTGTCCTCCATCCAGAACCGGGATTGGAAACAGGTTGATGATCCCTAGCTGCAGACTGATAAAAGCAATCCAACTGATTAAAGCTAAAAAACCCATGCGCAGCGCCATATAGGAAAAATTGGCGATATCGATAGGGCCGGCCAGCTGCTTTGTCGAGGCTTCTCCTGTGGCCAATGCCCGGATGGTTGAAAACACAAGGAATACAAGCTTTTTGTTATAGTTATAGCTTTCAGCAACAGCGGCAAAAAACCCGAATTTCTTAAACTTGGATTTCTCGATATGATATACTCCGATCTTTCCGACCTTCCCTTCACGCTTCGGAGTAACCTTAAGGTGTAACTGCTCTCCTTTTCGATCGATGAGAAAATCCAGTTCATTCCCCGGATTTGCCTCCAGGATCTTAACAAATTCCTTGATATGAATCTCTTTTCCATTGATGGCGAGGATGACATCATTAGGCTGAAGACCCGCCTTCTCCGCAGGAGAATTGGCTGTGACCATATTAACCTGGACCAGGACCTTTCCTGAGAATCCTGCATATCCCATTTCATACCGGGTCTTAGCTTCGGTCAGAAGATCAACATCCAGAATACTCTCTCCCCTCTTGATCTTCAGATGGATAGTTCTTTTGGGTTTTGTGCCGACAGCGATCTCAACATCGCTCCATGTCACTGTCTGTTTTTTGTTGATGCTTAAAATCTCATCGCCTATTTGAAGTTCTGCTTTTTCCGCCGGAGATCCCTGCTCGATCCAGCCTATGACCGGAACCTGTTCCTGAATCTCAGGCACATTGACACCAACCATGTTGATGTAGGTCATCAGTACAAGAGCCAGTACGATGTTCATCACCGCTCCCATTACCATAACCAAAAATCTCTGCCATCGTTTAGCGGCCTGAAAATCCCCAGGCTGCATTTCCCTCTTTTTTTCGAAGACATCCTCCCCAAGAAATTTGACATATCCTCCCATGGGAATCAGGCTGATCCGGTAGTCCGTCTCGCCTTTTTTATAACCAAACAGCCGCTTCCCAAAGCCGAATGAAAAAACTTCCACCTTGATCCCGACAAGTTTGGCCATAAAAAAATGTCCGCATTCATGGGCAAAAACAAGGATGCCGAATACCAGGATAAAAGCGAATATTGTTCCAATTAATGACCCCATTTTATTTACCTTTTATTTATTAAATTCCGGGTGATCTCTCTGCTTTTCCGGTCGATCTCGAAAATATCCTCTATGATCTCAATTTTTTTCTGTTCATGCTGTTCGACCGCAGTCATAACAACAACTGCAATGTCTGAAAATCTTATTCTCTTTTGCAGGAAGGCGCTAACAGCCTCTTCATTTGCCGCATTCATAGCTACAGAACAGCTCTCTGTTTCCCTCAGGACCTGAATCGCCAACCTGGCCAGGGGGAATTTATCCAGATCGACTTCAAAAAATTCCAACGCCCCGACTGAAACAAGGTCAAGCCGCGGAAGCAATCCGTCTCCCCTCCCGGGATAAGTCAGTGCGTACTGGATGGGAATTTTCATGTCGGTCTGGCTGAGCTGAGCCAGCACAGAACCATCCTGCATCTCGACCAGGCAGTGCACAATGCTCTGCGGGTGGATGATCATATCCAAGTTGGAAGGATCCAGATCAAATAACCAGCGGGCCTCGATCAATTCCAATCCTTTGTTCATCAATGTGGCCGAATCGACAGTGACCTTCTTCCCCATTTTCCACCGGGGATGAGAAAGAACATCCTCCATGGAAATAGTATCCATC
>DAOVDI010000003.1 GCA_030669585.1 Acidobacteriota bacterium
AATACGGCTTCACGAACAGCCCCTTGCAGATGCATCAACCTCGACTCGTAAATAGTCCAGGCACTTACTTCAACAGGACATAACAAAAACACCAGAATCCTATTTTTATTATCGGCATTTTTTCCCTTTCAGGCGGGCCGACTCTCGGTACATCTGCTGTGTTATGACGGGTTTGCGGTGGATAACCACAGCTTCACCCGCCATGCCTTGCATCTGCACCAATCTCGACCCGTGAATAATCCAGGTTAGTAAATCTTTTGAGAATTAATTTGACAAATATTATTATAGAATATAAGGTGATATAACCATTTTACCCAAGGAGGGATTGGGATGAACAAAAAAATCATAATATTTTCTTTTGCTGTTTTTTTTCTGGTCGGGTTATTTGCAACGGATGCCCTTGCAGCCCAGGAATGGATTAGTGATATTCTCGCCAATCCATCCAGATACTGGAACAGAAATGTCACTGTAGTCGGTGATGTTCAGGCAGTTGTCGCCAACCCACCCGGTACAACGCGGGGAACATATTCACTCTTGGATGACAGCGGGGTTGTTCCTCTAACGATCCAGACAAAAGACTTGCCGCCAATTGGCAAGACCTTTCAGGTGACCGGTGTTATTGTCCAGGATCCGAATAATGCCAATGCTCCACTCATGAAGGAGAGCAAGAGAACGTCACCCGGATTGGCTTCCAATATGAAGATCCTTCTGATCGCCGGAGGCGCCCTGTTCTTGATCCTGCTGATCATTTTTATAATTCTTCTAACTAAGCCAAAGACTCCGAGGGCCCCTCAGGCTACGGTTAGTCCCGCTCCCAGGCCGGTTCCTCCTCCTCCAGCTCAAGGTCCTGCTCCTGATAAAACGACCAAGATTCCCACTACGAAAACAGTTCCTCCTCCTCCAACTCCGGATAAGACACAGGTTTTTTTGAGCCTTGGTGTAGAAATTATAATTGAAAAAGGGCCTGACCAGGGGAAAGAATTTGCATTGCACAAACAGGTCACAATGTTCGGCCGGTCAGGAGCCAGGAAAAACGAGATCGAATTGAAGGACGATACCGTATCCAAGGAACAGTGCTCAGTTTATTATGACAGTGTGAACAAGCAGTTCACCATAAAAAACGAGAGCCAGACCAATGTCACTCAGTTGAATGGCCAATTGATCACAGATCCAGTAACCCTTAATAACGGTGACTTGATCGAAATGGGCAAAACAGTACTCAAATTTAAGAAAGAGTAGTTAATTTCCTATTTTTTAGGTGAAGGAAACCTGTTTTTTCAGGTAGAGGTCTATATATAGATCATGATCGGTTGTTTTGATCGGAAGCGACAAGAACCATGAAAATTGATGTATTCGGCCTTACAGATGTTGGGAAAAAGAGAAAAATAAATGAAGATAATTTTCAGTGCACCATATTATCCAAAAAAAATATGGATAAAGGCGTTCCGGCATCACTGCTGATCGTTGCAGATGGAATCGGAGGACATGCAGGAGGGGATGCTGCCAGTGCCATGGCTGTAAATATCCTCAATGAGCGTATCCGAAATCAATACGGAACCGGCAATGCGGTGAAAGAAAATTATCATGCGATCATAGAAGCCGCTATTCAGGAAGCCAACAACGGCATATTTCAGAGGGCTGTAGAGGATCAAAACCTTGTTGGAATGGGAACAACAGTAGTCACTGCGCTTATTATCGATTCTTTAGCTTTGATCTCCAATGTAGGGGACAGCCGCGCCTATTTGATCCGTGATAAGAATATCCTTCAAATCACAGAGGATCATTCCTGGAAAGCCGAGCAGTTGAAGTTGAAACTGCTCTTAGAGAAAGAGATCAGCGAGTCTCCGTTCAGGCATATGATCACACGCTCATTGGGATTTGATTCCAATGTAAATGTTGATATTTTCTCTGTTGAGCTTTTTAATGATGATTTTCTCCTGTTGTGCTCAGATGGCCTGTATGAATCTCTGTCTGATGCGTATATGATGAATCTGATCCTTAAAAACAAGAACCCTGAAAAAATTTGCCTGAAGTTGATCAAAATGGCCAATAAAAAAGGGGGTCATGACAATATCACAGCCGTAGTCGCCCATTTAACCGGGAAGGAGAAAGCCGGCGCAAAAAAACCATGTCTTTCCGATACTGTAAAACTTGAGAAAAAGCACCGTGGTATGGCCGAAAAACATAGATGGAAGGATACAGTGGATCTTTCTCCCTCCGACACAATTAAATTGGACACCTGATCGATTCCGGCCGGAGGATATAATAACTCCGCAATGGAGATAGTGATGAAAGAAAATAATATTTGCTTTCTAAAATGGTCTGTTCTTGTATTGATCCTGTTAAGCTTTTTTCCCGTGCAGGGATATTCCCAGGATAAGGCTGTTAATCTTCAGCGGATCGATATCACTCGGCTCCCTGAGATACGTCTTTTTTTTACGGTTACCAATGAGAATGGGGACTCGATCCCAGGTCTCACGGAAAATGAGCTGGAAATAACTGTTGATGGCGAGAAGCAGCAGATCTCCTCTTTGACATCGGCCTTTGAAGGCGGTGTTTATCTGGCAGTAGCCCTTCTTTTTGACAGAAGCGGCAGCATGAAGAATGCTATTGATAAGTCCAAAGATGCAGGCGCAGCCTTCCTTAAAAGGATGAGCGGGGAGGACCGGATCGCTGTTATATCCTTTGATCATAAAGTGGAAGTCAATTCAACTTTTACAAAAGACAGGGCTGCAAGCGAAGAGGCGATCGACAAGATAGTTTTAGGAGGAGATACCGCACTTTATGACGCGATTCATGAAGCCCTCGGACTTTTAAAGAATGAGGCGACACCACGGCAGGCTGTTGTTATCCTAAGTGATGGTAAAGATACAAAAAGCCGCATTCAGAGAGATGAAATGCTGGCCGGATTAAAAAACAAAAATGTTCCCATTTTCGCCATCAACTTAGATAGTCAAGGGGATGAAAACAATCTGAAGGATCTTGCACAACAAACCGGCGGAAATTATTTTGAAGCTGCTACTCCCAATGAGCTTCTTTATGTGTACCGGGTGATCGCTGATCAGCTTAATAACCAGTATGTCTTGGCCTTTCAATCCACATCCATACAGGATGAAAAGTTTCATGGACTGGAAGTAACCTTTAAAGACCCTGCCGGGCAGAGCGTTTCCGTTCAAAAGGAATATATCGCTACTAAAGGGCCGGGTGTCCGGCTGGAGACGGTTTCCGGGTTAATGAGACAGGTGGAAATGCGGAGTGTTATCCTGATCGTTGGGATCGGAACAATTTTTGGTTTGCTTTTAGGACTGGTGATCCTGCTTCTTCTCAAGCTTGCGCGTCCCAAGATCCGCGTCTTTTCTTTGTTGAGCCTGGCTTTGATCCTTTCCACAGTAATTTTTGGTGGGATTATTGGTGCGATATATCATTATCTGTTATGATTTAAATACACTGGATAAAAATGGAAAAAATCGGGAAATATAACATTACCGGAGAGATCGGCCGTGGCGCTATGGGGATCGTTTACAAAGGAGAAGATCCAGTTATCGGTCGTCCTGTGGCCATTAAGACCATCCGTTTCGACACTCTTACCCAGGCGAGTGAGCAGGTAAATGCCCAGCGCCGGTTCATGAGGGAAGCACGTTCTGCAGGGAATCTTTCTCATCCGAACATTGTGACTATTTACGATGTAGGAGAGGATGAAGGGCTGACCTATATCGTAATGGAGTTTATTGAAGGTCAAAGCTTCGAGGAGCTGATTACTGCCGGCCAACGGTTTTCTGTGGATGAGATCATAGCCATAATGGCCCAGATTGGGGAGGCTCTGGATTTTGCACATAGTAAGGGTATCGTCCACCGGGACATCAAACCGGGCAATATCCTGCTGGATCGGGCGGGCCGGCCGCATATTGTTGATTTCGGAATTGCGAGAATCTCATCATCCACTATGACTCAGACGAGTATGGTCATGGGGACACCCTTTTATATGTCGCCTGAACAGATTGCCGGGAGAAAGGTCGACAACAGGGCGGATATATTTTCATTGGGTGCCGTATTGTATGAGATGCTCACTCTTCAGAAAGCTTTTCCCGGTGACAACATCACTACTGTGATCTATAAGATTGTCAATGAGCATCCTGTGCCTGCACGAAACTTTCAACAAGACCTGCCTGACGGATTGGACCATATCCTTCATAAGGCACTTGCAAAAGACCCTTCTCAACGCTACTCCACCTGTGCGGAGTTGGCACAGGATCTGCAGAATTATCCTGCCTATGCCGGAATTGTTCCTAATGAGCCTCCTTTGGTTACTGCACCCATCCCGGTGCATGAAAAAGTGCGAAAAACGGCCCACAGGACAGATGTGCCTTCTGTGGCTGATCCGGTGTTTTCCGGGCAAAAGGAAAGAAACCGAAAACCGCTGCTGTATGTGTTGGGAGCAATGATGATTGTGGTGATCTTTATTGTTGTTGCTGTGGTGATCTTTTCAAATAAAGACAAGACGCCGGTTGTTTCAGGGGGCGGAGGGCCTCCTGTTCAGCCAATAATCCTTCCAATGGAAAAACCGCAGGAAAAACCGGATCCGGAAATAAGCTTATCTGAACAGATAAAATCTTATGAAGAGCGAGCGGAAACGCTTTTTAAGAAAGGCAATAATGAAGGGGCCATCCTTCTACTGGAAAAGATTCTGGAACTGAATCCAAAACACAGCAAAGCCGAATTGAATCTTGGTCTGGTCCTGGCTGACCAGGGTCGTTTGGATGAAGCAAAAAAGAAATTTAAAAACTATTTGGTAGATAATACAGAGGACCCAGCGCCATATTTTTATCTGGGCCTTCTTTCAGAGGAAGTGAATGATCCGGAAAGGGCACTGGCTTATCTGAAGATATATAGGGACATGGCGCCTGAGGGGCCGGATATCTATGAGGTTGAAAAAACGATCAGCAAACTGGAAAAAGAAGCACAGGCGAAACAGGATCAGGAACAAATTGCCGATAATCCGCCTGAAAAAAAAGTAAAGACAGTTCTGGATATAACAGAACCCAGGAAAAAACCAGAGGTCAAGCCTATTGCAAAACAAAAAGAGGAAGGTCCAAAACCCGAAGAACAGGAAGAAAAGACCTCAGAGGTCTCATCACTTCTGGATCAGGGGATTAGGGCTTTTGATGCAAAAAAATATGATCAGACCATTCTGCAGATGAGGGCGGTTTTAGAAATAGAACCTCAAAACAGTATTGCCAATTACTACATCAACAAAGCCAAAAGCGTAAAGGCGGAAAGACAGAAACAGCAGAGAATCAAGAATCTTCTGCGGGGAGCAAAGTCAGACCTGGATAAAAATGATTTCAACCGGTGCATCCAGCGGACTCGGAATGTTCTCCAGCTTGATCCAAAAAATGCGGAAGCCTCTGATATCATGGTGCGGGCGAATGCTGCTAAACAGGAATATTCGGTCCGCTCCATCTTTGACGCTTACAGCAGGAGTTATGGGTCCGGGAATTTGGATGCTTTTTTTAAAAAATATTGTGTTCCCACAGTTTACAATAAGGAAAAATCCAAGGCCAGGATGCTTACTTCCTTTTACCGTAATTTCAGCAATCAGTTCAGCGATCCTGAAATTATTATGACTATTGATGGTAACGGTCCTGACAGCGCCATAGTGCAGTTCCAACAGGTCAGCAAAGCGATATCCAAGGCACAGGGCATAGAAGGAGAGATCGTTAATGGTTCATACAAATGGGAGCTCAAGGAGGCCGGGAAAAATTGGATGATCATTAAGATTACTTACTGGGGACGGTAAAAAAAACAAGGAGGGATAGGAAGACAATGAGTAAATTTAAGAGAAATCGGTTTTTTTTGTATCTAGCTTTGATGGCCACGTTTATATTTGTTTTGATTCCGAGTTTTGAAACTGGTCTGAATGGGTCTCAGGCAGCGTCATTAATGCGAATCTCACATACGCAGGTGAAGTATTTTATTCCCGGAGCCAGGATCCAGGTAAAAGCCCTGGTTTCTGATGAAGCAGGAGTTATGCTTGTACGCTGTTATTTTAAAGCCAAAGGCGAAACGAATTATGTTTTTGTAGAAATGCCTTTGATCGTTGGAAATGAGTATATTGGCGTTTTGCCCGCCCCGTCAGCAGCAACCAGTGCTATTGAATACATCCTGCTGTCTGTCAATCAGAACGGCCTGGTGGTTCGCAGCCAGGTATTTGAGGCCAAGCGCGACACAGGCCGGGAAAAGCCTGTATGGCAGGATGTCAATATGAGCGGCAGCGTTGCAGTGAATACAGAACTGGCCCGGGCGCCTCGCAGTCTGCCTGGTTTTGCCGATAACATTACAGCTGATGTCATTGAATCGGCCTTTCGGTTTGGTTATGTGGTCGAGGGGATCTATATGCTCAGCCAGATGGTCGGCGCTGCTCCGGTTGGTGCTGTCAGCGGCGGAACTGTTTCCGCCACCACTACAAAGGCCATTTCTCAGATAGAATCCACTCCCAAAATATCAAGAATTCCCGTGACCAGGCAGCCGGCAAAAACTCCTCCTAAGAAAAAGAAAGGGATCAGTCCTCTTATTATCGTTGGCGGAGCGGCCATAGTAACCGGAGGAGTGCTTCTAGCGACAGGAGTGCTTGGGACAAAGAAGTTGAATGTTCGGATCACGGTGTCGGATTATGGAGTTATTGATAATCAATTTGAAGTTTATCTAGACGGTGAATTGCTAGGTACTACAACTCCCGGAGGGAGCGGTTCTTGGACGAGAGAATTAAAGGAAAAATCCACTCATACGCTTAAAATCACTAATCTTACTGGCGGTACATATTGCACTTTTTCAATTTCCAATACGAATAAATCGGCAGAGGACTTTGTCTGGTTAGACTACGGCGTGTCCCATACTGTGTCATTTATAGTCAACGAAGCGAATTGAAGTTATGTAACCGGAATTTATTTGGTGCGATTTTTTCTCGTTATTTTGCTTGCTTGTGTTACTGCCGGTGTATTTCTCTGTCAGTCCGGAATTTCTGAATCCGCGGATGATATTCTCCATTTTACACTGGAGGAGGCGATCAACCGGGCTCTAACCGCCAATCGAAGTATTGCCAATGCCCTTGATCAGGTTGCGCAGACCCGGTTTTCTCTGGTTTCTTCCAGAACTGATTTTGAGCTTAAGATAATCCCCGAGGTCTACCTGGACCTCGCCAAAGGGAGAAAAGATTATGGGGCAGCCCTTTCTATTGATAAAAAACTTTCAACAGGAACAGGGCTGTTGATCAGTCCTTCTATTCAGAGGATCGGTGAAACTTATGAAACGGGCATGGATATTTTACTGACCCAGTCTCTTCTCCGCGGTTTCAGCACAGATTATAATCTTCGGGGGGTCAAACAATCCGAGTATTTGCTCCGTTCGTCTCAAAGAGATCTTTACTTGACGCAGGTTAGTGTTGTTCTGGCCGCGGTTTCGGCTGTCTACAATGTAATACGCCTGAGGGAGATCCTTCGCCTCCAGCAGTCCTCTCATGAAAGATTGCAGGGTTATACCGAAGCGGCTGGTGTAAAGCAGAAGATGGGATTGGCCACAGCCATTGATGTGTACAGAGCAAGGATCAAACTCAATCAGGCGGAAAGCTTCCTGATCGCAAGCCGCGAAGCCTATCAGGATGCCCTGGACAATCTTCGGATCATACTGGCTGTTCCCCTTGAAAAGGCGATAGATGTTTCCGCTCCATTGACATACACGGTCATTCATGTGGAGGAAGAAAATGCCATTCTGGTTTCAATGAGTGAACGCGTGGAGATCATTCAGATCAAAGATCTGATCGCTAATCTGGAACTTCAGGCCAGAACTGCAAAACACAATATTCTTCCTGACGTGGACCTGACCTTGAAATATTCCTCCAAAGGCTCAGACTCAGCCCTGAAAGAGAGTCTGAAAACCAATAAGGGCAGTGTAGAGCTGGGACTGGCGACTTCAGGGAATGTATCCCGCACCAGGGAAAAAGCGGCCTACGAAAGAAGCCGGATCGCGATTCACAGCGCATCCCGGCTGATGGACTTGAAATGTGATGAGATCAAAAGGGAAGTGAAGTTTTCCCTTCGCAACCTTTATCGAAACATGAAGAACATCGAGATCCAAAAGGAGCAGATCACTCAGGCGAAGGGAAAACTCGAACTGGCGAAGGTGAAATTTTCCAGGGGCATGGCAGGCAATTTTGACATGATAGAAGCAGAGACAGAGCTGCGCACAGCAGAAATAAGCCTTATATCGGCTGTCATTCAATATATTGAAAGACAATTCAGACTGAAGGCGGCCATGGGCATTTTGATAGACAAGCAGGGGAAGGTGTCTTCATGACCAGGATCGATCGAAAAACAATCATTATCAGTGCGGTTGTGATTTTTGTTCTTGCTGCTGTTCTTTTGATCTTTTTAAACCGGAATAAAAGCCAGATACAGGCAATCCCTTTTGCAAGCGTCGGCTTCAGGAATTTTGAGGTCAATGTTTTTGCTTTAGGCGAGCTGGATTCGGAAAAGTCCATTACTGTCAGTTCCGGGCTCAAAGAAGAAGGGAAGATCGTTTTTCTGATCGAGGATGGGACCAGTGTTGACCTTGGAGATGTTCTGGTTAAAATGGACCCGGCTCCTTTTGAAGAAAAGGTTTCACAGCTGACATCCAAAGTCAATGAATGGAACGCCATTATTGCTGCTCAGCAGCAGACCCTGGAGTGGGAGAAGATTCAGGCAGATCAGGAATTACAGACTTCAAAATACGACTTTCAGGTAGCAGAACTGGAACTGCAAAAGCTGGAAAAAGGGGATGGGCCTTTGGAACTGTCCAGACTTGAAGGCGCCATGCTGGAGGAAAAAAAGAAATATGAGGAATTGAAGGGATACATCGATGATCTGGAGGACTTGGTAAAAAAGGGGTATAGTAATCCTCTTGAGATTGCGCAGGCAAAGGAGCGGGTGGATAAGCTTGAAAAAAGTTATGAGGTCGCCAGGCAGCAGTATGAGAGCTATAGAGATTTTATTCTACCTACTTTGCTCAAGAGCGCAAAAGTCAAAGTTGAAAAAACAAAGATGGTTATTGAACAAACCAGAAAAGGGGCAGGATTCAAGATAGGAAAAGCCATTGCCGAACTTAATAAGAGCAAGCAGGAATACAAAGCACTGCAGCAGCTTCTTGCAAATGCACAGATAGAACTGGAGAAGACAACTGTCCGGGCGCCTCAAAGAGGGCTTGTTGTTCTTAAAGAGTCCTACCGTGAAGGGGAGATGCGAAAACCACGCGTGGGGGACATGGTGATCCGGAATCAGCCTATCCTGTTTTTACCCGACATCTCTTCCATGATGGCAAAGATCCTGATCCGGGAGGTCGATCTTTATAAGATCGATATCGGAAAACCTGTTAAGATCCAGGTGGATGCCTATCCCGAGCTTTCATTCGAGGGTGAAGTTGTTTTTATCGGTATTTTGGCCGAGCGGCGCCGTGAAGTCAGAGGGGGTGAAAAATATTTCAAGGTGAATGTTACCATCCATGAGCCTGACAGCAGGCTCAGACCGGGGATGACGGCCAGAGTGAGGATTTTGTCAAAGGCAAAAAAGGAAAAAACCATAGTTGTGCCCATCCATGCTGTGTTTCAGGAAGAAGAAATGCGATTCTGCTATATCGCACGTCCGGAAGGATTTGAAATACGAGAGGTGCTGCTTGGAGCGCAGAACGATACCTTTGTCCAGATTTTGGATGGATTGAATAAGGGAGAAAAGATCTGTTTGAGCCGCCCTCCAAAAAATAGGGTAAAAACAACAAAATATTTAGAGAAACCTCAAAAAATGAATTGATACGAAATAATGTTGAAGAGCAAAGATATACCCATAAATTGGATAAGGCATTTTCAGATGGCCTACCATTCACTGCAGGAACACAAGCTGCGTTCCGCCCTCAGTATGCTCGGTGTTATTTTTGGGATCATTTCCGTTATCACGATGTTATCTGTTGGAGAAGGAGCTAAAAGAAAAACCCTGGAACAGATCGAGCAGTTAGGGATCCAGAATATTATACTTAAAACTATGAAGTTGACAGAGGCCCAGCAGCTCCATGCCAGTGAGCGCCTTTCTCATGGATTGAGTGAACGCGATGTTTTGCGGATCCGGGAAAGCTTTCCTTTTGTTGAGCTTGTAGCGCCTCTTAAAGAAGTGAGAGCATCGGTACTGAGCGTCGGTCAGGAGTTTTATCCGGACATCCTTGCCATATCAGCCGAGTATCAGCTTGTCCATGACCTGGCTGTTTCTGAAGGCCGGTTTATCAGTGACCTGGATTCCAGCCGGAGGAATTTTGTCTGTGTTATTGGAGATGAGATTGCCGGGATCTTGGGGGCCGTGGGGCGTGTGAGTGAGGTCATTCGCATTGAAGAGGAAATATTCAAGATCGTCGGTATATTAAAACCAAGAAAAACCGCTTCACAGGGAAGTTCTGTTCTTGGGGTCAGAGATATCAACCGCGCAATTTTTATTCCTCTCCGGACTGATACATTTTTTCTTGATCGGCCTGAACCGCTTCCATTTGATGAGATTGTGGTCAAGGTTAGGGATAAAGACCAGATCTTTTCTGCAGCCAATGGTATACAGGAGCTTATGGAAAGTTCCCATCAAGGAGCCAGGGATTACCAGATGATCATTCCACAGGAATTGATCAACAAACAGAAACAGACACAGGCTAATTTCAACATTTTTCTGGGTTCCATTGCGATCATTTCCCTGATAGTAGGAGGGATCGGGATAATGAACATCATGTTGGCCAATGTCTCTGAACGGACGCATGAGATTGGGATTCGTAGAGCACTTGGCGCAACCCAGAATCACATCAAGTGGCAGTTTTTATCCGAGTCCATCCTTGTCTCGGTCAGTGGGGGTGTTATTGGATTATTCCTGGGACTGATGACGGTCTTGGCCATTTCTTTTTTTGGGGAATGGCGTGCAGTGGTCAATGCAGGGATACTGATTTTGGCCTTGATTATGGCATTTGCTGTGGGCCTGTTTTCCGGGCTTTATCCGGCAGTCAAAGCGTCAAAAATGGACCCGGTCGAAGCCCTCCGCTATGAATAATTAAGGGCTGTTATCTTACTACTTCAGATGCAAATACTATATCTACACCATACTGTTTCTGCATCTTGAATAGATCCTTACTGAGAATTTGTAAAGTCATATTTGAAGGATGGCAGATGCCGACCGCATGCCCGTTTTTCTGTGCCAGGCGAAAAAGTTCCTTCAATTGCCCTTTTATATAGCTTTTTTCCAGTTCTCCGTCCAGGAAGACATGCCTTCTTGCTGTGGGGATGTCCAGGCTTCGGGCCATTTTATAAGCTATGGAATCGCTTGTTGTCATACTGTCGATAAAATAGAGGTTTTTCTCTTTCAGCCGTTCGAGAAAGATGCGCATCGTGGTCCAATCCTCGGTTGCCTTTGATCCCATATGATTGTTGACTCCACGTGCATATGGAATGTCGTCCAGATCTTTATCGAGGATACTGCAGATCTCCTGTTCAGACATTCCGGATAGGATGATTCCATCCATTTTGTTAGCTTTGTTCAAATTTTTAGATTCAAGAGGAAGATGAAGGATGATTTCCAACCCGGATCTATGAGCGATTTCCGCTGTTTCTTGGGAAAGAGGACTGAAAGGAATGATGGCCACTGTTAATGGCAAATTGATGCGGCAGATCGTGTTGATGGCCTGGAGATTGTAGCCCATGTCGTCCACAATTATCACCACGCGGTTTTTTTTCTTTGTTTGCTTTAATACTTTCCCGGGCTTGATTTCTGACAATCTATAGGAAAAAAGAAGAGAAAGTTTTTCGCCGGTTTTCCCCTCGACCTTCCACAGATGATACTGTTTCCCCGCGTCCTTGTATTTTTCTTTTTCAAGAACAACCGCCTTATTTATCCTGAAATTGTTTTCAAGAGAGGATTTGATCCGGGAATAGCTTTCTTCAGGAAGATTGATTATCAGGTGATGGTTCTGCTCGCTATCCCAGAATTGACGAATGGATTCCGGTGTTATGGAGAGAGCGGAAAGATGATTCTGCACGATATCGCCCATAGTTTTGCTTCGAGGCAGGGATTTTGGCTTAGAGCGTTGAGAGAAAAGGAATGTGTTTTTCCCTTGAGTCCAGTTGATATAGTCCAATCCAATAATACTGAGAAGCGCCATTATTGAAAAAATGATGAATAACGTCCGCGGAAAATGCGAACTAGGAGGTTTTTCCCGGAATTGACGCATCTATGACATTTTGTTCAGAATCTTATTTGTTGCATTGATAAATGCTGTAGATCCTTTTTCCTGCGGATTGACTTTTTCGTCAGGCTCCATGCCCTTGCCCCACAATTCCTTGCCGGATTCAAGATTGAATATTTCTGTTGTGATCAATAGTCCGCTTCCATCCTCAAAGGGGAAGATCTTCTGTTTCGGTACAAGACCCGTAGTTTGAATACCCACGATCTTGGCTCTATTAAAATCCTTGAGTACGGCTGTGACCATCTCGGCTGAACCGATTGTAGCCCGGTTAGACCATATTATCAGAGGAATGGTAGAGAGTTCCGGTTCATCCGGGCAGGACAGAATGCCCGACTTGCCGTTTCTATTAGAAAAATATCCGATCCTGTCCGCCTTTAAAAACAGGTTGATCAATCTCCGGGCCTCATTGATGCTGCCCTCATGACAGTTTCTGAGGTCCAGGACCAGAGGTTTTTTCTGTGCTTTAAGGCGTGGTAATACCTTTTTCTTTAGTTTGTCCACACAGGAATAAAGATGGTTGATCTTTAGAATGCCGGCTGTGTTTTTTAAAGGCAAAAACGAAAAACAGTCCTGGTAAAGAACCATTCTGCTGATCACAATATCTTCTGTCTTGTCGGATCTGAGAACTTTTAGTGAGATCGGGTTTTCTTTTGTGTCTTTGAGAAACAGATTTGCTTCCCGCATGCTGAGGGTCAGAGTGGACCTGTTATCCATAGCGCTGATGAAGTCTCCGTATTTTATGCCCAGACGATCGGCAGGGGAACCTTCTCTGACTCCGATAACCTGGGGGAAAGCTCCATATGTTTTATAGAGGATTATTCCAACATCTGTATGAAGAGTTCCTGTCATTCTGCGGTATTTTTCAAGCTGATCCTTGTTCAGATAGCTGGACAGGACATCCAGGGAATCGACCATTCCTTTGAATCCGCCCTCTAAAGTTCTTACAGCATTGAGTTCTTCAACATAATTGGATTTGATCAGGGAGATCGCTGTCCCTAGAATTTTATAGTTGCTGTAATCCGTCGGACGGAATAAAAGTCCGGATAAAACATTGGTCTTTATGAAAAAAAACAGGGAAGCTGCTATTATTATGCCGATGAGAACGAAGTGATATCTTTTTTTTGCCATTGTCCTGAAAAATTTCCAAAAATATTCTATCATCTTCGTTTGAGCCATTGCAAGGGATTAAGGAATTTGTCCCTGAAGCGTATGGCAAAGTAAAGGGTCTTCCCCTCGAGCGAACCAATGTCTCCAACATAGGCTATAGCCTGTCCGGCATCTACAAAATCCCCCTTTTTCACCAGGAGATCGGCACAGTGACCATAGAGAGTATAATATTTCATTCCGTGGTCGAGGATGATCAGGTTGCCGTATCCACGGAAGTAATCCGAGTAAGCAACAGATGCAGGATGAATGGCCTTAACGACCAGATCAGTGCGTGGAGAAATCTCTATCCCGTTGTTCTGGGTGCGTGTGTTGAATTTTGGATGATGCTTTGTGCCGAAACGGGAAATAATGGAGCCGGGGATCGGCCAATCCAGTTTCCCCTTTTTTTCATAAAGCGGAGACGGGACAAAAGGGAAAACAGATTCTTGAGTTAGGATTCTTTTGAGTAGGTTTTGAAGCTCTTTGTGTCTTTCATTGAGTTCTTCCAATCTCTGTTTATGGATTTGTTTATCCTGCTTGATCTTGTTTATGAGGGAACGGCTTTTCTGTTCCTTATTTGCAAGTTCCAGTCTTTTATCCTTTGCGCTGGCTAGAAGCCGGGCAATTTCCTGCTTTTTTGACTGCAGTCCTTTTTCCGCTTCTTTTAGTTCATTCATAGTTGCAATGTAATCGTAAAGGATCTTTTCCTGGGTTTTAGCAAGTAGAGTCAGATTCTTGTTCTCAGCAACGAGGCCTTTTATGTCTTTGACTTGAAACAACAGGTCCAGATAATTAAGCTCCCCGAACTTATACAGGGTGACGACGATCTTTGATATGGACTGCTTTCCATTATCCAGCTTTGACTGAAGAATGATAATCCGTTCTTGAATGTCACTCAGTTCGCTGTTCGCTTTCCGTAACCGAGTGTTGTACATCGCTATTTCTTTTCTTGCCAGTTCCTTTTTAAGGCCGATCTGGTCCAATTGTGCCAGAATGGAGGTTTCCCTTCGCATTTCTTCAGTCAGAATATGTTTGATCCTCTCGATCTGCAGGGCGATCTCTTTCATTTTTCTTTGATATTGCGAAATATCTGTTTGCTGATCAGCCGGTATGAAAGCGAAGATGAAGAGAAAGATACACAGAAAAGCCTGGATCCTGATGGTGTATCTTGCGCATGAGTCTCTCATGTTGTCTCTATTCTACTTCAAGTGAATACTATACGTAAACATGGACTTGTGAATAACCCAGGGTAGCCTGAACAATTTACAAGCCGATATTATCCCATCTGCTGTGTTGCCGTCCGTTCGCAGTATATAAATACGGCTTCACGAACAGCCTCTTGCAGATGCATCAATCTCGACTCGTAAATAGTCCAGGCATTCAATTCAACAGGACACAATAAAAACACTATGACAATCAATTAATAAATTGTTAGAAAGAAAAACACTAGAACCCTAGACCCCTTGAATCCTACCATCTCTTTTGCATCTGCACCAATCTCGACTCGTGAATAATCCAGGTTAGATGAATTGAATAATTCATATGTTTCTGATAGATTTTTCACATGGTCGAAAAAAACAAAAAGATTTTTCAGGTCGAATGTACAATCTGCCATACTCTCCTGTGGATAGATCCGATAGCACATAAAATATTAAAATCAGAAAAGGTTAAACGGAAAAAAGACTCGCTGGATGAAATGCTGCTTAAAGAGAAGAAAAGAAAAGAGGGGTTTGCCCGAAAATTCGATGCAACAGCCGAGCTTCAGGAAAAAAAACGAAGAGAAGCCCAGGAAAAATTCAAAAAAGCATTCGATAGAATAAAAAAACAGTAGTAACTGGTCCCTGTCAGATTTTTCTCTGTCCGGGAGTTTCAATATCGTGTTTTTTTATCAATTTAAATAATCCTTGACGACTGAGGCCAAGGTCCTTTGCCGTTTTTAGCCTATGGAAATTGCAGCGTCTTAATGCTTCATGGATAAAGCTTTTTTCAAATTCTGCCCTGGCATGAAAAAAACTGTAACAGGATCCTGGTGTTCTTTTTTGCCTGTAGATCTTTGAAGACAGATGTTTTTCACTGATAAAATTTTCTTTATTGCAGAGAACCATACATCTTTGAACTTCATTCTGGAGTTCACGAACATTACCCGGCCAGGAATAATTCATTAGCAGGCTCAAGGCTTGCGAAGAGAAACGGATGTCTGTGCGGTTCATGCTGTCGGAGTAAATTTTTATGAAGTGATTGAGAAAACAAATGATCTCATCCCTCCGTTCCCTCAGGGGTGGAATCTCTATTGAAATGATCTTCAGGCGATAATACAGGTCATCGCGGAACCTTTTTGATTCAATCTCATTCTCAATATTTTTGTTTGTTGCGCTGATAAAACGAACGTCTATATAACGTGTGCAGTTTTCCCCGATTCTACGGATTTCCTTTTCTTGAAGCAGCCTGAGAAGTTTGGCCTGCAGCCGGGGAGACAGGTCTCCTATCTCATCCAGAAAGAAAGTGCCCCCTTCCGCTTCCTCGATCAGACCGGGCCTGTTCCTCACCGCACCTGTGAATGCGCCTCTTATGTAGCCGAAAAGTTCGCTTTCGAGAAGGTGATCCGGGATCGCACTGCAGTTAACTGCAATAAATCGTTTGTTCTTCCTTGTTCCTGATTCATGGATTGCCCTGGCAACAAGTTCTTTGCCTGTTCCGCTTTCTCCACAGATGAAAACTGGAACACTGCTGTCCTTCACGCGATCGATCATCTCCAAAACCCTGTAAAAAGCCGGCCCTCTTCCTATAAGCACCGGACCGGTTCTATTATACATGGCGTTCCTTCTATGATAGGGTAAACGAAAAGATCGGTCTGTTTTTCTCATGGACAGAAAGAACATACTCTGGAAGAAATATTTTTATGTTTTTAATTCTTTTGTTTTCCGGCGGGCATCCCTGAAATTGGGATTCCAGGACGTAATCTCGTTGTAGAGTTTCAATGCTGTTTCAGTTTCCTTCATGGCTTCATAGAGTTCAGCCAGCTCATATTTCAAAGCCCAATCCCTATCAGAGGTTTTTTCCGTGAGTTCCTGTGCCTTTATGACCCATTTTACGGCACTTTTAAAGTCATTTTTTTTCTTATAACAAAGGCTGATAAAGCTGTAGCAGTCCATTTTGAGCTGATCCGATCCGGATGCGATCTTGAACTCTTCGATAGCCTCATCAAAAAACTCCTGCTCCTGAAAGGCGATTCCCAGGGTGTAGCGGCTTTCATAATCATCCCGCGCCACCTTGCTTTCAACCCCTCGTCTGAATTCCTTTACGATCTCGCCCAAGTCCTTTTCGAGAATGGCGGTGTCTCCTTTAACCGGGTGCCGGGATATCGCTTTTATGGATTGTAATTCCTCTTCGATGGTCCGTGAAAGATCAAAATATGTTTTTTCTCTGCCTTCCTGTGCTCCGGTCTGTCTCAGGTCTGTACCGGAAAAAATGTCGGCAGAAGTCCAGATCTTATCATCCTCACCAATTTTTTGAGTTTCAGAGAGATCATCCGTGACGGCTGTTTGTTTGATGACATCGGGAATTTCTTTTTCCTTGATGCGGGAGGATATTTTTTCCATTTCAACGGTTTTATCACGGATTTTTTGATCATCAGGGAAGGACAACTTCAGTTGGGTAAGGATGCTTTCTGCATTCAGGATAAGTCCTTGTTCCACGCAGAGATCGACTTTTTCCAGCTCTGTTTTAATGATCTCGTCCGTTCCATCTTTGTCTTTTGTGATGCCAAATTCCTCTCGTATACGATTGTACTGTGCCATTATGCTTTCATCCTTAGGGATCAGTTCGAGAAGCCGCTCTAAAACAGGAAGGGATTCTTTCTGCTTCTGTTGATTATTGTATTCCTTAAGGATCACTCTGTAGACGATAGCAAGATGGTCTGGCTGGTCTATTGATTCATAAACCGTAGCGAGCTTATTCAGGGAGGGAAGGTGGTTTTTAGCATGAGACAGGATCAAGCCCAGAAGCCCGATGGCCTTGGACGGCTTGTGTTTACTCAAGAGGTTATCGATCAGGGGCTCATATATTTTGAATGCTCTGTCCGTTTGTTTGTCGATGATATAGACCCGTCCCAATTTGATTTTTGCATTCATATCATCTGGTCTTAATTTTACTATTTGAGAAAAAAGCTCTTCTGATTTGGGCCGGTTCCCTTCATCATAGAAGAGATCTCCCAGTACATGGAGAGCAGCCACATTATCCTTGTTTTTTTTAAGAAGACCGAGGATAAGCTTAAAAGCCTGCTTTTTTTTGTCTTTCTTCAAGTAAAGATGGATTGAACTTGTGAGAGTTCGAATGTCATCTTCTTTTAAAGCTCTTGCTTCAGAAAGAAACTCATCCGCCTTATTATAGTCTTTTTTAAGGATCTTCTGTGCAGCAGCCGTATTGAGTTCTTCTACAGCCCGGTCGATATTGCCTTCTTTGATGCAGAGGTCGATCAGGATTCTTCTGGACTCGATGTCATTGGGATCGATCCTGAGCAGTCTGTCGAAATATCCAATGGCCTTTCCGGCATGACCGGTTTCTTGAAGCATAATGGCCAGATTGCGATATTCTTTTTTTGCATCGGATATAAAACCAAGCTCCATAAACAGGTCGGCCAGTCTACCGGCAGCCTTAGTATCTTCAGGATCCAGCTTTGTTATTCTCTTATAGATGGCGATAGATCGAGAGTAGAGTCCTTTATGTTCATAGTGATCTGCAACTTTTTTAAATTCTGCAAGAGCTTTTTTGGTTTGATTGGCCTTAACATACAAATTTCCTATGATGTTATTGATAGGAATATCCTGTTCTTTGCCGGTAAGGAGCTTCTGATATTCTGCGACCGCATCCAGAAATTTCCCGCGTTTGATATATTTTTCCGCGTGGGCTTCGATTCTTTCTTTTTCCATAGTTTAATTCAGTTCTGCTTCTTTTTTCCAAGCCTGAAGGAACGCCTGTGCAGGGCTGTTGGGCCTAAACGTTCCAGCGACTCATAATGTGATCTTGTCGCGTATCCTTTATGTTGACCGAGACCGTAACCAGGGTAAACCTTGTCCAATCGGTGCATGACCTCATCCCTTAGGACTTTGGCAACAATGGAAGCTGCGGCGATCACCGAGCATTTTCTGTCTCCCTGCAGCACGCCTATCTGCGGATAATTTACATCATTAAGCTGAAAGCCGTCAATCAGAAGAAAATCCGGTTTAGAAGGCATGTTTATAACAGCCCTTTTCATGGCTGTTAGAGAGGCTTTATAAATATTCAGCTTGTCGATCTCCATGTGTGTTGCAAAGCCGATTCCAAGGGATTGGGCATTAAAGAGAATATGTTTTGCCAGATAATACCGTTTTTTAGGAGAAAGACTTTTTGAATCGTCAATTTCTTTCAGCCATTCTGATGGACTACCTGTTAAAAGATCCTGCGGGAAGGCAACTGAAACCGACACAACGGGACCGAACAGGGCTCCCCGTCCCACTTCATCAACGCCCGCAATGGAATGGAACCCCTTATTTAAGAGCTGTCTTTCCATTCGAAAATCGGTCATCCCCCTCATTATATAGAAATAGAAAGAGATTAGGTAGTACAATTGTCATCCCGTTCCTCGATCAAAGTCGAGGGAATGACGAACGGAATAAACGGGATCAACGGCTTTAACGATGTAACAATTTATTTGGCTTCCTTAAGCCGTGCCGCCTTACCTCTCAGTTTTCGGAGATAATAGAGTTTGGCCCTTCTGACTTTCCCGTGGCGGACCACATCGATCTTTTTGATCATCTTTGAATGAAGAGGAAATACCCTTTCGACTCCAGTACCAAAGGAAATTTTCCGGACCGTGAAGGAAGCGCTTGAACCGGTCCCTTTCTTGGCGATCACGTCTCCCTGAAAGAGCTGGATCCTTTCCTTTTCTCCTTCCCTTATGACAACATGTACTTTGACCGTATCCCCGATATTAAATGGTGTCTGATCCTCTTTAATATCTTTTTTTTCAACTATATCAATCAGATTCATCGTTATTTCCTCTCTTTTCCGAATTTAAATCGTTGAAAAGATCAGGGCGAATCGCCCGGGTCTTCTCAAGCGCCTTTATCCGGCGCCAGGCCTCAATCCTTTTGTGATCCCCGGAAAAAAGGACTTCAGGGACCTTCATCCCCCGGAAATTCCGGGGTCTTGTATAATGAGGGTGATCGAACACGCCTCTTTGAAAAGAATCCTCCTCTACGGATTCTCTTTTTCCCACCACGTGGGGAATATATCTCGAAACAGCATCGACTATCACCCAGGCGGCAGGCTCTCCTCCAGTCAGGATATAATCGCCTATTGAAATCTCTTCTGTTGCCAGGTGTTCAAGCACTCTTTCATCGACTCCTTCGTAACGGCCGCAGATCAAGATGATCTGGGAAAACTGAGCCAGATTTTCCGCTATTGCGGAATTAAACTGTTTCCCTTGAGGGGAAAGCAAATAAACGGGCGTATCCTCGTTTTCCCTGACCTTCTCGACTGCCTTAAAAATGGGTTCCGGTTTGAACACCATTCCCTGACAACCGCCGAAGGGCCGGTCATCCACCTGTCGGTGCTTATCAGAGCTGAAATCCCTGAGGTTATGGACATGAATCTCTAATAAGTCTTTTTCAAGCGCTTTTCTTACGATTCCTCCAGAAAAAACGCTCCCGAACATTTCGGGAAAGATAGTTATTATATCAAATCTCATCCAACTCTAAAAGCCCGTCCGGAGGATCGATGATGATCTGTTTTTTTTTCAGATCGATCTCCAAGCATATTGTCTTAGAAAAGGGGATTAAAACCTCTTTATGGCCCTTTTTGATAACCAGGAGGTCGTTATCCTTGATCGACAGCATATCTTTAACCATCCCAATCTTATGTCCATCCTTCAGAAGGACAGTACAACCGACGATCTGAAAATGATAAAAATCGTAATCTTCCAAAGGTCCAAGCATTTCTTCAGGGACCCGTATCTCTGTTCCTACAAGTCCGGAGGCCTGGTCAATAGAACATATCCCCTTAAATTTCAAAATTAAAAAATTATTGTGGAACCTTGAAAACTCGACTGAAAATTCTTCTTCGATACCAGATCTGTTAATAAATACTCTGGAAAAAAAAAGGCTCCGGCAGGCTTTCCTGAAAAAGCATGATTCTAACCTCGCCTTTTCTTCCCTGAGTTCTGACGATTTTTCCTATACTGATCAACTTAGGGTTTCTCAATGATCTCTAAATTGAATCTTCTTTTCAGCTTCATTCCAGCAGCACCGAGAATCACTCTGATGGCTCTTGCTGTCCTTCCCTGTTTCCCGATAACTTTACCAAGATCCTCGGGTGCAACTTTGAGCTCAAGGATTGTGGTCTGTTCTCCTTCGAGTTGTGAAACCTGCACCTTTTCCGGAATGTCCACCAATGCTTTTGCAATCATTTCAACTAGTTCTTTCACTATAACCTCCTTATTGTTCGTTAATTAGAAATATTTTCGGATTTTTTCACTTTATTTAAAAGAGATTGTACTGTTTCTGAAGTTTGAGCTCCTTTTTCGACCCAATAATTCACTTTTTCCAGATCGATCTTTATGTCAGGGGGTTCTTTTAACGGGTCATAATAACCGATAATGTCCTTGGTTTTGCTTTCCCTGGGTTTTTTGGAATCGATCACAACAATTCGATAAAAAGGTTTTTTCTTAGCGCCTAATCGCGTTAACCGTATTGCTATCATGTTTCACCAATTTTCCTGAACTGAAATAGAAATTGATAATAGCCAAAACCGTCATATAAGTCAACTGATTTTAACGAGTTATCAGCCAGGGAATTGGGAGAGTATTTTCTGAAACGCAGACTTTTTCATCATTTTTTTCATCTCGGAAAACTGCTTGAGAAGCTGGTTGACTTCAGAGACAGGACATCCGCTTCCTCTGGCGATCCTTGATCTGCGGCTTCCGTTGATTATCTTTGGATTGTCCCTCTCAGCAGGCGTCATGGAATTAATGATAGCCTCAAAATGAAGGATCTTTGTGTCATCGACATCGATCTTGGAGATGTTTTTGAAGGGGCCCGCTTTAGGCATCATGTTCAAAATCTGGGAAAAAGACCCCATCTTTTTCATCTGGGCTATCTGCTTTTGGAAATCCTCAAGGGAAAATTCCTGTCTTTTGAGTCTTTTTGCCATTTCCTCGGCTTCTTGAATATCCGCCTCGTCTTCAGCCTTTTCGATCAGCGTCAGCATATCACCCATTCCCAGGATACGTGAGGCCATGCGGTCTGGATGAAAGACTTCCAGTTGGTCAAGTTTTTCTCCCACGCCTGCAAACTTGATTGGTTTTCCGGTCACAGACACAATAGACAGAGCTGCGCCGCCTCTGGCATCACCATCAAGTTTGGTCAAAATGATTGAGGTCAGGCCGATCTTTTCCTCGAAAACCTGAGCGCTCTTAACAGCGTCCTGACCGGTCATTGCGTCACCTACATAGATCACTTCATTGGGCTGGAGGATATCACGCACTATTTTAAGCTCTTCCATCAGCTCTTCATCGACATGCAGCCTGCCGGCGGTGTCCACGATAAGCGGGCTGAATGCCTGTTTCCTGGCATATTCAATGGCGTTCTTGATGGCCTTTGTCGGTTTGGCCATTTGTTCCTTCGAAAGTTCATAGAAAGCAAGGTTCAGATTATGGGCGATGATCTTTAATTGGTCCTGAGCAGCCGGTCTTTTTATGTCAATAGAAACAAAAAGAGGTTTTTTCCCCTGTTTTGAGACAAGCTTTCCCAGCTTGCCGCAGGTTGTGGTTTTTCCCGATCCCTGAAGGCCGACAAGCATGAATTTGGAGGGAGGAGTACCGGATAGATCCAGCTTCTTTTCTTCATTTCCCAGGAGAGAAGTAAGTTCATCCTTGATGATCTTGATCACCTGTTGAGCCGGTGTCAGGCTTTGCATCACTTTTTCATCAAGGGCTTTTTCTTTTATCCCTGCTTCAAAATCCTTGACGACTTTATAATTAACGTCCGCCTCCAGAAAAGCCATTCTCATCATCTTCAAGGCTTCTTCCATGTTTTTTCCCGTGATTTTCCCCTCACCGCGGAGAAACTTCATGGCCTTTTGCAGTCGTTCAGATAATTGATCTAACATTATTTTCCTTGTAATGTTTCTGTTTATTCATGCTAGGCTAATTTCTAACTGAAATCAACTACAGTTCAGTCCCTTGACTTTCTGAGGCAATATGATTAAGGTATATCTACTTTTCCGGCAAGATCAAAGAAGGACATACCATGAAATCAAAAATCGATTATAAAGAGGTCACAAAACTCATAGACCTTCTGGAAGAACGGGATCTATCTGAGTTTGAGCTGGAGGTTGAGGGGTTTAAGATCAAGATCAGCCGCAGCCCGAAGGGAACTATGCCGGCTCAGCCGCCTCCAGCGCCCGTTGTTTCGCCTGAAAATAAATCAGTAACAAAAATCGACGAAATCGAACCGGATGAGGAGACGAATGAACTTCACATCGTCCGATCTCCCATGGTCGGAACTTTTTACCGTGCTCCGGATCCATCCTCTCAGTTGTTTGTGGAGATTGGTGAGAGCGTCCAACCGGGCCAGACCGTCTGTATCATAGAAGCGATGAAATTAATGAACGAGATCGAATCCGATATTGACGGCGTCATTGAAAAAATATATGTCGAGAACGGCAAAACGGTTGAATACGGACAAAAACTGTTCGGAATCAAATCTCTCTGAAGATAATCCCATGTTTTCAAAAATACTCATTGCCAACCGTGGGGAGATCGCGCTGAGGATTATTCGCTCTGCCAGGGAGCTGGGTGTAAAAACCGTTGCTGTCTATTCGGAACCGGATAAAAACAGCCTGCATACTTTGCTGGCTGACGAAAAGATCTGCATCGGTCCGGGCCGGCCTTCCGATAGCTACCTTAATATTCCCGTTATCATGGCGGCAGCCGAGGTCACCAAGGCAGAGGCCATTCATCCCGGATACGGTTTTCTTGCTGAAAACCCTCGGTTACCCGAGATCTGTGGATCGGCCGGAATAACTTTTATCGGACCGTCCGCCCATATCATGAGGCTTTTGGGAGATAAAAACAGGGCCAGGCAGGAAATGATCAAAGCCAAGCTCCAGGTCATCCCCGGAAGTGACAAGATCATCACGGATATAGACGAAGCAAAGGCCACGGCGAAAAAAATCGGGTTTCCTGTAATACTTAAAGCGTCAGCCGGAGGTGGAGGAAAGGGGATGAGAATAGTCCGGGCAGCTTCTCAGATAGAAGAGCAGTTCTCCATCGCACAGGCGGAAGCCCAAGCAGCCTTCGGCGTTCCCTCCCTCTATATGGAGAGGTTTTTAGAGGTAGCGCGCCATATCGAGGTTCAGGTTGCAGGAGACGGCAAGGGTAATGTTGCTGCCTTTGGAGAAAGAGAGTGTTCTGTCCAGAGAAAACATCAGAAGCTGATCGAAGAGGCCCCTTCTCCTTTTATCGATGAAAAATTCAGGAAAAAGATCATTAAAGCGGCAAAAGATGCTGCCACATTTATCAAGTATCAAAGCCTGGGAACATTTGAATTCCTTGTGGATGAAAATAAAAATTTCTATTTCATGGAAGCAAACACCAGAGTTCAGGTGGAACATCCGGTAACGGAAATGATCTATAATGTGGATCTGATAAAGGAACAGATCATTATAGCTGCAGACAATGAGTTATCTCTTTCCCAGAACCTGGAATCGAGTGGTCATAGTATAGAATGCCGCATCAATGCCGAGGACCCGGAAACCTTTATTCCATCTCCCGGAAAGATAGATTTTCTTGTTCTTCCAGGCGGGCAGGGCATCCGGGTAGATACAGCTGCTTACACCGGTTGGAGAATCCCGCCGGAATATGATTCTTTGATCGCGAAGATCATAACCTATGCACCGACCCGGGAACAGGCCGCCCAAAAAATGTTGGTAGCTTTAGAAATGACGACTATTGTGGGGATAAAGACCAATATTTCCCTTCAGATCAAAATTCTCTCCGATTCCGATTTTAAAAAGGGAGATTATGATATTCGGTTTATGGACAAATTTTTTACGAAAAAACAGGTGTCTTAAGAGCGCTTATCTCAGATAGAAGGTCACTCTGAAATAGCCTGTGTTATCCTGTACAACAATCTCATTGATCCCAAGATAAAGCCGGCCGTCCATCGGCATAATGACGTCATTCTTTGAGCCTATGTAAAAGTATCGGATCAGTTCATTCCGTATCTCTTCACCGGATTCCTCGTCAATTTCAATAGAAACAAGTCTTGCCACCCGGCCGATCAGGGCTCCGAAGTTTTTTCCTTTTATTGGCTGCTGTATGGTTTTCAGGTTTTTCCCATCAGGACCGCACCAGGCAACAGGATTTCCGCTCTGCAGAGAAATTTTCCTGTTTGGATCTGTGATAAAACGTATTTCCTGGCCTTCGAACACATCAAAACCCGTATCAGTCCAAAATACATAACTCGGAACACTGATTTCATGGAGATGACCTGGCATTAGAGGGTTTTTCAGCTCAATGCGGGACATAACCTGCAGTTCTTCTTTTTCCTGTTCTTTTTCCTGTGCATTTAGGCTGAACAGAAGTGCAGCAGCAAGAAAACAAAAAAAAGCCACCGATCTGAATCGAGGTTTTTGACTTCTGTTGTTCTTCTTTAACATTTTTTCACACTTTTTTTTTTGACTGCAGGACTTCCACCATCTGTTTGTGGATCAGACCGTTAGATCCCAGGGTCTCTATCCCGAATATGTTTAAAGGGTTCCCGTGGAAGTCACTGGCCCTGCCGCCGGCTTCAGAAAGGATCAGAGATGCAGCGGCTACATCCCATGGCTTCAGCTTTATCTCCCAAAATCCGTCAAAACGTCCGCAGGCCACATAACAGATGTCTAATGCGGCAGATCCGCATCTCCGGACCGCCTGGGCCTGTTTTATGAAATTGATAAAATGATCGATGTTATTCATTCGGCTTTTACGGAGATCATAAGGGAATCCGGTTGCTAGAAGGCTTTTATCCAGGTCGTCGATCCGTGATACCATGATCCTGCTGCCGTTGAGGTGCGCGCCATCCCCTTCAACTGCGGAAAAAATTTCATCACGCATAGGGTCGTATATGATACCGGCTGCAATATTATCTTGATATTCGAGGGCGATGGAAATGCAGAATACGGGAAAGCTGTGAGCAAAGTTAGTCGTGCCGTCGATCGGGTCGATGATCCATCGGAATTCCGAACGCCTGCGCTCGGACGGATCTTCTTCAGCAAGAAAATCATGATCCGGGAAAAAACTCGAAAGATGGTTCAGGATAATATCTTGAGACCTGGAATCAAAATTAGTGACAAGATCGACAACTCCCTTATAGGTTATCTCGCGGTGGGAACTCATGTTCTCTCGGAGCATACGTCCTGCTTTAAGAGCGGCTTCAATCCCAATATCCTGATATTTTGTCCAATTCATTACATATTCATATTAACAACTTGAAAGCCTCTAGGCAAATGATCATCAAGAAAGGACAGGTCCTGTTTTGGGATATATAGAGTGCGGTCGAACTTTTTGCCTTTTATGACGTAGTATACTATGATATCCGTTTCTGAGAGGTTCATAAATGAATGTGCAGAAAAAGAAATCAGGGAAGAAAAAAGCATTTTTAATTATCGGGGTTATCGCTGTTATCGCCGTAATCGTTATTTTCAGTATGCAGGCGAATCGTGAAAAAACAGTCGCGGTCAATGTGGAAAAGGTGAAGAGTGAGAATCTCACGTCTATTATTTCTGCATCCGGCGAGGTGAAGCCCAAAAAAAACATCAATATAAGCGCCCATATTCCAGGCAGGATCGTGAAGATCGGCGTAGTTGAGGGGCAGAGGGTCCATGCCGGGGATTTTCTTCTAAAGCTGGATTCCACTCAGTATGAGGCAAATGCTGACAGAGACAGGGCAACTATCCGTATATATATGGCGGAAATAATTAAAGCTGAAGCCCGTTTGAAAAAAGATGAGAAGTATTTTGAGCGGCAGAAAAAACTATATGATGAAGATCTGATCTCAGGCGAGCAGCTTGAGGCCGCCAAAGCAAATTTCGATATTTCTAAAGCCCAGAATGAGGCCATCCTCTACCAGAAAATACAGGCCGAAGCGTCGCTTCAGAGTTCGCTGGATAACCTTCAAAAAACAGTCTACAATTCGCCTATCGATGGTATTCTAACAAGCCTCCGTGTGGAAGAAGGAGAGATTGCTCTTGTGGGTACGATGAATAACCCGGGTACTGTTCTCATGACCATTGCTGACCTTTCTGTTATGGAAGTGGAGGTTGAGGTCGATGAGACTGATGTGGTGTCCGTTGAGATCGGGCAGTCCGCAGAAGTGCGTGTAGATGCATTTCCGGATAGAGTCATAAAAGGAATAGTCACGGAGATCGGGAGTTCCGCTCTGCAAAAATTAACCGCTTCTCAGGAATCAAAAGATTTTAAAGTAGTGATTACTCTGGAGGATACTCCTGAAAATCTGAAACCTGGTCTTTCTGCTTCAGCCGACATCATCACTTCAGAAAAAGAAAACGTTCTGGCAGTGCCGATCTCGGCGCTTGTTCTGAAGGAGATAAATGATAAGGAAAACAAAGGCAAGGAAGACAAGCAAAAGCAGGAAGAAGGTGTTTATCTTGTCAACGAGCAGGGAAGGGCTGAATTTGCCCCGGTTAATAAAGGGATCATGGGCGAGTTGAAGATTGAGATCGTATCCGGCCTTGAGGAAGGGCAGGATATTGTCATTGGCCCATACAGCGCCCTTCGTTCTCTTCGTGAGGGCATGCTGCTTAAAATTGAAAAGAAAAAAGATAAAGAGACTTAATGATGGCCGTAGCAAATAACGCTCTCATCTCTGTTCACGACTTATGGAAGGTCTATCAGCTGGGCGGACAAGAGGTCAAGGCTCTTTGTGCTGTAACCTTTGATATTCATCGCAATGAACTCGTTGCAATCATGGGTCCCTCTGGTTCGGGCAAATCGACCTTGATGAATCTTATCGGCTGTCTCGATACACCGACCAAAGGTGAATATCTGTTGAACAATAAAAAAGTCTGCGACCTGAGTGAAAATGAACTGGCCCACATCCGGAACCGTGAGATCGGTTTTGTATTTCAGGTTTTTAACCTGCTCCCGCGGGCAACGGCATTTCACAATGTAGAACTTCCCTTGATCTACAAGGGAGCAAGCAGGAAGGAAAGAGAGACCAAGACACGAAAGGCCTTAGAGATGGTTGAGATAGAGAATAGGGCGGACCACCGCCCTTCCGAACTATCAGGTGGGGAAAGACAGAGAGTGGCCATTGCCCGGGCTCTTGTCAATGAGCCGTCGATCCTTTTGGCTGATGAGCCGACAGGGAACCTGGATACAAAAACCGGGTTTGAGATCATGAAACTCTTCCACAAGATCCATGCTGATGGAAATACGATCATTATGGTCACTCACGATCCTGAGATCGCAGTACACGCCCATAGGACTATTTATCTAAGGGATGGACGGATTGAGAAAGAAGTCAGAAAGGAGCATATAGAATGAATATACTCAATCGCTTCTTGGGGATATTTTTAAGCCCTCAACAAACAGTCAAAGCCGTATCTGGGAAACCGGTCTGGATCGAAGCTCTCATCATCCTTTTTATCTTCACTGCCTTATTCTCCTATTTTACCATGCCTTATCAGCAGCAGGACACCTATCAGATGATGAAAGACAATGTGAAACTGAGAGAGCGTATGGGGGAAGACCGCTTTGAGGATTATCTGGAAGGGATTAAGACCCCATCAACAGCAGGAACACTGGTTCGATCTTTTCTGTTGGGTCCTTTAGCTTTGTTCATTGGTTTCCTTTTTCAATGTTTGATTTTTTTAGGAATGGGCAGGTTGTCATCGACCGAAGGAAGATATAAGCAGATCTTTGCTGTTTTCCTTCATGCACGTTTTATAGATATTGGGATCGGGGGGGCTTTGCGGCTTTTTCTGGTTCTGTCTAAAAAATCCTTTTTTCAGACATCCACAAGCCTGGCAGTGTTCTTTCCCAAGCTTGAAGTGACATCCTCGGCCTATATCGTGTTAAGCCAATTTGATTTCTTTCAGATATGGGCTTATGGGATCATAGGTCTTGGCCTTTCCTATGTTTTTAAAGTCGAGCCGAAAAAGGGCCTGATCACTGCCTATGTCCTGTGGTTTATCAAAACACTTTTATATATAGGCTTTGGATTTCTCAGTCGAATTTATATGATTTAACAATGAGTTAAGATTACTTTTAAAGGCGAAATCTGTTTGATGATGTACAAGGAGATCTATGAGACGAAACCTCAAATGGCTGTCCTTTCTTATTGCCATTGTTATCATAATTCTGGTTCGTGAAAATACTAGGCTTATTCAGTTAAACGAGGGGACGCAGGACTTCGGTTTTTGGTCGGTGGTTCCAGCTCTCTTAACACTTACACTCTGTTTTGTCACTCGAGAAGTGGTCCCGTCGCTTTTTCTAGGCATAGTTGCAGGGGGTGTTATTAGCGGAGAGTACAATATTATTAAAACATTTCTAATTCCAGGTATCGGGAGCAAAACTTACGGCGAGATCTTGCTGATCTATCTTTGGTGTTTGGGCGGTCTTACTGGTTTGTGGACCAAAACCGGCGGCGCACAATATTTTGCCAACTGGGTGGGTGCGCGTGTTGTTAAAGACCGGCGTTCGGCAAAGTTGTTTGCTGCTCTTATGGGGACTGTTTTCCACCAGGGAGGCACCATCAGCACGGTCCTTGCAGGTTCTACGGTAAAACCTTTATGCGACCGTAACAAGGTTTCGCATGAAGAATTGTCGTATATTATCGATTCAACCGCCTCGCCGGTGGCGACCCTTTTACCATTCAACATCTGGCCCATTTACGTGGCAGGATTGGTAGCGGCCACGATTCCATCCATCCTGCCCGATGAAAGCGCAGCCATCAGCTTCTTCTATCGAGCGGTACTATACAACTTCTACGCAATCGTCGCCATCGTTTTCACTTACGCCCTTTCCCTTGAACGGCTTCCCTGGTATGGCAAGAGAATGAAACGGGCGATGATTCGCGTTCAGACAACCGGCAAACTAGATCATATTAAGGCGACACCGCTTTCCTCCAAGGAACTGACGGAATTGAGGGTTCCCAGGGGATATAAAACGGGCAACATCGATTTTCTCTTTCCAATTTTAACACTTCTCTCTATTACCATTATCCCGTTTCTGATACAGGTTATCCCCCAGTTGGTGAAGTATGGCGGGATTAAAGAGACATTCAAGCTCTATGTATTTGAGGCATTTATGCTGGCGGTTCTGGTATCGGTCGGAACAGCGCTTTACAAAGGTATGGCGCTTAAAAAGGTCATGGAAGGTATTATCGACGGCTGCAGGGGTGTGACTCTGGGCGCCATCATTTTGGGGCTTGCTATAACGTTAAAAGGGGTTTCTCAGCATCTCGGCACGGCCAATTATCTGATCCGAACAACGAGTGAAGTGCTCGTGCCGTGGTTGCTGCCAGCGCTCTTTCTAGGCCTTGCTATGTTCATGGCTTTTGCCACAGGTACCTCGTGGGGCACTTATGCGGTTGTCTTTCCCATCGCCATGCCCCTGGCGTGGGCGATCAATCCTGATCCTCATTTCCTGACACTTTGTTTTGCGGCCGTCCTAGGCGGTTCTGTGTATGGTGACAACTGTTCGCCTATATCCGACACTACGATTCTCTCATCCCTGGTGTGCGGCGCCGATCATATGGATCATGTAGTCACGCAGATACCCCTTGCCACAGTTGCAGCCATAATTTCGGCCGTATTCTTTACGGGCATGGCGCTGTTTAAAGTACCGCTGCTGGTGATCTATCTCATCATCATTATTGGCACGGTGACAATGGTCTTTTTATCAAAGAGAGCAAAAAATCACGATTTGGATCGTGAGCAGCGAATGTGATCCTTAGCTTCTTGACATTGATATCAGATTAGTCTTCATGTTTTATTGACAGAAGCCACTCATCTTAATAAAGTATCTGCATGGATCAGTCGAATGGCCGGAGAAGCTTCAAAGGGAATTTGTCCGGTCGCCCTTTCCCGCTCCTTCTTTTTTCTTTGTGGCAAGAAAGCGCGACAGGCAGTCTGAAAATCAACGGTCCTTCTCTCAAGAAAGAGCTGGATTTCCTCAGCGGTTCCATTGTTTTCAGCGGAGAGAATCTTATGTTTGGACCATTCTGCCAGGGACTTGTGAAAAAGGGGCTCCTGGGCGCTGAAGATCTGAAAAGCTGTAAGGATACGGCACGGGAACATAATGACTCCCTTATCAAAATATTTATGGAACAGCATGTTTTTACTCCTGACCGGTTCTGGCAGCTAATGGAGGAGTATGTTCAGGAAGACCTTTTCTCCCTGTTTGATCGTCTTGATGGCGAATTTTTTTTTGATGCGGAAAAGGATCCGGCCAGGACAGGTGTTCTCCTTTTTATCTCTGTAACCGAGTTTATTCGACAGGGTGTGGACAGGATGAAGAATTTTGATGTTTTTAAAAAACATCTTCCTGGAAATTCCGACTCAGTTCTGACTTTGTCTCCCCGGGGTAAAAACCGGTCTTCTTTCCGGCCGCATGAAAAATATTTGATGCATGTGATCGAAAATCACAAAAACCTGGAGGATATCCATAGATCCAGCAAGCTGGGGATGGTTGAAACTCAGAGGGTGCTTTTTTACCTCCTTTGCACCGGGGTTCTTATTGCAACGCGTAACGCGGGAAATGACCACTGGGCGAGTACAGTCTCCCAGACAGAGCTCCAGGATCAAATGGAAGACCTGAACAGGAGATGCGCATACATTCACAAATTTATGTCCAAAGAGATCGGGCCTGTTTCACTCAAGGTGTTGGAGAAGAGTATTAATGAGATCAATGGTTACCTGTCGCCCCTTTTTAAAGGCGTCAGACTTCAAAAAGACGGAAGAATAGATATCAAATCGATACTCAAAGCACAAATGACCCCATCCGGTAGAATATCCGGCAAGTATCTGTTCAGGGATTTGAATGAGATCCTTGCAGCAGAGGTTCTGGCTGTAAAAAAGACCATCGGGAGCAAAAAGGAATCTTTGCTTATTAAAAATCTCAAAGAAATATAAAATGATCAAGCGAAAGCAGCTCCTGGCGATTCTTCTGCTGGCCACACTGCTGGTTTTGTATGTTTTAATTAAAATTGCGATTTAAACAAAAAAGCCTCGTCATTATTTTAGGACCTACCGCTGTAGGGAAAAGCGCTGTTGCGGTCCAGGTTGCAAAAAAATTCAAGGGGGAGATCATCAACTGTGACTCCATGCAGGTTTATAAAGGTTTTGATATCGGTACGGATAAAATTTCCCCTGAGAAAATGGAAGGAATCGCCCATCATCTACTGGATTTTGTGAATCCTTCTTATCAATTCACTGCCGCTGACTTCATCAGACACACTATGGCCGCCTTGGAGGACATCCACAGCAGGAAAAAACTCCCTGTTATAACCGGGGGAACAGGGCTTTATCTAAAAACGCTTTTAGAAGGATTGTTTCCTGATGGGGGAAAAGACAGCCGCATTCGGAAGATACTTGAAGATGAGGCGAAAAAAAAGGGGCTCGAATATCAGTGGAAGATACTCTTGGATATTGATCCAATATATGCAGAGAAGATCGGCCCCAATGATCGGATCCGGATCATCAGGGCCCTGGAAGTTTTCTATGCTACTAATAAGACATTAACAGAGCATTTCGCAGGGACAGAGCCATTTCTCAAAGATTTTTTTATTGTGAAGATCGGGTTAAAAATGGAAAGACCGCTCCTTTACACAAGGATCGAGGCAAGAGTCGATAAAATGTTCGAAAAGGGAATTGTCAAGGAAGCAAAAGCGCTTCTGAAATCCGGTATTGAAGCCGGGGCCCCTCCTTTCCGTGCGTTGGGTTACAAACATGTTTTGGCTTTTTTACAGCACAAGATAACTCTGGATGAAGCCGTCTGCATGACAAAGATAGATACGCGCCATTATGCTAAAAGGCAGATGACCTGGTTTCGGAAGATGAATGGGATCATGTGGTTTCCCGCGGAGAAGAAGGAAGACATTTTAAGCTGCCTTGAGGAGATTTTGATCAAGTAAAATGGAAAAAGCCATTCTTGTTCATCTGGCCACCAATAAGAGGGAAAAGATGGAGGCCGAAGAGTCTATGAAGGAACTTGAAGGATTGGCCTGCACAGCCGGGGCAAATGTGGCTGAGAAGATCTTTCAGTCCCGGAAGGAGATCACTCCGAGATACCTGATCGGAAAAGGGAAGGTCGATGAGATCATACAACGGAAGAATGAGACGGATACGGATCTTATTATTTTTGAACATGATCTGACTCCAATACAACAGAGAAGCCTAGAGAACAAGATCGGGGAAAAGGTCATAGACCGCACACAGCTTATCTTGGATATTTTTTCCCAGCGGGCACGGAGCAAAGAGGGAAAGCTTCAGGTAGAAATGGCACAGTTAAATTATATTTTGCCAAGGCTCTCTGGAAAGGGACAGGCTCTGTCACGGCTGGGAGGTGGGATCGGGACAAGAGGACCGGGAGAACAAAAGCTGGAGGAAGACCGGAGAAAGGTCCAGGGCCGGATCACCAAGATCAAGAGAGACATTAAAAAGATCCAAAAGCGACGTGAGGATCAGAGAAGAAGCCGGAAGAAATCCCCTGTTCCTTTTGTTTCGTTTGTAGGTTATACAAATGCTGGAAAATCAAGCCTGTTCAATATTTTGACAAGGGGAAAGACCCTGACTTCGTCCTATCTGTTCGCCACCCTCGACCCTGTACTCCGGCGTGTCACATTCACTGACGGGCTCTATTTTTTTCTCAGTGATACCGTTGGATTTATAAAAAGTCTTCCTGAAGAGCTAATTACGGCTTTTATGGCTACGCTTGAGGAGGTCCGTGAGGCCGATTGTTTATGCCACATTATTGACACGACTTCTTCTTATGCCGCAAACCAGATCGCCGCTGTAGAGAGCATACTTGCCAAACTGGGGATTCAGGATATTCCTGTGATCAAAGTGTATAACAAAATCGACCTTCTGCCAGATTTTCCGGTCCTTTTAAAAAAGAACGAACAGGAATGTGGAACCGAGGTCTATATTTCGGCCAAAGAAAAACTCGGGATAATCAGCCTGAAAAAAACTCTGCATGATATCCTGTTCAGCGATTATTGCTGTTATCATATTCGGATACCAAAATCCCACAAAGAATTAATTCACTCTTTCCCAAAATGGTCAATTGTGTTAAAAAGAAGGGACAGAGGCCGTGATATGGAATTCAAGATCATGGCAAGACCCGATAATATGATACAATATATGCCATATATCGTACGAGGAGACTGCCATTGGTAAAGAAAATCCTATTCTGCCTGATCGTTTTATCTCTTTTATTCTGGTCCTGTGCAACCTATAAATCTCCCCCTCCCTCCATGTATTTAGAAGAGCTCCCGGCTGCCGGGACAGCGGATCTTTCTCTGGATGAACGGATTATCGCCGAAGATGCATGGGCGCTTCTTAAGAAGGGCAATACCAGGAAAGCCCGGAAGCTGTTTGCAAAGCTGGGAACATCCAATTTCTTTTATTACACCGGTATGGGGTATGCGTCCTATCTCCTCAGAGAACTGCCTGCTGCTGAGGAATTCTTCAAGTTTGCAGTCCGCCTTAAGCCGAATATGACTCTGGCCCATCTGGGCCTGGCTCAGGTTTATCAGGATACGGGACGTTTGGACAATGCCTTTTCTGAATTCAGAGAAGTCCTGAAAAATGAACCAGAACATACATGGGTTGTTGCCAGGTATGAAACCATCAAAGCAGAGAGAACAGAAGCCCTACTGAATGAAGCCAAAACCTTTTTAGCCGGCGGAAGCCTGGATAAAGGCAAAGAAACCTTTCTCAAAGCTCTGTTCTTTTCTCCGGATTCTGTCGATGCACATTGGAATCTTGCCAAGATCTTTTTCGAAGAAGAAAAATGGACAAGCGCTCTTGTCCATCTGAAATCCGCGATTTCCAAAGATCCGGATAATTCAGTCATTCTGAAACTTTATGCTGAGACACTATTTCAGGCAGAGGATTATAAGTCAAGCCTGGAGGCTTTCGAGAATCTTCAGGAATCCGATCCGGATAACCAGGAAATAAAAGAGCGCCTTGAGACTATCAAGAACCGCCTTGGTATTTTTGAGCTTCCGAGTCAGTATAATGCCATCCCATTTTCAGAAGCGATCACAAAACAGGATGTCGCTGCACTGGTCGGTGTGAAATTTAGGTCCATCATGAACGAACGCATTCAGAAACCGCCCATCATCATAGATATTGCAACTTCCTGGGCTCAAAAATATATCATCAAGGTCACAACACTTGGAATTCTTGATGTCTACCCCAACCATGAATTCCAGCCGGGAAAGATCATAACCCGGGCGGAAGCGGCAATAACTCTCGTCCGGTTGATCGACTATCTGAAAAAGAAGGGATTCAGCTTTGTTCAGCATATTCCGCCTGACCGTATTCAATTAGAGGATGTTTCCATCGATCATTTTGATTATATTCCCATTATCAAGATTTTATCTTATGATATCATGTCCCTGGAATCCGGTAGAACTTTTAACCCTGACAGACCGGTGGCGGGCCGGGAGATGTTCAAATACATAGATATTATCTTAGCGTTGGTCCAATGAGCGCAGATGCCTGATTTGAGCTGATCATAGATGAAAGATGAAATAAAAGACCGGATGTTTTCCATCCCAAATATTCTAAGCCTCATCAGAATCCTGCTAGTTCCTGTTTTTATTGTATTGATCTTGAATAAAAAGATCTTTGAAGGGTTTCTTGTTTTCCTGATCGCCAGCGCTACGGACGCCTTGGACGGCTTTATCGCCCGGGCCTTCCATCAGAAAACAAGACTGGGGCAGTTCCTTGATCCTGCCGCTGATAAGCTGTTGATGAACGCTTCTTATATTGTCCTATCGATTTCCTCCCTCCGCTATTCCAATGTTATCCCCATTTGGTTGACCGGATGTGTTTTCGTTCGTGATATCCTGATTGTGAGCGTTTCTTTTTATTTGTACAGTATAACGAACAAAAAGTATGTCAGTGTGAGTATTCCGGGTAAACTGACGACTATCTGTCAAACAGCAGTGCTTCTTCTGGTCCTTTTTTTTAACTGGAAAGAGATAACACCCTCGATTCTAATGTGGTTTTATTATTTAACGCTGATCCTGACCATTTTTTCTGGAATAAACTATACGGTAAAGGGTTTCCAGCTGTATAAGCGCCGAACACGCTGAAGCCTGCCCTGGAGCGGTTATATAGTTTTGTCTATAAAACCTTTTCTTAGCGTCTTCCAGAGGATCTTAATATCGAGAAGAAGCGACCAATTCTCTATGTAATAAAAATCGTATTCGATCCTTTTCTCGATGGGTGTATCCTGGCGCAGGCCGTGAATCTGAGCCCACCCGGTCACACCGGATTTAACTTTATGACGCAGCATATATTTGGGAATTTTTTCTTTGAAATCTTTTACAAAAACGGGCCTTTCCGGACGAGGCCCGACCAGGCTCATTTTTCCCATGAGAACATTGAAGAGCTGCGGCAGTTCATCAATACTTAATTTTCTCAGGATCCTGCCTAACTTTGTAATTCGGGGATCATCAGGCTTGGACATGACAGGACCGGTCGATTTTTCTGCGTCACTTACCATGGTTCTGAATTTGTGCATGACAAATTTTTTTCCGTCCAACCCGGTTCTATCCTGATGGTAATACACTGACCCTCTGGATGTTATTTTTATCAGAAGAGATACGATCAGAAAAAGCGGGAGAAGCAGGACCAGGGCAATAAAAGATACTACTATGTCCATAATTCGTTTAACGAAGATCATTATGCCGCGTGCAGGAGGTTCATCAATACTGATGACAGGAAGCCCGTCAAGGTCTTCAATTCGGGAGTTCAAGGTCATAAGCTGAAATAGATCCGGAATAAAACGAACATTGACAGTGTATTTATTCATGACTTTGAGAATATCTATAATTTTCGGATAGTTGGTTAAATTGAGCGCGACATAAACATCGTTGATATCTCCTCCTTCCAGGAGGGGCTCGAGTTTATCCAATCCGCCGAGAACCTTGACTTCCTGGCCGATATCGATTTTTTGACCTTCTTTAACTCCATCATCCAGAAAACCTTTTACTGTAAATCCCAGGTCTTTATATTTTGCCAGCTTGAGACCGACGGCTTTTCCCATTTTTCCGGCGCCGATGATTAGGACATTCTGGAGGCTCAGTCCTCTGGCATAACGTCTTTTCATGTAGAAATAGATCTGATTTCTCAAGAAAGAGATCATAAAGATAACCACAATAAAATAGACGCCGAGGAACCAGTGGCTTATTTTAAAATCAAAGTGGAACAGGGGGGCTGCCCCCTGACTGTACGAATAAAGATAATTCTGTGCAGCCTGGAAAAAAATCATGGTAAATATCGCGTTCAGCATGATGGTGAAAAAGTCATCCAGTTTGGTCCGCCGGAGCCGGGTTTTGTAAAATCCCTGCAAAAAGAAAATAAAGAGATGGACGATCAGAAATGCAGGAAACACATAGATATAGGATTTTAGAGGCGGGATGCCCTTTTCAGGGTTGATGGGTATGATATAAACGTAGAAGCGGAAACCGTAGGAATAAAAGTAAGAGAGAAAAATAGCGAGCATATCGCTCAGGATAAAAAGGCCGATCAAGCGTGTCTTGTATTTTCTAAGCATATTCCACTTGTGTGTTCATTCCATTTTTCTAAGATATATGACATGATTTTATTCTTGAATGCCTCGCGTGAAAACCTCATGGCATTTGAGCGAATTGATTTTTTATTAAAAGTCATGATGTTGAAATTGTCAAGCGCCTCAAGCAGCCCTTTCACAGACAGGTCATGGAACAAAATGCCTGTCTTGCCCTGGATAACGGTTTCCGCCGCGCCGCCCTGCCCGTATGCGATGACAGGAACACCGCAGGCCTGGGATTCCAGAGAGTTGATCCCAAAATCCTCCTCACCGGGCATGATCAGCGCTTTGGCCCTTTGATAGATTTTCAGTAGATCGCTGTCTTCAAGATATCCGAGAAATTGAATATTCTTTGACGCCATTTTCCGGAGTTTTTTATCATCGGGTCCCTGTCCAATAATCCTGAGCGGCAGGCCTGATCGATTGAAGGCTTTTACCGCGATATCGATCTTTTTATAAGGGACAAGGGCGGATACGATCAGATAGTAATCTTCTTCCTCCTCAGCAGGTTGAAAAAATTCCGTTTCCACAGGAGGATGGACTACATCGGCGTTTCTCCGGTAATAGCGTCTGATTCTCTGAGCCACAGCTCCTGAATTGGCAATAAAATGATCGACCCTGTGAGATGAGGACTCATCCCACATCCTCAGGTAATGGATGACCGGCGGGATAAAAAAGCGGGAAAAAACACCGAGTTTTTCAATAGAAAAATAGGAAAAATACTGGTTCCATGCATACCGCATGGGAGAGTGAATATAGCTGATATGCAGGGAGTCCGGCCGTGGGATGATTCCTTTAGCCACACAATGAGAGCTGGAAATTATCAGATCGAAGTCCTGAAGGTCGAAGAGCTCGGCAGCCAGAGGGAATAACGGAAGGTAGTGCCGGAACTTTGATCTGAGGAAAGGAAGCCTCTGGATAAAACTGGTGTGGACACGCCTTTTTTCGATATCCTTGATCTGGCTTCCAGGAAAGTGGAACAGAGTATAGATAGGAGCATCAGGAAAGATTTCGGCAAAGATCTCAAAAACTTTTTCCCCTCCGCGGCGGACCGGAAACCAGTCGTGGACAAGAGCTGCCTTAATATTGTTCATTGGCGTGATTATAATGAAGCCCTCGATCTTTTGTCAATCGGCCTGGTCTTTTGCTTCAGATGCGAGGTATTTATAATAATTCTCGACCTCAGCAGTCATGCGGGTCAGGCCGTATGACTCAGTGATATGCTTCTTCAGATTTTGCGCCAGACGATCGGCCAGGCTCCTGTCTCGAACAAGGCGGAGCACAGCCACGGCCAGTCCGGTTGCATCCTCAGCCGGAACCAGAAGCCCGGTCTCTCCGTCCCTGATCATTTCCCTAACACCGTCGATAGAGGTTGCGACCACAGGCTTGGCCATTCCAGCCGCTTCCATCAGAACATAGGGAAGTCCTTCCCAGAGAGATGGAAGGATAAATATGTCAAACAGGGACAGGAGCTCCATTGCATCTTCCCTTTCTCCCAGAAAAAGGATCTTTTCATCCAGGGCAAGATCACGGGTCAGGCTTTTTATTTTTTCTTCCTGAGGGCCCCCGCCAACGATCAGGAGTACAGCATCCGGCAGTTCCTTAGAGATTCCGGCCATAGCCTGAACGAGAAAGGGGATACCCTTCTGTCGATGAAGCCGGGCTACTGTTCCCAGGACTGGTTTTTTCAGATGGACACCAAGTGCAGCCTTCTTTTCCGCCTTAGCCACGGTTGAGAGGTTTTTTATTTCTGAAAAATTTATTCCGTTTTTAATGATTCGCATTTTTGATTCGGAACATAAACGGTATTTTATTGCCTGTTTCTGATCCGCCTCACTTACAAGGATTACGCCGTGGGTATAGCGGGAATACCACCTCTCCAGGAGGATATACAGGAGTCTTGCCACCGGATTCCTGTAATGAAGATAGTGGATGCCGTGGAGCGTGTGCAAAATGACCGGCACTCCACATTTCCTCGCGGCCCGGCGGCCGAAAAATCCGGCAACGCCTCCATGCGTATGGACGATATCAAAATGGTTGTTCTTAAAGACCTGGACAAGTGACTTTTGGGTCTTTCCATGAACTCTTTTGGAGAAGGGAACTGAAAAATGGGAGATTCCCTGCCGTTTCACCTCATCCACGAAAGGACCGCCGCCGTCAGAACAAACAGCAATGTCGAATGTGTTCCTGTTCAGAGATGCAGCGATGGACAGAACGTTGCGCTGCCCTCCTCCCAAGAACGGCCTGTCAATGATCTCAAGTATTCTTATCTTTTTCATGGATCCTGTTCAAGGTTTTTCGCAGGAAACATCGGAGGAGAATCCGGGACAATTTTGAATTGTGCTTCCTGTAGAAATATATTTGGCTTTCCCGGTAAATATACCGGCTTTTTATAGAGAGAGAAGATGTGCTGGCTCCTCCCTCATGGAAGACACGAGACTGGGGTACAAACGCTATTTTCCAGCCTTTGTTCTTTATCCGGTAGCAGAGGTCGATATCCTCATAATAAAGAAAAAAATGTTCGTCAAATGCTCCGGCCTGCTCAAAGGCTTTCCTTCGTATAAAAAGACAGGCGCCGCTGACCCAGTCCACCTCTTTAATTGTTTCCATCCGCCTGATCTTTCGCCTGTAAACTGAATTCAGGAACATCTTCAGGGCCATTTCATTAAAAAATCCACGTTTAAAGCCGAAAGACACCTGAAAGGTTTTTTCTTTTCCGAAAAGGACAGGACCGGCAGCTCCGGCCTCCGGGGTGTTTTTCATCCAGTCCATCAGGATTTTAAGGGCTCCTGAGCAGAGGACGGTATCGGTGTTTAAAAACAGGATAAAATCTCCGGAACTTTCTGTAAATCCTTTATTGTTGGCTCTTGAAAATCCGAGATTTTCCCGGTTCTGAATAAGACGGACATTGGGAAAACTCTTTTGTACCAGGGCCTGGCTTCCATCCGTAGAGGCATTGTCAACCAGAATGATCTCAAGGTCGACATGTTGTTCTTCCTTGCGGATAGACAGCAGGCAGTCTTCCAGATGAGGCCTGTCGTTGTAATTGACAATGATAACAGAGAGATCAGGCATGGTCCCTTTTTCCTCGGAGACACATATCAAATATGTCTTCGACCTGTCTGACGTGTTTTTCCAGAGAAAATCTTTCTTTATAAGTTTGGAGACCGTTTTTTACGATCTCAGAGGTCAGGACCGGATCATGAAAAACAGACTCTACGGCCGATTGGATCGTATCAGGATCAGTTGAATCCATCAGATAACCGTTTTGTTTATGCGAGATTATTTCCGGAAGGCCGCCTGATTTAAGAGCGAGAACCGGAGTGCCTGCGGCCATAGCCTCAACCGCTGTGCGTCCGAACGACTCGACACGGGATGCAACAATCAGAAGGTCCATAGCTTTAAGATATTTAAAAACATCCGGGGCATACCCTGTAAAAAATATACGGTCTTGGAGACTGTATTGATGGATCAGCCTTTCAAGTTCCCGGTTGTATCGCCGGTCTTTAACAGCTCCAGTTATAAAAAGCTTGATCGAAGGAAGGCTCCGGCGAAGCCTTTCCACAGCCAGGATTACCTCTTTCTGGCCTTTACCGGCATATATCTTTCCGATGATTCCCAATGTGAGATCATCATGTGAAAGACCCAGGGCCTTTTTCGCTTCTGTCCGGTCACGCGGCCCCTTGCCTTCGAAGGGGATCCCATTGTATACCACCCGTACGTTGGGATATTCTTCAAAAGGGCGGCGGCTTGCTTCGGAATTGACGATAACACAGCACGACGATCTTGATATCAGGCGGACAAGGTTTTTCCGTCCAAGAATATAAAACAGGATGGACTGATCCCCGGCAAGTATTTCATGAATAGACCAGACATGGGGCACATTCAAACGTTTCGCAGCAAGAGAGCCGCTGAATACAGAAGCGGAATTGGAGAAAATAAGCCGGACATTCTTCTCTGCAGCGGCTTGGGCGATCAACCTGGTGCTCCTTAAATTCAGAGCCCAGGATAATGGCTGCTTCCATATGTTTGCCCTTTCCGTCAGCCGCCATTTCATGGGGATGGTCAGAGATTCGCATCTGCATTTGACTGCTTCGTCTTTTAAAGGACCGTTTCTTGGTGTAATGAGAACAGGCCGGAATTTTGTGCGGTCGATCGTCTTTATCAGATTCAGGAGCATAAGTTCCGCCCCGTTGAGTTCGGCAGAATGAGAGACGAAGAGAACAGCGGTTGTCATTGTTCCATAACCTTCTGATAGAAACTAAGGGTTTGCTCTGCGGTCGTCCTCCAGCTGAATTCGGCGGATCTTTTTTTCCCTCTTGATATGAGGGATTTGCGCAGAGTTGTATCTTCCAGCACTGTCAGAATGCTGCGGGCCATATCTTCCGGGTTTCCTGGATCAAAATAATCCACTGCGTTTTGTCCGATCTCTGAAAGGGCTGAGGTGCGGGAAGCAACGACAGGAACGCTGCATGCCATGGCTTCAACCATGGGAAGGCCGAATCCTTCGTGAAATGACGGGAAAACAAACAGTGCGGCGGCAGAGTAAAGGCTGCGGAGCTCCTGTTCGCTGCAGTAGCCCGTCAGTTTCACGCAGCGATCGATCTTCAGTTCTTGTATTGTTCCTAAAATATTATTGGTATCTTCCCCCTTTCTGCCGGCAAGGACAAGATGAAGATTGTTATAACGCCTGCGGACGGTTTTAAATGCCTTCAGCAGGGTTACAAGGTTTTTTCGGCGCTCAAGTGCTCCCACAAATAAAAGGAACTGGGGATGGAGTTTAAAATGTGTCAAGACCGAATTTTGCTCCGGCCTGGTTGCTGCCTTCCAGAATGTCCTGTCCAGGCCCAGATAAACAACTTTAATTTTGTCCGGATCCAGATGAAATCTTTCCAGAAGATGCTTTTTAGTAAAGTGGGATATCGTGACGATTCCATCCGCTCTCTGAAGGGCGCCTGCGATCTTATGACGGAAATTTTGTCTTGCCTCCCTGTCTGCTTCATACGGCCGGTCCATAAAAAACAGATCATATACTGTGACGATCTTTTTTCCGCTGCAGGGGAGCAGAAGCGGAGTGGGAGAATGGGTTAGATCAAGCTTTGTTCTAAAAAAAAAGTCAAGATGAGGCCATCCCATTTTATACCACAAAAAATTCATGGCCCTGACAGGAAGTTGGAAATCGCGGAATTGCATCTTTGAAAAAGACGGGATTTTATAGGCTTGGAATCGATCTTTCCACGAGGAAGTGAAAAGATAGTATTCGTTTTCCGTATCTATGTCTGAAAGCGAAAAAAGAAGGTTTTTAAAGTAGATCCCCACACCGGTTTCTTCTTTGAGAAAAGACCTGATATCAAAACCGATTCGCATTATGAATTGTCCGCATGAGCAGAGTTAAATGTATTATCCTTCATATTAAAAGTCAATTTAGTAAAACCTGCGGCTGATCTTGAGCGCTGTTCTGATCGTATTCATATGAACTTTAACTGTATCAGCAATATCGGTTGCATACCCTCCTGCCAGGACAATAAAAACAGGTATGCTCCGCCGCCGGGCCTCCTCGATGATGATTCTGTCCCGTTCTTCCAGACCGCTGAATGTTAGATCCAGCCCTCCTAGACGGTCTTTGCCGAGAGGGTCTGCTCCAGCCACGTAACAGACTATATCCGGAAGAAAGTCTTCAAAGATCTGAGGGATATGAGTTTCCAGTGCAGATATATAGGGCTCATCTCCGTCCCCTGACCAGAGACCGACATCTCTTGAGCTTCTGACTTTCTGTGAGGGATAGATGTCCATCTGATGTATGGAAAATGTAAATACATATGGCTTTTTCTCAAATATCTTAGCGGTTCCGTTTCCCTGATGAACATCACAGTCCACGATCATCGCCTTGTTTATAAGATCTTCTGATCTCAATTTCTCCAGAGCGATGGCAATGTCGTTTATGACACAAAAACCTTCCCCATGATCTGCAAAAGCGTGATGGAATCCCCCGCCGATATGGACTGATAGTCCGCAGTCAAGAGAAGTCAAGGCTGCTTTGATGCTGCCTCCGGCAGACAAGCGGGCGAATTCCATAACTTTTTCCGAAAATGGCAGTTCGAGTGTTAAAATCTCTCCTGTAGAAAGCGTGCCGGTGGTCAGTTTTTTCAGGTACTTTGAAGTGTGGACCCGCGCGATGTCCTCATCTTGGGCTGGTTCAGGAGACAGGAACTCGGCCTTTTTCACGCCCATTCGAATAAGCTGCTTGTAGAGCAGCCGGTACTTGTCCAGGGGGAAAATGTGTCCCTCTATATCGAACATCCAGTAGGAGTCGCTGTAGATAAATTTGAGAGAAGATTTTTTCCGGCTTAAGCGGGATAAGAGACTTTTTATAATCGAGGCCATGAATAAATCCAGGCTAAACTACATCTTTTTCCTTCAGTGCTGCCTGAGCTGCAGCCAACCGTGCGATGGGGATCTGGTATGCGGAGCAACTGACGTAATTGAGTCTGATTTTATTGCAGAAAACAATAGAGCGGGGATCGCCGCCGTGGACTCCGCAGATTCCGACCTTCAGGTCCGGCCTGGTCTGACGACCTTTTTCTACGGCCCACTTCATCAGCTCCCCGACACCGTCGATGTCAATAGTCTGAAACGGGTCGTCTTTCCAGATGCCATGTAAGAGATAATGATTAATAAAGGAAGCCCCGTCGTCACGGGAGATTCCGAATGTGGTCTGCGTCAGGTCATTAGTGCCAAAAGAGAAGAACTCGGCTTCTTTTGCCACATCGGCCGCTGTGATAGCTGCCCTGGGAATCTCGATCATGGTTCCGACCGTGTAGTCAAGATCGATCCCGGACTGTTCGATCAATTCCCCGGCGACCCTGACAATGATCGCCTTTTGGTCGGCCAGTTCCTCCGCGGATCCGATCAGAGGGACCATGATCTCGGGCCGGACATTTTGGCCTTCTTTTACAAGCTGACATGCGGCTTCAAAGATGGCCCTTGCCTGCATTTCAATGACCTCCGGATAGGTGATGCCCAGGCGGCAGCCGCGGTGTCCCAGCATCGGGTTAAACTCTGAAAGAGTGTTGACCCGTTCAAGGAGCTGTACAAGTTCCTGAGTCTTCTTTTTATCTTCTTTTCCGGAGGCTTTCAGCGTGGCGATCTCGACCATCAGATCTTCTTTTTTGGGCAGGAACTCGTGAAGAGGCGGATCGAGAGTCCGGATAGTCACAGGATTACCTTTCATAGCCTTGAACAGCTCATAAAAATCCTTTCTCTGGAAGGGCAGAAGCTTGCCTATATTGTCCCTGCGTTCTTCTTCGGTTTCAGCGAGGATCATGGCCTTTATAAAAGGAAGTCGCTCATTATCAAAAAACATATGCTCTGTGCGGGTCAGACCGATTCCCTCTGCGCCGAATGCAAAGGCTATCTGAGCATCTTCAGGAGTATCGGCATTGGCCCGGACATTCAATTCTCTGAAACCGTCTGCCCAGGAAAGCAATTTGCTGAAATTCAAATAAAGCTCGGATTCCTCAGGTTTGATATCGCCTTTGACGACCTGGATGATCACTGAAGGTCTTGTCTTGATTTCGCCCTTAAGGACTTCACCACTGGTACCGTCGATGGAGATCCATTCTCCTTCTTTGATCTTTTGACCGCCGGCTGTAAAGGACTTTTCTTTCTCATTCAGGACAAGCGCTTCGCAGCCTACAATAGCGGGTTTGCCCATCTGCCGTCCGACAACTGCGGCATGCGACGTCATACCCCCTGTTGCCGTCAGGAGACCTTGAGAGGCGCTCATGCCGTGGATGTCATCAGGAGAAGTTTCGTCCCTGACAAGGATGATTTTCTTGCCGTCTTTTTTCCAGTCCACTGCATCGTTCGCTGTAAATACGACCTGTCCGGCGGCAGCCCCTGGAGAAGCAGCCAGTCCTTTTGCAATCTTGTCATGAGTGGCTTTTTCTTTGACATCAAAGACCGGGTGGAGCAGTTGGTTAAGAGAATCGGGCTCTACCAGCATTATGGCTCTCTCTTTGGAGATCAGTCCTTCCTCCACAAGGTCGACAGCGATTTTAACGGCCGCCTGCCCTGTTCTTTTTCCGCTCCGCGTCTGAAGCATATAGAGTTTGTCCTCCTGGATTGTGAATTCAAAATCCTGAATATCCTTATAGTGGTTCTCCAACTGGGTTGTGATGTCCTTCAATTCCTGGAATATCCGCGGCATCTCCTCCTCTAAATTTTCTATAGGGGAGGGTGTCCGGATCCCGGCGACCACGTCTTCGCCCTGGGCATTGACCAGATATTCGCCGTAAAGTTTTTTGCGGCCGTTGGCCGGATCGCGTGTAAAACCAACACCTGTCGCGGATGTCTCTCCGAAATTGCCGAATATCATCAACTGGACATTGACGGCTGTTCCCAGGTCATTAGGAAGATGGTTTAACCGTCTGTATGTTATGGCTCTCGGTGTGTTCCAGGAGCTGAATACGGCTGATACTGCCAGGAAGAGCTGTTCCCGCACATCCTGAGGAAAATCTTTTCCGGTTCCTTTCTGGACCAGGGCTCTGTATTCACTGATGACTTTTTCCATGTGCTTTTCGGTCAGATCATAGTCGTTGACCACACCGGCATGGTCTTTAATGGTTTTTAGAATTGTTTCAAATTCTTTTTTGGAGACGTCAAGGACAACATCACCGAACATATGGATCAACCGGCGGTAGCAATCCAGTGCGAATCGCCTAACACCGCTTTTTTTTGCCAGACTTTCCACGGTTGTGTCGTTCAGGCCAAGGTTTAAGATCGTGTCCATCATTCCTGGCATTGAAAACTTGGCTCCTGACCGGACGGAAACGAGGAGTGGATTTTCCTTGTCGCCGAATTTTTGTCCGGCGGCGTTTTCCAATTTGGAAAGATTTTCAAGGATCTCCTTCTGAATATCTTCGGAAATTGTATTTCCGGAAGAGGTATATAGATTGCAGGCATCAGTGGAAACCGTAAAACCCGGAGGAACTGGAATACCGATACCAGACATCTCGGCGAGGTTGGCGCCTTTGCCTCCAAGTAGATCTCTCATATCCTTGTTGCCTTCAACGTCATTTCTGCTGAAAAAGTAGACATATTTTTTCACGTTTCAACTCCTACTGTGAATTCCAAATTTGTAAGCAAGAAATATACACTCAACAAGGGGAAAATTCAATAGAAGAGAGGGAATCGTGCCAAGTTTTCTCCGTTGCCTTATTACAGCTTTGTCCCTCCTACATCAATTATGGTGGGCAAATCTTTTATTGACTGGATATGTTTCTTCACTGTAATATTTTCACAAGAGGAGGTAAGAGAGCGAAAATACAACAAATGAGTAAAAATCAAAATAAACCTAAAAAACATATTACTGTCTTCATATTCGTATTGGTTCTCGTTTTTTATTTAATTTCGTTTGCAGCATCACATTCAGCAGAAGAAATAGTAATTGAGTGGGGAGGGAAAGCGGAAATAACTTACGAGACAGGATTCATGAATATGCTGATGAAAAAACCTGCCGGCGGAATTTCACTTTTTAATATGGAGCTTGTCGAGAATGATGCGCCGGGAGCAGGTTTGAGCGAAAAAGAAACGAGTACGGATATCATTTGGGGAAAGTATTACGGAAGAAAAAAATTTCAGCTAAATGATCATCGGACTAATAAAGCCTGGCTGGTGATCTTTACAGTTCATCAGGGTAAATACCCGCTGAAATTCAGTGTAAATGGGCATGAAAGCCAGGTTGACAACTGGGATTTAAAGAAAAACAGAGAGGTTTACCGCTGGACAGAGTTTCCTGCAAAGTGGCTTAAAAAAGGCAATAACATTGTGGAATTCTACTGCCCCCGGGCAAAAAATAGCGAAGAAGGCTGGGAACTTTATATCGCACGCGCAGATGAATTCGAAAATGGAGGCGGAAATCCGCAAGATGTGGGAATAACTTCATTTAAATCCTTTGATGGAGGAAAAAACTGGAAGCAGAGCCCTTTTGGACCTGACAGAAAGACAAAAGCTGAATATACAGTGAGATTGAGTTTGGACCGTTATGTAAAAAAGGGATGGCTGGCAACTCCGGTGATCGATCTATGGCGAGGGGAAGCAGCTGATTTTATTGTTCCGCTTTCTGAAATTAAGAGTGTTGAAATAACTATCAATACAGATGTTCCTCGGGGAGCGGCTGTCAAATATTATCTTAAAAAAGGCTCGGAAATGAGTCCTCACGGCGGTGATTGGGAAGATTATACATATATTGGGGCTGGAAGTACGCTGTTCTATTGTTTGAAAGGAAGCGACTTGCGCCGAAGATATATCCAGATAAAAGCCGAGCTGTCGACCGGTGATCCGTTAAAAAGTCCGGTCGTCAAAGTTGTGAAAATAAAGGCAAATCTCCTGCGGCGGGTTCCCCGGCATAAAAATATAGTTGTTGTGAGCGCAGAGAATCCGGTTATAAAATATTCCTCAATAAATTGGGAATGGGAGAAATGGGACAGGCCTGAATTCCGGGAATTACGGGATAGAGAAACGCTTGATGAGGTGATCGCCGGATGCAGGACCGAATTTGAGGCGCAGGTGAAGCTTTTGGATTACGCGGCCAAACGTTGGCGGAATGCATCTCCTGTTCCCGGGTTTCCCGGTATGGATGCACTTTCGATCTTAAAACGCCTGGATAATATGGGAGCAGGCGGATATTGCCTTACTTTAAATAACACACTGGGCGGTATGTGTCTGGCTTATGGATGGCAGGCAAGGCATGTGAATGTTGTCGCACATGAGGTAATTGAAGTGTGGAATGATGATTATGGAAAATGGATATTTATGGACGCTGATTATATGAATAATTATAATTACGACAGCCAGACCGCAGAGCCGCAAAATCTGCTGGAACTTCACCGGAAATATATTGATGTTTATTTCCCCGGCCGGCCGATCGACTGGATGAAAGACATGATCTCTGCTTATCCGGAACTGCCTAAAGATCTGCCGGTTTGCAATGGTTCTTTAACCCATCACAAAGGCATCAAGCTGACCGGTTTTTTACAGGCAGCTTTTATGCGCATGATCCCCAGAAATAACTGGTATGAAAAACCGTTTCCCCGGCCACTTAATCATGGTACATCCTGGTGGCCGTGGAACGGATATATCAACTGGTACGATGAGAGAACCCCGCCAAAAAGACAGTACTCCTGGCACACGGATAGGCCACAGGATATGTGGCCGGATCTGAATCTGGTTCATGTCGATGCGACCACAGGTTTTGGAAATGACCGCATTTTTTTACGATTCGAGACATATACGCCAAATTTCAGCTATTTTGAGATCGATCTGGATGACGCCAAATGGAGAAAGATCGGAGGTGATCGATATTCCTGGCTGCTTGTTCCGGGGAAAAACAGGCTTCGGGTCAGGTCTGTAAATAAGCTTGGCGCAAAGGGCAAACCATCTTGCTTTGTTATAAATCATGGGAATGCGCCTCTAGGGAAATACTGAAATTACATATAGATAGAAAAACATGAGAAGACATCTCGTTATTTTTTTGTCATTGCTTTTTGTGCTGTCTGCTCATCCACAAGATTCCAAAAAGGACTTTTCAGGAGAAACGCTCCATCTCGCTTTTGAAACAGAATCAGATATTCTTTCGGATTTTCTTTCATCTGCAAATATTTACAGGTATGCAAAGCCGGGAGAGATACTTGAGAATTCACTAAAAAGAAGAAAACTTGAACTCACAGATGGAAAATTTGGAAAGGCTCTTCACATAAAACATGGCTGGTCTGTTACACGGGGAACAGCCAATGAGTCAGGAATAGATCTCGACCTGATAGTAGCAACGATGTGGGGAGACTGGCGGACAAAGCCCCATTATTGGGGAGCCGGGAAATTTTATGGTGATAGAGGCTCCATCGCATTCTGGGTAAAGACCTCCGAGTTAAATCCGGGGATTGTTTTTATTCAGAGCAGTATTGCCTGGGGAAGAAAGGAAAAAGATCTGTTAAGAATCGACCTGGATGAAAATGGGAAACTAAGCGCCTCAATAAGGGATATTTTCTACCGGTATCATCAGATCAAGTCAAAAAAAGCTGTGTGGAAAAATAATGAATGGCAGCATATCGTTGTGGTTTATGACAAAGCGTATGGTCTGAAACTGTATTTTGATGGAAGCCTCATTGCGTCAAACTGGGGGAAAGACAGTTGGTGGCAGACGCCTCTTCCGGGTCTTTTCTCTCCATTTTTGCCTGAGTCTTGCTACGATGAAATTTTCTTTTTCGATTATTCTCTGAACGACGATGAGATAACATCGCTTTATACTTCAAATTCGCCGCCACAAAAAAGGGAGAAAAAAGCTGTCCTGGATAATCCAGCAAGAGAACGGCTGCTTTCCTCTTACGGGAATATTAACAAACTGGAGCTTCCGGTCTTGATAGCTGACAAAGATGTATTGTCTATGAAACAGACGGAAATTACTGACTGCCACGATGAAAAAATTCCCGCCTGGTGGGTAATGGATGGGAGATATGAGCTTGCCTGGCCCCATCCTTATATGTTGTTCACCTTTATTCTCGGAGATGTCGATTTTCATGGTGATAAAGTGAACATTGATCTTAAACAGGGAGAAACAGCCAATTACATTTCACTTGAAGGAGTTCTGGACGGAATAGAGGTGTTCTCAGGAGAGAAAAGAGAAATAAATAATAAGAATAAGATTATTGATTTACAGAATTATCCGTATTTCTTTTACTCCACAAAATTAAATATGGGAAACAACACCTCGCTTCATTTCCCATTGGTCAGCGGATATGGAACTCCGCCTGGTCTAATTGACAAAGGTAGTTTGAAATTTCCCCTGAGCGGTAAAATGAGGCTGCATGAAGTTCAACTCTGGAATGTTACAACAAAAAAAGAAGGAGCCGCAGCAGATATTGTCTGGCGGTTACCTTATCAGGAAAATTTATCAGCTCTTGATATAAGATACCTTGATGCTTTCTTGAAACTAAAAGGCTCACAGGACAGGACCTTGTTTGCGAGTTCAAATATTTCAGGGAAAACAGATCCGGCTTTTATTGATCTGGCTCCGCTGCAGCCGTTCCATTTATTCAGCCCTGACATGAATCCGGATCTAGCTGTTGATAAGATTGGATTAAAAATTTATGTAATCCCTGATGAAAATTCAGATGTTTTGTGGGTTAAATTGAGAGATCCGGCAAATCCATCAAGAATATGGGCTCAGACAGTTATTCGCACTGAATTTAAACAACTTAATAAACCTCAAAAGATAGAAATAGAATTAGACCCGGTGGATATAATGCTTGCAAGCGAGGACAGGTTATGGGTTGAGCTTATGTTCGCAAATAATAAAAAAATTGCGGCAGCAGCCAATATGGCGCCGGAAATCAAACTTGTGTTGAGCAAAGATAGAGAAAAATCTCTTTCAGATTATGCCTTTAATGAAATGATTCCGGCAAGGATGCAGTACATAAAGGAATATAACTATCAACCCTGGTTATTTACCGGTGAACAGAGAAGCAAAAAAAGCTGGGCTTTCTTTGGCGGAAGCGTATCTACGAAAATTAGCCACATTACCTCTCAAAGTGAGAGTATGAATTTCTGGAGCAATTTCGGAGGGCCTTATGATATGTGGTATCCGCCTGATGCCGTATTAAGGCATGATCCGGATAATGAGATTGCCGCTATATACAAACGGATTACCGGAGAAAGAGGTTATATTTATGGCGGGGACTTTAAGAGTACATTTAATCAATATGATAGATTGGAGCTTTCGGAAAATATTCCTTTTAATGCGCCGTCCTGGGCAGTTTGGGAAAGAGAAATGTATAAAAAGCAGCTTCGGACAATCCACTGGATAGCGGGCATGCAGAGGAAAGACGGTTTCTTCTGGGGCGGTTCCAATGATGATGTGTTTATACCGCTTGGCTATGCCGGTATTCCATTTATGGGAGATGAGATCTCAAGAAAAGCTTTTTTAAAACTTTATGACGGTCTTGAAGAATTAGGTATTTACAAAGACGGATACTGTGATATCTGGCCCATTGATTATCTTCATATCACTGATTTCCTCACCAGCAGAGGACTAATGATTCCCTATGCGCTTGGAGATCCTTATGTGTTGGAAAGAGAGATGATCACAGGCAGGGTCTATAAAGATATTATGGATAGAAACAATAAGGAAAGGGCAGAGAAAGGACTTCCGCCTTTTGAGTTAAAAAACAAATCACGCATAAAAGAACCAAAACTATGGGGAGAAAAACTGGTTCAGGACTATGAGCTGACACAGGTCTACTGGTACTGGGGAAAATCCCCGGAACCAGAGCCGCATCATATCGATGACCAAAATGAAATTGCCCGTGAGATGATGAATGTTGCGAATAAATATGACAGAACAGAAGAGTATGAATGGACAAAAGCGATGAGGCACACCGATAAACAGGGAGCCGCACCTGGAAGGCAGCAGCTCATTACTGCTGCTCTGGGGGGCAGACTTCAGGGGCGCATAGAACCTCACCCACACTCAATAGCAGCAAGTTGGGATAATTCTGACCCTGATATTGCGCGTCTTGTATCTTATGCTGACAAAAAAACCGCAAAGGTAAACCTTTATAATTTCAAATCAGAGCCGCAGGAGATCACTATGAGATTATGGCGGATTACAAAGGGTGAATATTTACTGCAAGTCGGCAGAGATTCTGATAATGACGGGGAAATAGATTCAAAGAAGGATATTTTGAGAAGAGAGAAAATAGAGCTGCGTAGATTTTCGACCATAAAACTAACCTTACCTTCGAAAAAGAATATCGCTGTTCAACTCAAGCTTTTGAAAAAAATAAAACAGCCGGCCAATATGCCTGATCTAGCGATCCATCCGAAAAGGGATATAAAACAGGAGGGAGATACACTGATCGTAAAAGTCCATAATATCGGAGATGGTGTCGCTAGAAATATTAGAATTGAATTATTAGAAAGAAATGGGAAAGTAATAGCGGAAAGTATTATTCCAGAGATCAAGGCTCCGGTAGACCTTGTGCCTAAAACTAGATCCGTCGAATTTGATACAGCAGGTAAAAAATGGCATAAGATCATGATCGACAGGGGAAACAAGATAGAGGAGATTTTTGAAGGGAATAATAAAGCGATTAATGCCTTTGTAATTTAAATTTTTGTAGGATATTTATGGATTATCCGCCTGCGATCAGTCGAATAGAGATTGATATTTTTTCAGCCCGGCCCTGAGGACCTTCAGGGCCCGGATAAGATCCTCTTCTTTCAGCACATAAGCGATCCGGATCTCATTAAGGCCTTTACCCGGAGTGGCATAAAAACCCTGTGCAGGTGCAACCATGACCGTTTCATTATCCATCTGAAAATCCGTCAGCATCCACTGGGCAAAGTGCTCAGCGTTTTTGATGGGAAGTTTTACGACTATATAGAATGCGCCCCCTGGCTTAAACATGATGATGCCGGGAATATCCTTTAGGCCGTTAAACAGAATATCACGCCGTTTCTGGTACTCTTCCCTTACGGGCTTAAAATAGTCTTTTTTCATCCGGTAGGCGGCCAGCGCTCCCATCTGTTCCAGGGTGGGAGGGCACAGTCTTGCCTGCGCAAATTTCAGCGCCGCCTGGTAAAGGTCCTCGTTCCTGGTAATGATCGCTCCGATCCTGGCTCCGCAGCAGCTGAACCGTTTGGATATGCTGTCAGCTACGATAACTCTGTCCGAAACGTCACTGTATTCAAGCACGCTGATGTGCCTGGCGCCGTCATAAACAAATTCTTTATACACTTCGTCAGAGATCAGAAACAGGTCGTGTTTTTTAACCAGGCCGATAATCGTTTCTATCTCTTCCTGCGTATAGACCGATCCTGTAGGATTGTTCGGCGAACAAAGAAGAAATGCCCTGGTTTTAGGCGTGATCTTTGATTCTATCTGTTCCACAGGAGGAAGGCGAAAGCCATCTTCAACTCTCAGGGTTAGGGGGATAAGATTGACATCGGCGAATGTAGCAAAGCCGTTGTAGTTGGTATAAAACGGCTCGGGAACGATGATCTCCCCTCCTGGGTCGGATACGATACTGAATGCAAAATGGAGGGCTTCTGAACCTCCGACAGTGATAATGATATTGTCGGCGTTCAGAGAAATATTATAATCAGAATAATAATCGGCAACAGCCTGCCTCAGTTCAAGAAAACCCTGAGCTGGACCGTAACTAAGTACTTTCTCATCAAAGTTTTTCATAGCGTCCCAGACGTGCTGAGGCGTGGGAATGTCCGGCTGGCCGATATTAATAAAGTAAACTTTGATTCCCCTGGCGATCGCACTGTCGGCAAAAGGCTTCAGTTTCCGGATAGGGGATGCCTGGATCTCGATCCCTCTCTTTGAGATGTTCATGATGCAATTATGTCAAATAAACAACGGACCTGTCAATTTCCCTGCTTTATTTATAAAAACTGCCGATTCCCATATTTGTCTTGGATGGTCATAGCTTTCAATAAAGGATTTTACCAGGGATAAATTGAGTGCTGAATATCATAGATCGTCAATAAAAAAAATCATCGGCATTTTTTACCCTTCGGGCGAGCCGATCTCACCGTAGTGGCTTCGTCGTGTTCCGTTCGCAGTATATAAATACAGCTTCACGAACCACTCCTTGCAGCTACGGCAATCTCGACCCGTGAATAAAGCAGGCTCTCTGAATTATTCATAAAAACTGGCCGATACGTTGAAAAAAAGGGTTCAAGGAATCAAGGGTTCGAGAAGAGGCCAAAGGCCAATGCAAAAGAGGCCCAAAGGCGGCTAACGCCTGCGAGAAAAGCGAGAAAGGGTGAAGGCGAGAAAAGCCAGAATAAGAGAAGAGGCCAAGGACAGCTTAGCCCAAAGTCATTTAATTTACGTCATTCCCGTGCAAACGGGAATCCAGTCTATCTTTTTTTTATACTGGATTCCCACTTTCGTGGGAATGACGTCTTACATTGACCTTTCACCTTTGGCCTTTCGCCTCTTTTCTTATTTCGACTTCGATAGACTTCTATGGACCTCAATAGACTTCAATAGACTGTTTTCCCTTGGCCTTTCCTCGACTCGTGAATTTTGTGACGATTCAATTTTCCCGGCGAAAATGTTAGAATCAATTCTCATGATCAAAGACCCGTCGGCAAGGATAACTTATAGACGAAATTGGGGGGATTATTATCTCATCAGAATAACATCGCCCGAGATCGCGCAAAAAGCGCTACCTGGGCAGTTTATTATGGCCAGGGTTTCTGACAGGTCCGTCCCCCTGCTCAGGCGTCCATTCAGCATCCATTCCAGGGAGGGGGACAGCCTGGAGATATTTTTCCAATCATCCGGGATCGGGACAACTCTCCTTGCCGGGAAAAAAGAGGGAGAAGACCTGGATATTTTAGGGCCTTTAGGAAATGGATTCGATATAAAGAACGGGATCGGAAAAAAAAGAGCGACTGCTGTCGGCGGAGGGCGCGGCATTGCGCCGATTTACTTTCTAGCCCAAGAACTTCTGGCCATGGGTTCGGATGTCACAGTATTTTACGGTGGGAAGACCGCCCGGGATCTTCCTCTAAAGGAGCGTTTTGAGGCAAAAAATTTACGCCTCATGTGTTCCACGGAGGATGGATCGTTAGGATTCAGAGGATTTGTGACCGGGCTGTTTGAATCCAAAATGGACCAATTAAATCCTGAGATTGTTTTTGCCTGCGGGCCTGATCTAATGATGGAGGAGATAGCCGGAATCACCAAAAAAAATGGCATTCCTGCCCAACTGTCCCTTGAATCTATTATGGGATGCGGATTCGGGGCGTGCTGGGGTTGCGTGAAAAAGATTCGAATGTCCGGGGCTGAAGAATGGACGAAAATCTGCCAGGAAGGACCGGTTTTTCCTGCTGACAGGATTATATGGGAATAAATCATCATGACTGACTTATCTGTTGACCTGGGTTTCATCAAACTAAAGAACCCTGTGATCGCTGCAAGCGGCACTTTTGGCTATGGTTTGGAGTTTGCTCCTTTCATGGACTTGAAAAAGCTGGGTGGTTTTGTCGTCAAAGGCCTCTATTTTTCTCCCCGGGAAGGAAATCCTCCTCCCCGGATCGCAGAGACTCCGAGTGGTATGATCAATGCCATTGGTTTACAGGGAGTAGGCGTGAAAAACTTTGCGGATGAGATCCTCCCTGAGTTGAAAAAGTACGATACATCGGTTTTCATCAATGTCTGCGGTGAGGACGAGGAAGAATATGCCAGGGTCGTCGATTTTCTGAACGGTCTTGAAGGAATTGCCGCGTATGAGCTGAATATTTCCTGCCCGAATGTAAAAAAAGAAGGGAAGTGCCCGGCTCAGGATCCGGAGGCGACATATTCCGTCGTCAAACGGGTGAAAGAAATAAGCCGGTGCCCTGTCATCACCAAGCTTTCCCCTAATGTCACAGACATCGTGGAAATTGCACAAAGCGCTGAAGAGGCCGGTTCAGATGCAATATCCCTGGTCAACACTTTTCTGGCCATGGCGATAGACATCGAAACACAAAAAACAAAGATTGCCAATGTGTTCGGTGGGCTCAGCGGTCCGGCCATCAAGCCTCTTGCCGTTCGGATGGTCTTTCAGGCAGCGTCAGTCGTCAATATCCCGGTTTTGGGTATGGGGGGTATTGCAACCGGCGGGGATGCGGTTGAGTTCATGCTGGCCGGAGCATCTGCTGTACAAGTTGGAACAGCCAACTTCATTGATCCGGACGCAACAATTCAAATCATCCGCGAGATAGAAACCTACTGCAAAAACCAAAATATTGACAGGGTCGAGGAGATCATAGGAAAAGTCCAAATTTGATAGAAGAGGCATAGAGAATGATAAACAATCGGGATTTGGCCGGACGGATTATTGTGGCCCTGGATGTCGGGGATAAAGAAGCAGCTTTTTCTCTGGTGCGTGAACTGGAATTTGCAAAAACCTTTAAAGTCGGGTTAAAGCTTTTTACTGCCGAAGGACCTTCTTTTCTCCGGGCCCTAAGAGCACAGGGCAAGGATGTGTTTCTCGACTTAAAACTGCATGATATTCCCAACACTGTTTCTGAGACCGTTAAGGTCTGCACACGCTATGGCGCTCATTTGATGACTCTTCATGCATCCGGCGGGAGAGATATGATGAACCGGGCCGCAGATGCCGCGCGTTCCGAGGCGGAGAATCAAGGGCTTCCTAAACCAAGTCTGCTGGCTGTAACTGTTTTGACAAGCCTGAATGACAGATCCATCCAGGAGATCGGAATATCGACAGATACAAAAGAGCAGGTCATAAAACTGGCAAAACTGGCTGAAGATTCGGGCATGGATGGAATTGTCTGCTCACCCTGGGAGATCGAAATCGTTAAAAAAGAAACCGGTCAGGACTTTCTTGTTGTATCACCGGGAATCCGTCCTGCCTGGTCATCTGCACATGACCAGAAAAGAATAATGACGCCTTCACAGGCAATAGAAAAAGGCGCGGATTACATAGTCATAGGACGGCCGATAATTGCCGCGCCTTCACCTTCGGAAGCTTTTGATAAGATCGTTCGCGAAATAAAAGATCAGTAAAACCTGCTGCTCCCTATTCCGCCGACTGCAAAGATCGCTCCCATGATGAGCATTATAACTCCCATAAGCACGATGTAGATGACGATGCTGACAAGCAGATAACCTACAATCTTGTCTTTGGGTGTTCCCATCAAAGGTGAATTAAAACCCAGGTACAGGACATAAAAAGCATAAAAGCTGGCCAATAGTACCAGGATGCTGAGAAAAGGGATGATGTGGAGCACGCCTGCCACCCATACTGGAGTCATGCTGTAAACAGCCAGTTTCATGGCATTGACAGCATCAGCTTTTGATGAGAATGTAGGTGCAAGAGCATTGATCACGATCCCAAATACATATACAGTAGCCAGGGTAAATACATATGTGAGAATAGCATAGATCAATGCAGTCCCGATATTGTACCTGTACCATCCAATAAACGGAACTCTTCGGCCGATCAAGCCCATACCGATAAACTGAGCAACAGCAGGAATAGCTGCCAGTATCATGGCATATGAAGTGAACAGCTCAACGATCTTTGGAGATTCAGACTTGATCTTGTCCCACTCTTCTTTGGGTTTTAGTATTATTCCTTGTGCACGTGATACTAAATCCATCCGGGTCCTCCTATATATCTTAATTTGATAGCACTATATATTTTTATATTTTGGTTGTCAACAGAATCCATTTTCAGGTTTGAAAGTCTATTGGAGGCGCGGGTCGGATTCGAACCGACGAATCGAGGTTTTGCAGACCCCTCCCTTAACCACTTGGGTACCGCGCCTTACTGCCATAAAAAAGGAGCCGTGACATCTGTTTCCGAATCAGCGAGTGGCGAGTTGTCAGGCATTTGATATTCTATCGAAAAACTGGGATTGTGTCCAATCAAACTGTTAACTGCTTCAATCCGCTAAATATCCTGTTCCCTCCTCTTGAGCTCTCTAACTACTTATCGGCCTCAATAATTCCAGGTAACCTTGTATCGTTTGACGAATTGGTAGCCGTCTTCGTCTTCTTCAATGGTGTAGAGCCTATTTTTCTTCCAAATTTGTGGCTGAACTTTGAGTGGAATTTTGGCTATATATCTTCCCTCTGAGTCAAAAACGTCATAATAAAAACCATTTTCATTTAATATTTTTTCATAGGTATGAACAAAAATCCTATCCTCATCATCAATAGTAAAATTTCTATAAGCATTGTAATAATCATCCCATACTATTTTTACTCCCGGTGAGACTTTGTCATATCCTCCAAATCTCTCTTTTATACAATTGTCTTTGTCATCTTGAGTAATTCTGACAGGATTATAATCTTTGATGATTTTCTTAATTAATATTCCTTCTGAGTTGATAATATTCAATTCATATTTATCAGGGAACCCCCAAATCACATTTCCTTCATATGTAATTTCCCAAGAAGCCCGTGGAAAGAATGGGTTGAGATTTGGGAATTTTAATATATCTGTGGAAAATATTTTCAAGACTTCTTTCAATCGGGAATCAAACTTTTTTAACATATAAGTTACTTTCTTATCCGTGATTAAATGAGCAGCTACTATTTGTTCTTTTTGATCAACTTTTGGGCCACCAAAAAAAGTCATATTTGTCTGGGATACTGAACGTTTAAATATTCCATTTAAAGAAAAAAAATGAAGCTGACGTGCCCCAGTATCATTCACGAGTATCTCCTTCTGGGGTGTCAAATAAATCTGAGAAGGGCGTTGAAATTCACCTGGTCCCTGTCCTTTTCGTCCAATTGTATTTACATGTTTGCCTGATTTATCAAATACTTTAATATTAGTTTCCTTGTAATCAAGGACAAATATTCTTCCTTCAGAATCTACATCTAGATCTCTTACTTCTGAAAATATATAATCTTCGCTTCCTTTTGTTTTTCCTATGATAAATTCTTCTTCAATGCTGAATACTTCTTCCCCATACATCGGCTCTTTGGGATTTTTGACGATTGTCACCCCATCAACGACTTCTATTGATCCCTTCCATTCAGCTTTTTGTTTGTTCCAGGAAATAAATAATAAAAGAATGACAGGTATAAAAAAAATGCTTTTTTTCATCTCATCCCCCTTGTAAAGATTTTATACGGAGAACGCATAAGCGCTTTAAGTGATATGGCTGAAGATTTCGGATAATTGGTGAAGTATAGGGGTAAAAAGAACCTTCCCTCAAAAACGATTAAAACATCCATCCCTTTGCTGATAGATAGCAGCAAATTCCATGCCAGCTTGCCCCCCTCCTAAGCGACTTAAAAAATAAGAGGAAAATCTGGAGCGGACGAAGGGATTTGAACCCTCGACCTTCTGCTTGGCAAGCAGACGTTCTACCACTGAACTACGCCCGCTCAATCAGGGCTGAAAATAATTCATGAGCCAGACTATCAAAAA
>DAOVDI010000098.1 GCA_030669585.1 Acidobacteriota bacterium
TCACGGGTCGAGATTGGTGCAGATGCAAGGCATGGCGGGTGAAGCTGTGGTTATCCACCGCAAACCCGTCATACCGCAGCAGGTGTGCCGAGATTCGGCCCGCCTGAAAGGGAAAAAATGCCGATAATAAAAATAGTATTAAAGGATTCGAGGGGTCGAGGGTTCGAGTGAAAAGAATTGACTCCTATAGACTATTCTTCCTTGGACTGGATTCCCGTTTCCACGGGAATGACGAGAGTAACGAGACAAACGAGAGTAACGAGATAAACGGGTACTGGATTATATATAAGAAATTATGTTAGGTTATCGGCAGTTTTTATGAATAAAGCAGGTTAAAACTTCGAGAAAGGAAAATAAATGGAGAAGAAAAATTTATTGGAAGCTATGTCAAGATCCATCACTGATGGAGAGATTACTGAAACAAAACGCCTGGCCACCCTGGCTGTAGAAAGCAAAATGGATCTTAACGAGGTCATAGACATGGGTTTTGTCCCTGGGATCCAAAAAACAGGAGACTTGTGGGAAAAAGGAGAATATTTTCTTCCTGAGCTGATCTCCAGCGCAGAATGTATGAAGGCAGCAATGCGAATACTGCAGCCAGCCCTCACCCGATTACAATTGAAGACCCAGTCAAAAGGAAAGATCATAATCGGCACGATTGAGGGAGACATCCATGACATCGGCAAAAATCTTGTCGCTTCCATGTTGTCTGCTAATGGATTTGATGTTATTGACATGGGAGCGGATGTAAAGCTGGAAACATTTATCCAGAAGGCGGAACAGGAAAAGGCGGATTTCATCTGTCTTTCCTCTCTTTTGACAACAACCATGCTGGGACAAAAAAGATTCATGGCAAGACTCAAAGAAAAAAATCTTTCTAGTAAATACAAGGTCCTTGTGGGAGGAGCTCCTGTTACCCAGAAATGGGCTGATGAAATCGGGGCTGACGGTTATGCAGAAAACGCATTGACAGCTGTCAAACTAGTCCTGGTTCTTGCAGGAAAATAAAACACATAAAAGGAACAACATGATAAACACCATTCGACCCAAATATAAGCTTTTAAATGATGATTTTGTTAAAAAGATCATCTTTGAAGCCCTGGAAATTCTGGAAAGGCAGGGGGTTTTTGTTGAAAACAAGGAAGCATTAAACCTTTTTCAAGCTCAAAATATGAAAGTTGATAAGGATTACCAGAGAGTCTATATCACTCCTCAATTAGTTCAGGATTCTCTTGACAGCGCTCCTGAAACAATTACACTTTATGACAGGACCGGAGAGACCGCATACCTTGTCGGTCATGATGAAGTGCATTTCAACCCGGGCTCAGCTGCAGTCAATATCCTGGATCACAAAACCCAGATCCAGCGAAAAGCTGAGACTAAAGATGTCATTGATTTTGCCCGCATTATTGATTCAATGGAACATTATGATTTTCAGAGCACGGGTTTGATCAGTATGGATGTACCGGACATTATATCAGATTCTTACCGCCTTTACCTGGGTCTCCGATTCAGCTCCAAACCCATAGTGACCGGAACTTTCCGGGTCGAAGGTTTCAAACCCATGTTTGACATGCTCGTCGCGGTCCGTGGAAGTTCTGAGTCACTGAAAGAAAAACCTTTGGCCATATTTGATGCCTGCCCCTCTCCTCCCTTGAAATGGAGCAACCTGACCACACAAAGCCTGATCGACTGCGCCTACGCAGGAATCCCTTCTGAACTCATTTCCATGGGAATGACAGGAGCAACTTCACCTGTGACCATAGCCGGAACACTTGTACAGCACTGTGTGGAAAATTTTTCAGGTGTTGTCATCACACAGCTTGCAAAAAAGGGCTCTCCCGTCATATTCGGAGGCTCTCCATCCAGTTTTGACATGAGAAAAGGGACAACCCCTATGGGCGCCATTGAAACAATGATGATCGATTCTGCTTATGCCCAGATCGCAAAAAGCCTCAACCTTCCCACTCATGCCTATATGGGCCTGAGTGATTCCAAAATCAACGATACGCAGGCCGGTCTGGAAACTGGAATTGGAGCTGTTTTAGCTGCTCTTGCAGGAATCAATGTTATTTCAGGACCGGGCATGATGGACTTTGAGAGCTGTCAGAGCCTTGAAAAACTCGTTATTGACAACGAGATCTGTAGTATGGCTCTTCGCCTGATTCAGGGGATCGCCCAGAGAGATGACCCGATCGCCACTGACCTGTTTAAAGACTTCACTCCTGAAAGCCAATTCCTTTCCATGCCTCACACACGTAAATGGTACCGGGAAGAACACATTTTCCCCCGGATCATTGACAGAGACACCTATGATTATTGGGTCTCATTGGGCAGCAAATCCTTCGCAGAACGCGCCAGTGAAGAAGTAAAGAGAATCCTCAAGGACACTTCTCCCGACACCCCGGATAAAGATATTCAAATTGAAATTCAGAAGATTATGGAATCCGACGCCAGGCAGAATGGGATCGGATCTCTCCCCGATATCAGGATCTAACGCGTTTTAAAGCTTGACCTGTTTTGGAGCGCGCAGTGTTTTCAGACCTGCATCCTTAAGTACTTTATTCAGCAGAGGTATTTCCTCTTTCATGAAACCGTTTAAACGTTGAACCAATACTTCCACATGATCAGAAAGTTCCTGGAATTGACTCAGATCGGTCTCTGTAGGCTCAAATGGAAATCCTCCCAGAGACATGCCGAGCATCAGCAGCCTGGTGGAAACCTTTCCTCCTCGAAGTGTGTCCTCAAGAGAATTCAGGGACATAAATCCTGTCGGACGGATGTCTTTTTCCAATATTTTGAATTTTTCTTCAAATTTCTGGATAGCATTATTTACTTCTTCCGAAAGATCTTCTTTTTCTTTCACACTATTTTTAATCTTATCAAATTTTCTCCGAATACTGCTTACCGCGGTTACGGATAATCCCATCTTTTTTTGAGTGGCCATTGTACGGACGACGAGTTCTGTCTGTTTGGCTCTATGTTTTTCATTGATCTCGACACGAGGATCAGGTTCCACGACGACTGTTTTTACAATGGACTCATCACCGACTTTCATCTCCGCCTTATAGGTCCCGGCCAGAACATAGGGCGCTGCCACAAGTCCAACACCGGATGACTTGATGACTTTTCCATCTTTTGTTTTTGGGGAAAATTGAAGAGTCCAATATCCTTTCTGTAATCCCTCCTTCTTTTTTAAGCGTAGTTCAAAGATCTGCTCATCTTTCTGATCCTTTATGAATATCTTGGGGATTTCAGGCGGTTTTATCTTAAAATAGGCATAAAAAGTAATTCCGTACATAGGATTCTTTCCCATAAACCCGGGATTTCCGAACACCTCATATTTTGAGGAGGGAAAATACTGTGTAACGGGCCTGACTTCAAAAAAGTGAAGATCTTTTTCAAGAACTTCTGATGACATCTCCTGTAATGGGCCGATATTATCCAGTATCCATATTCCCCTGCCGTGTGTCCCGATGATCAGGTCGTTTTTCATAGGATGTACCGCAATGTCCCGCACAGCTGTTGTGGGAAGATTATTACGGATTGAAAACCAGCTTTTCCCTGCATCCAAGGAGGCAAAAATTCCAAATTCGGTTCCTACATAGAGCAGATCTTTATTTCTCAGATCCTCCCGAATAACATGTATCCACCCAAAAGGAAGGTTACCTTTAATTGATTTCCAGTTTTTTCCATAGTCAGAAGTCTTGTACACATAAGTGTTATAATCATCCGTTCTGTGCCCGTCGAATGCCGCATAGGCCGTACCTGCATCAAAGTGAGAAGCCTCAATACGGGAACACCAGGTGTTGGCAGGCAGTCCCTTGATATTTTTCACAACATTTTTCCAGATACTTCCCCCATCACGTGTGATCTGTACATTTCCGTCATCCGTTCCGCACCAGATCACTCCTGGACTAACATGAGATTCGGCAATGGTAATGATCGTGCAGTGGGCTTCTGCTCCGGAATTGTCCGGAGTTATAGGACCTCCGGAATCCTCCTGTTTTTTGGGATCGTCCGTGGTCAGATCCGGACTGATTATTTCCCAGGAGACGCCTCTGTTTATGGTCCTGAAAAGAAAATTTCCACCTGTGTAAACCGTGCCGGGGTCGTGGGGAGAAATGAGGATGGGCGAATTCCAGTTATAACGATAGGGCCGGTCCTTGAGCGAAGCCAAGGGCCGTATGGTTTTACCCAGACGAGTGCGAAGGTCATGGCGGTAAAGGCCGTTTACTTGAGAATTGCCATAAATGGTGTTGTGATCCGCAGGGTCGACCTGTACATAAAATCCATCCCCACCGCCAACCATATACCAGTCTGCATTTGTGATCCCTCGCGCATCATAGGTAGCGCTTGGTCCACCCCACAATCCGTTATCCTGTAAACCGCAGTACACATGATATGGGTCCCGCATGTCAAAGCCGATCTGATAGACCTCAGCAAGAACTAAATTTTGAACGGGATACCAGCTTCTTCCTCCATCGTAAGTGATATCGATCCCACCGTCATTTCCATCTATCAGATGAAGAGGGTTAGTCGGATCTATCCAGAGGGCGTGGTGGTCGGGATGAGTTCCCCCGGAAATCGACCGGAATTTTTTTCCCATATCTCTGGATATATAACTACCGCCGGAAAATACATAGATAACTTTATCGTCTGACGGATCGACACGGATCTGACTGTAATAAAAAGGCCGGAAATTTACATGTTTGTAGGTTTTGTTATCACAGGTCCGCTTCCATGTTTCTCCGCGGTCTTCAGAGCGCCAGATCCCTCCATCCTTATTTTCGATCAGAGCATAGACAACATTGGGTTTACTTCTTGACACTGCAATTCCAATACGTCCCAGGGTTCCTTCAGGAAGGTCTTTGCTCAGTTTTGTCCAGGTTTTCCCTCCGTCTGTTGTCTTGTAGAGCCCACTCCCGGGTCCACCACTGTAAAAATAATAGGGAAAACGGCGGTGCTCATAGGCTGAAGCGTACAGAGTCAGACTGTTCGAAGGATCCATGACCAGATCAGCAAACCCTGTTTTTTCATTAACATACAGGATTTTTTCCCAGGTCTTTCCTCCATCCATAGTTTTATAGATTCCCCGCTCATCATTTGTCCCCCATAGATGTCCCATGGCCGCTATATAAACTATATTGGGGTCCCCGGGATTGATGATGATGCGGCTGATATGGCGCGTATTCTTCAGTCCCATGTGTTTCCAGGTTTTACCGCTGTTCTCTGATTTATAAACTCCATCTCCAATTGTTACGCTGTTACGGCAGGTGTGCTCTCCTGTTCCAACCCAGACTATATTGGGATGAGATTGGGCAATTGTTACATCCCCAACAGAAACCGAGTTTTCTTTTTCAAAAACAGGATCCCAGGTGAATCCATTGTTAACTGATTTCCAGACACCGCTTGGACCAATAGCTGCATATATGATCCAGGGCTGCTTTTCAACAACATCAATATCAACTACACGGCCACCCATCACAGCAGGACCGATGTTCCTCCATTCCATCTTTTCAAACATCTTATTAATCTTAGACGCCTGCTGACCGCTACTTTCTAAGGGTATGGTGATTAAAACAAAAACGATCAGTAAAACTGCAAATAAAAATTTTTGATGAGATCTATTCATAATAACTCCTTTTTATATAAACTCCTTTTTATTTATGAACTCATTAAATTATACTGTATATCTAAGAAAAAGTTTTTATGCCATAATATTTAATCATTTTTGAGGTAAATCATGAAAAATAATGCTGTTTATTTCGTTTTTTGTTTTTTGGTAACATGTTTTTTTCTCTCACCCGGATTTGCCCAGCAGGAAGAAGTCATTACAACCGGGAAGTTATTCCGGGAAATGATCGATATGAACGGCCTGACCAAGTTTCCAGCTCCATATTATAAAACCGTTCAGTATTCATCTTATGACCGCAGAAGCAAGGTTCCAGGTGGTCCCTTCTGGTTCTCCAACTCGGATGGATTCGGCAGGGAGCCGATACCGAATTTTGAGAAAGTACTTAGAGAACCTGATGAAAAAGGGATCGGAGAATACCTGATCGCCGATATTAAAGGCCCGGGAGCCATTGTCCGTCTCTGGAGCGCAGCTATCAGCGGGAATATAATGCTTTTTCTGGACGACCAGAAAAACCCGTTATATGACGGACCAGCCATTGATTTTTTTCACAATACCTATGATGATTTTCCCCAGATCAACAGTATCAACAAAGAGCTTTTCGGATCGACCATCTACCAACGGGACGCATCCTATACTCCTATTGCCTTTGCCAAACGCATGCGTATGATCTGGAAAGGCGATCTAAATACCATCCATTTTTATCAGGTTGGAGTAAGGCGGTACGAACCACAGACCAAGGTCATCACATTTTCACTCGAAGACCTGTCTACCTATCGATTCACCATCGACAAGGTCACTGCTGTTTTGTCCGATCCTGACAAGCTTTATTCCGTCAACTCAATAGATCCCGAGGTCAGGCTGAAAGTCACTTTAATGCCTTTTGAAAAAAAAGGAATATTGACGCTTCAGGGACCAAAAGCGATAGAACGCCTCACCTTCAAGATCGAGGCTGATAATATAAACAAAGCCCTACGGCAAACCATTCTTCACATACATTGTGACAGCTATCCATGGGGACATGTGCAGTCCCCTATCGGTGATTTTTTTGGAGCGGCTCCGGGCATCAATCCCTATACTTCTCTACCCTTCTCCGTACAAGAGGACAGGACCATGATCTGCCGGTTTGTTATGCCTTTTAAGGACTCTATGAAAATATTCCTGGAGAACCAGGGCGATCAAACAATCTCCATAACTGCCTCAGCATTTCCGAAAACATATAATTGGGACAAAAATAGATCTATGTATTTTCGGGCCAGGTGGCGAGTTGATCATAATCTGATCGCCTCCAATAAAGACGTTCAGGACCTTCCTTTTCTTGCAGGAAATGGGAAGGGGGTTTATGTAGGTACGGCCTCCTTTCTCCTTAATCCAAGCCCGATTCCCACACCTTACGGAAGCTGGTGGGGAGAAGGCGATGAAAAAATATTTATTGACGACGAGACCTTTCCTTCAACTTTCGGAACAGGATCCGAGGATTATTACAATTATTCCTGGTCATCACCCGATATCTTTTATTTTCCGTACTGCGGCCAGCCCCGGAACGATGGCCCTGGAAACAGAGGCTTTGTCACAAATTTTCGTTGGCATATTCTTGATACTCTTCCTTTTCACAACAACATCAGATTCTACATGGAGTTATACAGCCACGAGCGGATCTCCGGACTTTCTTATGCAAGGATCGGCTATCACTATGCAAGACCTGGGATGATGGATGATCACAAAGCCCTTATGCCCGATGATGTGAGATTTCCCCAGCTTCTTGAAAAATGGTTCCCTGCAGCAAGAATGGGAGCAATAAATTCTGTATTTTATGCGGCTGAAAACAATATCACGGAAAAGAAAAACACTACTGTAGAGCCTGCACAGCTATGGGCTGGTGGAAAATGCCTGGTATGGACCCCGGACAATCCCGGAGATAAAAAAATCTTCATTTTTGATGTAGAAAAAGCAGGAAAAAAACGAATTCATATTGTTTTAGGATTGACTCCCTGTTCCGGAAAAGTTTCCTTTCAAATTGACGGGAAGCCTGTATTTCTATCCAATGATCTAAAAAAAATAGATCTTTATCGCCCCTTCAGGACCCTGCTTCGAAATTTCTCTTTTCAGAATATGGATCTAAGCTCCGGCCGTCATGAACTGACAGTAGTTTTTGAAGGAAACGAACATAATATTCAGGGTTCGAAAATTTCTATCGATTTCTTCTGGGTACAAGACCGATAAATAATCTATTAACACATCCGGCCAAAAAAGGATAAAATCTGCTCTAGTTCTTTTCCAACTTACCACGCCAAAATTTTAAATTTTTGGAAAACTCTCTGCGAAAATTATCCTTGTTCCTGGCTGTTTGATACCGGTATATGAGATAATCACGCATAACGAATTTATCATCGTGATGGGAAGTATCCCTAACAAGATAGGATATA